>JBIMKC010000153.1:1730-5384 GCA_043673925.1 Chromatiales bacterium | reverse complement strand
GGGGAGAGCTGCGCCTCTCCCCTTTGGAAACCCCATCGCTAAGGTCCCCGCGGCAGACCGCGGGGAATAGATTTGAATATTTCCATAACTATAGCCGATGGAAGTGGTTTGCATCGCTTCGCACGTCGCGGGTGCACACTGCCCTCGTGCCCGCACCGGCCCTTTAGCCCGCCGCCAGTGAATGCTTACATCGGTTGTTCAGCCACTGGATGACGATCCGAGCCAAAGCAATACGCCGGCTCGAAAACACATGATCAGTATCCAGCGTCTCTACCGTAAGATCTCCGTGCCCGCTTTCGCGTAGCGCCTCGACCAGGGGTTCGTGATGTTGATCGAGGGGAAGGATGGTGTCGCCTTCGGCCCCGATGAGTAATAGGGATTTAGCTGTCAGCTTGGGGACGAGCCTGCGCAGATCGTAATTGGGCGCGTGCGCCATCCAGCGCGCGACCGCGGCTTGGCCACGTTGGCCCACGATGGCGTTCGCATCGTCGATGTAATAGGCGAGTTGCGAGGCGAACTCGGCGCTTTGTTGGGCCAGCTCGCCGAACTTCCCGAGATTGGCGCCGGCGAGCGAAGCTCCGCAGCGGAGCCGCGGATCGCCAGCCAAAACCTCCAAAGAGACATACCCGCCCATGCTGTGACCGATGGCGGCAAGGCGATCCGGATGCGTGCGGTATTTCCGGAGAAATTCCGCTGATCTCATAAAGCCAACCGCGGCGTGGGCGTCCGCAATGGCGTGCTCCATCGAAAACCGCCCTTCGCTGCCCCAGGAGCCGCGATAGTGAAAAAAGAGCACATTCCAGCCGGCGCGGCGGATCGCATGGGCCAGATCCAGGTTTCTCTCGTTGCCTGGATAACCATGCAACAAGATGACGGCCGGGTGCGGCCCCGGGCCCTGCGCGACATAAACGATGCCACTGAGCTTGGCGCCTTGGCTACGGATCACGACCGGCTCCATCGCCGGGGGATAGGCCCGATCGACGGCCGGGGGATCCATGAACACCGGATCGAGTTGCGTGCGTGGGGCGGGTGTTTGGCACCCGGCCCCGGCGACAATGCTTAGTGTGATCGCGACTAGCGCGTTCCGATAGCGATACGCGTGGCGCATTGGGTTTGCGTGGTGCAAGGCTTATTGTTTAAGCAAATATATCTTCTATAAAATTGAGCCGCAATGTGTCTCTTAGGAACGGATGCTTTCCAGCATAGCGACACCCGCCGTCTGGAGCGCGGGCTTTTCCGCGACCGAAGTTGAATCTGCTCGCAAGGTGCTTCGGATCGCCTCCCTTGGCCGCGGCTGCACTGTTCGCGGCGCTCGCACTTATCGCGTGCGGCGCGCCTGCGCGGCCGCCCGTCCTGCCTCAAGCCACGCGGCCGATGTTAGAGCCGATGCACGCGGTGATGCCGGATGGAGTCTTGCTGCCATCGCAGGCCTGGGTGCCGCCCGGGCCGGTGGTGGCCGTGGTGCTCGCTCTGCACGGGTTCAACGAATATAGCCATTCTTTCACGGCCGTGGGTCCTTACCTCGCCTTACACGGTATCCTCACCTATGCATACGACCAGCGCGGTTTCGGCGCCACCGCGCGTCCGGGGATCTGGGCAGGCAGCGAGCGCCTCGTCGCGGATGTTCATGAGCTTACGCGCTTGCTGAGACGGCGCCATCCCGATGTTCCGCTCTACCTTTTAGGCGAAAGCATGGGCGGGGCGGTCGCCATGGCCGCCCTGACGCGGCCCGGCCCCCCGGAGGTCGACGGTGTGGTGCTGGTGGCGCCGGCGGTGTGGGGGCGCCGTTTATGGAATCCGTTCACGCGGGCGACGTTGTGGGTGATGGCGAATACATTGCCGGCTTTTACCGTCACCGGACGGGGCCTCAACGTTCGCCCCTCGGATAACGATGCCATGCGGGCGAATCTGTCCCGCGATCCGCTAGTCATCAAGGCGACGCGGTTCGACGCCATCGCCGGGCTGAGCGATCTCATGGATGAGGCTTTGGCGGCGGTTCCCCGGCTCAGGCATCCGTCGTTGATCCTGTACGGCGCCCACGATCAAATCATTCCGAGGTCCTGCTTCGAGCGCTTTGTCGCGGGGCAAGCGGCGGCGCACGATTGGCGGCTTGCATGGTATCCCGAGGGTTACCATATGTTGACCCGCGATCTGCACGCCTCTGTGGTGCTCAAGGATATCGCGAGTTGGATCCTAAACCGCGCGGGCGCGCTGCCCTCGGGGCACGAGTGGTTTCCATCCAAAGCGAGTAAGCCAACGCTGACAAGGCCGAGTGATTGATCCTGCGTTTGACAGCGCGCCGGCAGATAGGTAACGTCGTTGTCGCTATTTACCCGGCGGTTCGTTGAGTTGAATGCGCGGATTTACGCGAACTATTAGGATCAGCCATTAAGGCTTTATTCAGATACTGGAGTTTTCCGAGGCAAGCGTTGGATACGAGATTTCCTAGAATCGAGCGGCTACCGCCGTATGTGTTTAGCACCGTCCAGGAGCTCAAGATGGCGGCGCGCCATCGGGGCGAGGACATCATCGATTTCGGGATGGGAAACCCGGACCAGGCCACGCCCCAACATATCATCGATAAGTTGGTCGAAGCCGCCCAGCGTGACGATACCCATCGCTACTCGACGTCGCGTGGGATCCCGCGTCTGCGCAAGGCGATCTGCGATTGGTATAAACGCCGCTACGATGTTGACTTGGACCCGGAAACGGAGGCCATCGTGACCATCGGCTCCAAGGAAGGATTGGCGCATCTGTCCATGGCCATCGTCGATGAGGACGATACGGTACTGGTGCCGAATCCCGCCTATCCGATCCATCCGTTTGGCTTTGTCATCGCCGGCGCCGATGTGCGGCACGTGCCCATCGGACCGGGGATCGATTTCTTCGCGGAATT
Source organism: Chromatiales bacterium (assembly GCA_043673925.1). Classification (GTDB taxonomy): domain Bacteria; phylum Pseudomonadota; class Gammaproteobacteria; order JACCXJ01; family JACCXJ01; genus USCg-Taylor. Next base: position 2,488 of record JBIMKC010000153.1, on the reverse strand, counting down.
AGAGAAGGCCATCCGCGACTGTTGGCCGAAACCGAAGCTGCTGGTCCTCAACTTCCCGAGTAATCCGACCACCCAATGCGTGGAGCTGCCGTTTTTCGAGCACGTCATCGCCATCGCGCGCGAGCACGGAATTTGGGTCATTCAAGACCTCGCCTACGCGGACTTGGTTTTTGATGGTTATAAGGCGCCTTCCATCTTGCAAGTGCCGGGCGCCAAGGACATCGCGGTGGAGTTCTTTTCACTCTCCAAGAGCTATAACATGCCGGGTTGGCGCGTGGGTTTCATGGTGGGTAATCCCCTCTTGGTGAAGGCATTGGCCCGGCTCAAGTCGTATTTGGACTATGGGACTTTCACCCCGATTCAAATAGCTGCCATCGCGGCCCTGGAAGGGCCGCAGGACTGTCTTACCGAGATCAGTCACATGTACTGGCGCCGCCGCGACGTGCTCTGTGAGGGGCTCAACGCCGCTGGCTGGAGCGTCGAGAAACCGCGCGGGACTATGTTCGTTTGGGCGCCGATTCCGGAGCCTTATCGGGACTTGGGTTCCTTGGAGTTTTCCAAGAAACTTCTCTTGGAAGCTAAAGTGGCGGTCTCGCCCGGGATCGGTTTTGGCGAGTACGGCGATCAGTACGTACGCTTCGCGCTCATCGAGAACGAGCACCGGACCCGGCAGGCGATTCGGGGGATCCGCGAGATGCTGCGCAAGGGCAACGCGATACCGGTGCGTTCAGTCCATGGCTTGTAGCTTGCTGGCCAGC
>JBIMKC010000153.1:0-1630 GCA_043673925.1 Chromatiales bacterium | reverse complement strand
AAGGGCAACGCGATACCGGTGCGTTCAGTCCATGGCTTGTAGCTTGCTGGCCAGCGGGTCACGCTGGAACCACGTATTCAAAGCGGATCTTTGAAGTGCAGGACTTGAATCCCGTGCAAGTCGGGCTCCTCGGGCTCGGCACCGTGGGCGGCGGGACCATCCAGGTCTTACGCCGCAACCGGGATGAAATCACCCGCCGCGCCGGAAGGGCGATTGAAGTCACCCGCGCGGCCGCGCGCGACCTCGATAAACCGCGCGGCCTGCCTCTCGATGGGATTGCAATTACAGGCGATGCCCTGGCGGTCGTTAACGATCCCGAGATCCGGATCGTGGTCGAGTTGATCGGCGGCGTGGAGCCGGCCCGTACCCTGGTGCTCAAGGCCATCGCGAACGGCAAGCACGTGGTTACGGCGAACAAAGCCTTGATCGCAATCCACGGTAACGAAGTGTTCCAAGCCGCCCAGGAGCGAGGCGTGATGGTGGCCTTCGAGGCCGCCGTGGGCGGCGGAATACCGATCATCAAGGCGATCCGCGAAGGGCTGGCCGGGAACCGCATCGAGTGGCTCGCCGGGATCGTCAACGGGACCGGGAATTTCATCCTCACCGAGATGGCGGATAAAGGCCGCGATTTCGAGACCGTGCTGCGCGAGGCGCAACGCCTCGGCTACGCGGAGGCCGATCCGGCCTTTGACGTCGAGGGCATCGACGCCGCGCACAAGCTCACGATCCTGGCCGCGATCGCCTTCGGCATTCCCCTGCAGTTCGACAAGGTGTATACGGAGGGGATTAGCCAAATCACCCAGGCTGACATTGATTACGCGGAGCAACTGGGTTACCGGATCAAACACCTCGGGATCGCGCGCGATGCCGGAGACGCCATCGAGCTCCGGGTGCACCCGACCTTGGTGCCGCGGCGGCAACTGCTTGCCAATGTCATGGGGGTGATGAACGCGGTGCTGATCAAGGGCGATGCTGTCGGCCAGACCTTGTATTACGGGGCGGGCGCCGGCGCCGAGCCGACGGCCTCGGCGGTGGTGGCCGATCTCGTGGACGTGGTGCGTACGCTCACCTCCGATCCGGAGAACCGCGTACCGCACCTGGCCTTTCAACCGGCGGCCCTGTCGAACCGCCGCGTGGCTCCCATGGACACTGTCGCCACGGCCTATTACTTACGCATGCACGCGGTGGATCAGCCGGGAGTCTTGGCGGACATCACGCGCATCTTCGGTGATCTTCGGATCAGCATCGAAGCGATCCTGCAGAAGGAGCCGGTGCCGGGCGAACCGCATGTCCCCATCATTTTCCTAACGCACCGGGTGCGGGAGCGCTCCATGAACGCGGCCATCGAGCGCATCGAAGCCTTGGAGTCGGTTACAGGCCGGGTGACGCGCATTCGCCTGGAGACGTTCGCTTAAGTTTCGGAATCAGACCATGACGCCCTACACCGGACTCATAGACCGTTACCGCCAGCGCTTGCCGGTCAGCGAGGCTGTGCGCATCATCAGCCTCTGCGAGGGGAATACGCCGCTCATTCGCGTACAGAATATTCCCGGGCTCATCGAGCGCGACGTCAGTCTGTATGTTAAATACGAGGGACTGAACCCCACGGGTTCCTTCAAAGACCGGGGGA
>JBIMKC010000152.1:2484-5384 GCA_043673925.1 Chromatiales bacterium | reverse complement strand
TGGCGCCTCGGAGCTTGTGAAGAAATCGTAGCGAGCACGCCCGCCCGCGAGGCGCACGGCGCGCAGGAACCGCAGTGTATATGGAAATACATGAGGATTCCGAGCACCGCGCAACGATGCGGGCGGGCTGCGCAGTAGATTTATTCACGAGCTCTTAGATCTCGTGGTGCTCATAAATGCGGAGGTCATAGCTTCGATTCCTACCGCAATAGCCCACAGTGTTATACACGCGATTCGCGGGATCCATGAGATTGTCCAAGGGCACGTCGAGACAACCGCTTAATGCGTTAATGACCCGCGACGATCGCCTGCATACCTGTCACTAGACGCGCGACGCCTTCTCGGGCGGTATCGGGGTCAAGTGCTCCAAAGGACACGCGCAGGTAGCATCCGCGTTCCATTCCGAACGTGGTGCCGGGTATGACCGCCACCCGGTATTGCGTGATGAGCGTCTCCACGACTCGCATCGGGTGCCAGTGCGTGCGTAATTTAATGAATACGTAGAGCGCACCTTCGGTTTGAGGGGTGATGCAGATCTCATCGATCCGCCCTAAAGCATCAAGGACGATGGCGCGCGTCCCGCGGATTGTGGCGAGCTTCTCACTGCAATACCGAGAACCCTCCTCGAGCGCGCCGATGGCGGCGTATTGGGAAATCAACGGCGCGCATATGAGATTCGTATCCTGGGCTTTAAGCACCGAGTCATAGAGGTGTTCGGGGAGTACCATGTAACCGATACGCCAACTCGCAAACCCGTAAGCCTTGGAGAGCGAATACAGAGAGATCGTGTGCGCCTCAGAACCAGGGAGCGAGCTTGGGGAGAGGTGGCGGGCCTCACCATAGGTAAAGTTTTCGTAGGCCTCGTCACTAAGGTGATAAAGCCCGTGCTCCCGACACAGGGAATTGACCTCTCGCAGTGTCGCCGCGGGATAGACGGCGCCACTCGGGTTGTTAGGAGAAATCGTCACAATCGCGCGCGTCTTTGGGGTGATCGCCTGGAGAATGAGATCCAGTTTCAGTTGATAGCGCTCATCGGTCGGAACCGCGATCGGTATGCAGTTTAGCATTCTGATCGCCATTTCCTGATTGAAATAGTACGGCAACGGCAGCACGATTTCGTCGCCCGGATCGGCGATGGCCATCAGGGCATGAAGAAACCCCATGTTGGCGCCCGCGGTGACGACGACGCGGCGTTTTTTATCACACAATACGGCGTTTTCGGTATGCAGCTTTTGAACGATCAATTCAATGAGACGCGGCGTTCCTTCGACGGGCGCGTATTTGTGGTGTTCCGGATCCGACAGGAAATCGCCTATCCGCTCCGCGGCGCGCGCGGGCGGGCCATAAAACGCGACCCCTTGGCCTAATGAAATCGTACCGCGATGAATCCTGATAAGCTCGGCCACCGCGGGAATGATCGGTGCCTGAACGTGCAGCATCCTCTGACTTGCGGTGGCTGTTTTCCGGACCGGAGTAGTCACCGTTACGCCGCGGGATAGCGGATGCTGAGCACCTCGATTTCGATCGCGCCCAGCGGCCGATCCCAGAGCACCGTGTCCCCGGTTCTTTTCCCGAGCAGCGAGCGCGCGAGGGGGGACTGCCAGCTAATCAAGCCCTGACTCGCGCAGACCTCATCTTCGCCGACGATAGCGAACTCATGGGTATGCCCATCGGGTTCCAGAAGCTCAACGGTGGCGCCGAAGCGGACATCGCTTCTCGGCGGCTGGCTGGGATCGATCACGATGGTGCGCTCCAGCCGTTTGCGAGCCGCGCGTAAATCACGATCGAGGCAGAGCAAACGTTGCCTGACAAGCAACGCATCGCCGTCCCGCGCCAATGCTTGCTGTTCGGTAACAAGCGCCGCGACGCGTTTTTGCAACGCCAGGTGGCCGCGCGGGGTGATGTAGTTGGGATCAGGGCTTTCGGGCCGCTCCGGAAGCGCGTCGTCGGGTTGATCACCCTCGGGTTCTTTAACAAAGGCCCGGCTCATAGGCTGTAGCTCGCGATGAAGGTGAACTCGATCCCGTTGCCGGCGACATCGCGCCGCTCGCGCCAGCCACCATCATGGGCTCGGGCGGGTGGCTGCGCGTCGACGATCAGTGTCTCAGGCTTAACAGGCGATGCTGGGTATTGAATTGCGTCTTTAGGAACTGCATCTGATCGGCCAGGATACGCCGATTCGTGAGCGCGAGGAACTCGGCCCAATTGGGCACGTAGGGAACGGCCAACAGGGCTACCCCGGCTTCCTCGGGCCTGCGGTTGCCCTTGTGCGTGTTGCACGCCTTGCACGCGGCCACCACGTTCGCCCAACGATCGTATCCCCCGCGCGATAGGGGGATGACATGGTCACGGGTGAGCTGCGATGCGGCGTACTCCTCGCCGCAATACATGCACAGGTGTCCGTCGCGTAGGAACAGCTCGCGATTATTCAAGGGCGGGATGCCGCGCTGACCGTGTTTGATCCCGCGCGCGCGCTTAACGGCAACGATGGAATTGACCGCGACCGACGAACGCTGACCGGTCAGCCCGGACATGCCACCGAAAAAGGTGAATACCCTTTCGCCCGCGGTCCAAGCGATTCTGTTCTTGCTATAAAGACAGACCGCATCTTGCCAGGGTATCCATCGGAGCGGCGACCCGGTAACATCCAATCGCAGAATGAGTGGCGCCATAAATCAGCGTCCGAGGTACGGCATATCAATCGTGCGCGCGTTCACAGTGCCCTTACGCATAAGTGCTCCTTTGTATGCGAAAAAGAATAGGAGATCAAGTCACGGCGAGTGCTTATGGGAAATATAGAATCGCTTATCGAGATCATGGCCAGGCTCCGCGATCGCGAACGCGGTCGTGACCCGAACGCGGTCGTGATCGGTACCGATCAGCAGTCCGCGGCGTGGGAA
>JBIMKC010000152.1:0-2384 GCA_043673925.1 Chromatiales bacterium | reverse complement strand
CGCCGGGGACGCGACCCACATCGCCGAGGAAATCGGTGATTTGTTGTTTGCGTGTGTCAACTTGGCGCGGTTCGCGCGCGTCGATCCTGAGTCGGCGTTGCGGTCGGCCAATCAAAAATTCGAGCGCCGGTTTCGCTACATCGAACAGCGGTTACAGGCGCAAGGCCAGTCCGTGAACGACGCCACGCTTGCGGAGATGGACGCTTTGTGGGAGGAGGCCAAGTGTGGCGCCCCAAGAAAAATGAGGGCGCCAAAGGCGCCCTCGAAGACCAAAAGGAGGAGGCACAGTCGAACAGACTTGTGCTGAGCTAACAAGGCACAATGGATGCCATGCAAAACAATAAATGCATATTCAATAGGTTAACATCATGTATTCACCGCACTACGCCGTCGAAGAGAACCTAAAATGCCAAGCGCTTGACACAGCGCCCCATGCTCCCGGCAACGTGGCCGGGGGGCGGATTGAACAGGGCGCTAGCCAGATCTTGATTCGGTGGTTCGACTTTTGAATATGAAGAGACCCATAATCCGTAGCCGCTCAGTCTCGATCGATCACATTACGCATAGCCGCACGCGGTAGTCGCGGGAGTTCAAGCGCGGCGTTGAGACCCTTTGTCAGACTTTTTGGGAGCTACTCGAATGGAAAATTACGCGTTCCGCACCGGCATTCGTCAAGCCTTGGATCCTTTTGGCGTCATGACCTCATGTTTGGAGGTGCAGCAGGCATGGCTGCGGCAGCCGGGTGAGCTGGCCAAGCAATTATTCAAGCTTGCCGAGCAGTGCTCAAACCTGCAGATGCTGGGTTACCGGCGATTATGCGGCCAGGAGGTGGAGGACACGGTACGTCCCGTGGCTTACGACGAGCGCTTCGCCGAGCCTATCTGGACCGAGCACCCCTATTACGATCTGATGAAAGAATCCTACCTTGCCTACACTCGTTGGCTTGAGGACGCGATCGAGAATACGCCCGCTGTTGCTCCGCGCATAAAACAGAAAGCCGGATTCTGGGTACGGCAGATGCTCAACGCCGCCTCGCCATCGAACTACTTTTGGACCAACCCGCGCGCGGTTCACAAGTCGATCGCAAGTTTTGGTATGAGCACAGTTGATGGTTTAAGAAACGCCGTGAATGATGCGTTTCGGGGCGATGTGAGCATGGTGGACGATGAGACCTTCAAGGTCGGGCACAATCTCGCCGCGACGCCCGGCCAGGTCGTTTTCCGTAACCACTTGTTGGAAGTCATTCAATACGCGCCGGCCACCCAAAACGTCCACAGCCTGCCGGTGGTCATCGTGGCCCCGTGGATCAATAAATATTACATTCTGGACCTCTGCGCGAAAAAGAGCCTGGTCCACTATTTGGTGTCGCGCGGATTCTCGGTGTTCATCACCAGTTGGAATAACCCGCGCTCGGAGAGCCGCAACATCGGCTTCGAGGACTACATGCTGCAAGGCGCGTTGCAAGCGGTCGACGTGGCCAGGGAGGTCACGGGCGCCGCGCAGGTGCATGCCGCCGGGTATTGCATCGGTGGCACCATCCTCGCGGCATTGATGGCCTGGCTCAACACGGGGTTGAAGCGCAACCAGCCGCCCGCCATCGCACATTTTACGCTGCTTACGGCACTGGTCGATTTCACCGCCCCGGGCGACATCGGCGTGTTCATTGACGAGAACAGCATAGAGTTTCTGGAGAAGCTGATGGCGGACCCAGGTTATCTTGATGGGGCGGCGATGGCTTGGTCGTTTCGGATGCTGAGATCCAATAGCCTGATTTGGCATTACCTGGTCCACAATTACCTCTACGGTGAAGGGCCGCCGCCGCTCGATGTCCTCTATTGGAACACGGATACGACGCGGCTGCCCGCGGCGATGCACTCGTATTACCTTCGGGAGTGTTACCTCAATAACAAGCTCGTGCAGCCCGGCGGGCTGACCTTGGGCGGAAAGCCCATCGATCTGCGATCGATAAAGCAACCCCTGTACGCGGTCGGCACCGAACAAGACCACATCGCGCCTTGGAAAGAAACGTTCAAGATCTGTGCGCTCGTCCAGGCGCCGGTGCGTTATGTGCTAGCGACCTCTGGACATATCATGGGCGTCGTTAACCCGCCGGTGGAGCCGCCGAAACGGCGTTACTGGGTGGGAACGGTAAGCGATCATGCCGATCCGGAAACCTGGCGCAATGGGATCGAAAAGACGCCTGGTTCCTGGTGGGAAGACTGGGCCCAATGGCTCGGCAAACAGTGCGGCCCCTTGGTTGCGGCCCCGCCGATCGGGAGCCAATCCTATCCGGCGCTGTACCCGGCGCCGGGGACCTATGTGCTTGAGCGTTAGGGAAGCTCTGCAAAAGTTACTGCGCAGCCCATCTGCTTTGTCGCGTGCTC
>JBIMKC010000151.1:0-5561 GCA_043673925.1 Chromatiales bacterium | reverse complement strand
CGGTTCGGAACCGGTAACCAGCGGCGTCCTGAGAAGCGCGAACCGGGCCAATCGAGTGAGGTGGTCGTGAACCACCGAGTGAGATTGAGTCATGGATTCCAACTCGGCATTAATTAGGAAGAGTATAATGATAAAAAACACGTTGTTAGGTTGTGCGATGGCCGTCGCGTTGTCGGCCGCCCCCGCTATGGCGGCTGACTTCCATGCCCTCGCCGGATTACGAGGAACTACTCCCACTCCCCTCCAAGACGAGGTGTTGGCGGCCATGGAAGGGGGGGCGGTCTGCACGGTGGCTGTCGGACCGGTTCGCGTGAGGGCGGACTCGGGTACAGCAGGAGGGGTTTGCCTAATCGCGATCCTCATCAGTCCAACAGGGGGCTTAGCGATTATCGCGGTTGCCAATGAGTTACCTGTATTGGCCGCGCAGTTCCTACAGGTTCTCTGATCTGACGTCCAGGCTCATCACATGTACGCCCTGGATGAGGTAATCACCGGGCGAGGTAATGTCCCCGGCGGGCGGCCCGGAGGGTTCGGGCATCATGTCATCAATGATGCCTAGGTAAGAACGGCGAGCAGGGCAAGGATACCCCGGACTCGATCAGGGGCACAATGGGCGTCGCTTGCGGCTATTAGATTTAACGTGCCGCCAAACGGTCTTTGGCAAACGCGACGCGTTCGTCCACGGCATAAGGCCGAGTGGCGATCCGCTCGATGAGCCGTAGCCTAGGAAGGAGACCCGCGCGATTGGCGATCTGGATGTTGAGACCTGGACGCGCGTTCAGCTCCAAGAGCAAGGGTCCCTTGTCGCGATCGAGCACGATATCAACCCCCACATAACCCAAGCCCGTGAGATCATAGGCTTGGGCCGCGATCCCGAGCAGCCGATCCCAGTGCGGGATTTGGAGCCCGGTGACGGGATTGCCGGTGTCGGGGTGCTCGGTCACGAGCTCGTTGCGCCACACCGCGGTCAGGGTGCGCCCGGTCGCGATATCCACACCGGCGCCGATGGCGCCCTGATGCAAATTGGCCTTGCCGTCCGAGAGGCGCGTGGGCAGCCGCACCATGGCCATGACCGGGAAGCCCTGAAACACCACGATGCGGATATCCGGAACCCCCAGGTAGCTGATGGCCCCGAACAAGGGGTCGAACTGCACGCGGTATTCGATCAAGGCCTTGTCGGGGTGACCGCCGAGGCTGAAGAGACCGCTCAGTATGTTCGATGCGTAATGGGCTAGCTGGGACCGGTCCATGATGACGCCGCTCACCAATCGGTACATGTTTTTGGCCCGCCCGGCTACGACCAGCACGCCGTCTCCGCCGCTGCCTTGGGCGGGTTTGATCACGAATTCCCGATGCCCTGCGAGGACCTCATGGATCCCTTTTATCTGGTGTTCGATCTCAATCACGCCGTAGAGCTCCGGCACGGAGAGCCCGGCCTTCAAGGCCAGTTGCTTGGTCCTGAGCTTGTCATCGACCAAGGGATAGAGACGTCGCGGGTTGTAAGCCAGCGTGTAGCGGCTATTGCGCTCGTTGAGCCCCAGCACGCCCGCCTCCCGCAGGCGCCGAACGGTGCCGAAGATCATGGCCGCGGCGAGGCGAGCGCCTTGAAACGCCCTAACTCAACGAGACGATAACCTGTGTATTTCCCCAAAAGCAGCGACCCCGCCAGGAGCACGAGCAACAGTTCCGGAAACACAAACATCAGGTGCTCGGTGTAGGCGGCGGCCATCGCCAGATAAGCCAAGGCCGCGACGACCAGACTACCGAGCCCTTGCTGAATCGCCTCGGCCGGTCCGCGTTCTTCCCATACGATCGACATGCGTTCGATGGTCATGGTCATGATCACCATCGGGAACAAGGCGACCGAGAGCCCGCGTTCCAGCCCCAGATGGTGGCTGATAATACTGAGCGCCGCCATGAGCAACACGACCACGGTCAGCACCGCCGCGAGCCGCGGGACCAGCAGCAGCTTCAGGCGCTCGAAATAGAATCGCACGCTGAGACCCAAGGCCACCACGGCGCTGAACAGGACCACTCCCCAAAGCAATTGCGTCTCCCGGAAGGCGAGCCCGATGAGCACCGGCATGAAGGTGCCGAAGGTCTTGATCCCCACGATATTGCGCATGATCAGCAAAAGAAAGGCGCCCACCGGCACCGCGAGCAAGACCCGGTAGACGCTCTGAGTCTGCATCGGCAGGCTCAGCAACGAGAATTCCAAGAGTTGAGGATTGACGATGCGGCCTCGCAAAGCGGCGGCCTCGAGACCGCCCGCCTCGGTGCGCCGGACCGCGATCGTGTAGTGAACCTTGTCCCCCCCCTTGACCTTGAGCAGGGGCTCGGGACCGATAGAAAATACCAGGTAATCGCCCGGCAAACCGGCCTCGCCCGTGCCGAGATCGAAGGCGCTCCACCTTCCGTCGGAGTAGACCTGCAACCATGACAACATCGGCGCTTCGGCGCCTTGGAGCGTGAGCCTTACGCCCTGAAGCAGGCGCGCCGGGACTTGGGCGAGCGCCAGCAAGCGCAGCGCCGCCTCCGCGACCCGGTCGCGATCGGGCCGCGGACCGGTGAGCAGCGCCGCGTTGCTGTCATTGTGCGGCTCCCACAGATGCTTGATCAGTTGTGCGACCATCGTATCGAGGTCTGCGGATTGCTCACGCGCGGATTTGAGCAGGGTTTCCGCCGCCGCGAGATACGGACCCTCGAGGGAGGGCGGCGGTTGGCTCTCGGGTCTCTTGGCGATGGTCTCCTCTTCCGCCGGTTCCAGCGCTTGGACCGAGGATCGATAATACAACGCCTGCGCCCCGCTCGCCTTGCGGATCGCCCACGCCGCCTGGCGGTTACCGTTGACGAGCGTCGTCGTGAGACCGAAACCCCGCGAGATGAAATTTTCGTCCACGACCGCCAGCCGAGGCGAGGTCCGCGGAATAAACATCGACACCTTCACCGGACCGCCGCGCGCCACGAAGCTGATACGCACCTCGACATCCCAGAGATCGGATTTTTCGCCGGGAATGATCGGGAAACCCATGGCTACGATCTTGTATAAAAAAAGACCCGCGCCGAGGAGCGTCAGTAGGAATGATAGAATATAAACGTGGCGACTACCCACCCCGACCCACCCCTTGGCAGACTGGTTCGCGGGTAAAGGTGAGCGTCGCGTCCACTACTATGTTCTCCTTTAGAAAGCTCCGCCCAATCAACACCGGATAGAGAAAGCCTTTGCGATCGACCAGATTCACCTCGATGTCCTTGTATATATCGCCCATACAGACGCCGAGCACCACGACGGGCCGCGTTTGCAGTTTGCTAAAATGCCGCTGGATCCGTGCCCGGCGCTCCAATTGCCGTTCAATCTTGACCTTGTGGCCATGCCGATCAGTGACCTCGAAACGTACCCAGGGGTCGCCGTCGCGGGTAAATTCATCGATGTTACGGGCATTGATGGAGGAGTTCTTCGCCCCGGTATCGACCTTCGCTTTCAAGATCATCTCTCCGGGGTAGAGCTTGATCCTCTCCACCCACCCCACGACCTCCTTCGCGTAGACGCCGTGCGGCACTAGGACTATTAGCAAGGGGATAATCGCGGACTTCGGTAAACGCATGTGGTTGAGCACGGTTAGGAAAAAATACCAGGATAAGTCCAGCGATTTTACCCTTGATTAACGACCTGGGCTACGGCGCCTTGGGTTCTTTTCCGCCGCGTGCCGCCGACGCATTGTGACATAGTTAACATTTTCCTCGATCATCGCGCGCCACAACGTTATTATCGGGAACGCTCCGGCGCTGATGCCTATACGCGCCGGGAGGCTGGCAATGGAAGAAGAACAACCGCCTAAAAAAGTTCCGGGCGCCGCGGGCGCCAAGTTGCGCAAGGCGTGGGCGATTCTGTCCGCGGTGATCGCCTCGGTGGTGTTGCTAGCCACCGGGTATGCCGCGTACCGATTGCTCCCGAACCGCGCCGTCAGTTACACGGACATCGAAGAGCATTTTAAATACGGTTCCACGGGAGCCGAAGTCAATCTCGGAATTCCGTACTGGATCTGGCAGGCCGCTCCGCTGGTCTGCGCCGAGTCCTTGACCGAAGTCGCCGGCGGCCGCTTAGCGCCGGATTATCTCACGCGGGTCGCGGCCTACATGAGCGATGAGGGCGGCGCCGCGCAAGCCCGCAGGCAGCTTTCTCGTGAGGGTTACAAGGCGCTGGGGCTTGTCTATGAGCATGACGGCAGCGGTCAGGAACGCGATCTCCCGGCCGGTATTTCCAAGCGCCGGTACCGCGGAGTGGATCGGGTTTTCCTAAACTGCGCGGCTTGCCACGCGGGCACGGTGCGTAAGACCCCCGATGATCCGGCGGTTTTAGTCCTCGGGATGCCGGCCCATCGCTTTAACTTCTACGCTTTCGAGCATTTCTTTTTCCAGTGCGCCGGGCACAAGCGCTTTTCCAAGCGCGATCTAATCCCCGAAATCGAGGCGCTCGGGGGCGATCTAAGCTGGATCGATCGCCATGGCGTCTATCCGGCCGCCATCGCAAGAATGCGCGAGCGCGGGCAGTGGCTCGCGGGCAGGCTCGGTTTCTCCTACCGCCAACCGCAGTGGGGGCCAGGCCGAGGCGACAGCTTCAGTCATGCCAAGGGTTTCCTTAACATGCCTTGGGAGCACCTGCCCGATTGGCGGACGCAGGGAAAGGTGGACCCGCGGAGCCTAGGCACCGCTGACTTCCCGTCGATCTGGTTGCAAGGGCCGCGCAGGAAGCGTTCGGACGGGCGCGAGATGGAACTGCATTGGGACGGCAATAACGATCGCGGCAAGGAGCGCCACTTGAGCGCCGTTATCAGCACCGGAGCCTTGCCACCGGACATCGACCATCAAGCCCTATGCCGTATTGAGAGCTGGTTGCTCGATTTCACACCCCGGAACTACGACGATTTCTTTCCGATCGACAACGCTCTCGCGTACCGTGGCGAGCCGCTTTACCGCCGCTACTGTGCGGATTGCCACGGTCTTAACGGGCAAGACTTCACGGGCCGGCGGGTCGGATTCGTCACCCCGATCGATGAGATAGGCACCGATCGCTATCGCTTGGATAATTTCACCGAGGATCTCGCCGTCAACCAGGCCACGGTCTTTGCCGACCAGGCGCGGCAACCCTGCAGCGCGGACTTCGGCGCCGGCGGATCGCAAACCACCGCGGGAGCGGGCAGCGGCGAACGCTTGGCGGCCGTGCAGGCGGAGGAGGAGAATACTTATCGCTGGACGCATTTTCACAAAACCCACGGCTACGCCAACCTGCCGCTCGACGGGATCTGGCTGCGCGCGCCTTATCTGCACAACGGCTCGGTGCCGAGCCTGCGCGATCTCTTGGAAGCGAGCGACAACCGGCCGGCGGTGTTCTATCGCGGCAATGATGTCTACGACCCGCAGAACGCGGGATTTCGCTCCGACGCGCCCGAGGCGGACGGTAAAAAGTTGTTCGCCTTTGATACCAGGGTCCCGGGCAACGGCAATCAGGGGCACGAAGGAACCGAATACGGCACCGAATTGTCCGCGGACAAAAAAAACGC
>JBIMKC010000150.1:0-5564 GCA_043673925.1 Chromatiales bacterium | reverse complement strand
CTCCCCTTTGGTCAAGGGCGGGGTTCATACCCCGCCCGCGAAGTAAAATTGATTCGTCTCACACCGGTTTCCGAATATTAGAAATCGGCGTGCGTAAGACCGCGCTTGGCCCATGGCGAAGCGGGGCGCGCGGGTTGCGCATAGGAGTTTGCGCATGTTAGATTGGCGCCGAGCTCGATCTCCAATAACCGCCCGCCTTTTCAAGCCGGCGGCGGTAAAAGAACAATCTAAAATTCCAGCCCATTCTTAGCGGAGGACCCCCCACGATGGCCGGACGTAATTTCTTGTTTATCCCCGGACCGACCAATGTCCCGGAGCGCATCCTGAACGCCATGCATGTCTCGCAAGAGGACATGCGGGCGTTCGACTTCCCGAATTTCACGCTCCCGCTCTACCGGGATCTCAAGAAGATCTTCAAAACCAAGAACGCTCAGGTGTTTATTTTCCCGGCCTCGGGCACCGGCGGATGGGAGGCGGCGATCACCAATACCCTGTCCCCCGGTGACAAGGTGCTGGCCTCGGGCTTTGGTCATTTCAGTAATCTCTTCATCGATCTCTGCCAGCGGCAAAAGATGGACGTGCAGGCGCTCGAGGTCGATTGGGGCGAAGGCGTGCCGGTCGAGAAGTACGCCGATATCTTGAAAAAGGACAAGAACTACAAGATCAAGGCCGTGCTCGCCACCCATAACGAGACCGCGACCGGCGTCAGCAGCGATGTGGCCGGGGTGCGCAAGGCGCTGGATGAGGCGAAACACCCGGCCCTGCTCATCGTCGATGGGGTCAGCTCGATCGCGAGCATCGATTTCCGCATGGACGAATGGGGCGTGGATGTGGCCGTCTCCGGATCTCAGAAGGGCTTCATGTTGCCGACCGGCCTCGCCATCCTGTGTTTCAGCGAGAAAGCCTTGAAAGCGAGGCTCAGCGCCAAGTGCCCGCGCTGTTTCTTCGACATAGAGGACATGATCAAGGTCAACGCCAACGGCTTTTTCCCCTACACACCGGCGACGATCATGTTGCGCGGCCTGCGGGCCTCAGTGGACATGCTGCTCGAAGAAGGCTTGAATAAAGTGTTCGCCCGCCATCATCGCATGGCCGAGGCGGTGCGCCGCGCGGTCGCGGCATGGGGCCTCAAGCTGGTGGCGAAGGAACCCAAGTGGCATTCCGATACCGTGAGCGCCATCTACGTGCCCGCGGGGTTCGACGGCAACGAAGTGGTCCGGCATGCCTACCGGCGGTTTAACTTAGCGCTGAGCGTGGGTCTCGCCAAGATTGCGGGTAAGGCGTTTCGCATCGGTCATCTGGGCGATCTCAACGAACTCATGGTCCTCACGCCGATCACCGGCGCCGAGATGGCCATGAAGGACCTCGGGATCCCGATCCAGCTCGGCAGCGGGGTCGCGGCGGCGCAGGAGTATCTGCGCAAGACCGCCAAGGACACCAAGAGCCTGAAGTCGGCGAAGTAGTACCCGGTTTCTGATTCCCGGTAATATTAGGACACGAGGGCAAAGGGATAGTATGAGTCACACACGATATGAACCCGCGCGCCAGCGCGTGCAACGCAGCGAGCTTGCGGTACCGGGCTCGAACCCGGGCATGATCGAGAAGGCGGCCCAGAGCGAGGCGGACTTTGTCTTTCTCGATGTCGAGGACGCAGTCGCGCCCGATGATAAGGAGCGGGCGCGAAAAAATATCATTGCCGCGCTCAACGATATCGACTGGAGCGGTAAGACCATTTCGGTACGCATCAACGGTATCGATACGCATTATATGTATCGCGATGTTGTTGATATTGTCGAGCAGGGCGGACACAGGCTCGATACCATTCTCATCCCCAAGGCGGGCGTACCGGCGGACATCTACATGGTGGACGCAATGGTCACGCAGATCGAGATCGCCAAAGGCATCAAGCACCGCATCGGCCTCGAGGCGCTGATCGAGACGGCGCTCGGCATGGCCAATGTCGAGGCCATCGCGGCTTGCTGCCGGCGGCTTGAGGCCTTGCACTTCGGGGTGGCAGATTACGCGGCCAGTTGCCGGGCGCGTACCGTCAACATCGGAGGACTGAATCCCGATTATCCGGGCGATCAGTGGCATGCGGCCTTGTCGCGCATGGTGGTCGCCTGCCGGGCTTATGGGCTGCGGGCGATCGATGGCCCCTTCGGCGATTTCAACGATCCCGAAGGGTACAGGCTCGGCGCGCGGCGCGCGGCGGCGCTCGGCTATGAAGGCAAGTGGGCGATCCATCCGAGTCAGGTCGCGCTCGCCAATGAGGTCATGTCACCGCCCGAGAAGGAGGTTACGCGGGCCAAGCGCATCTTAGTGGCCTTGAAGGAAGCGGCGAAGGCCGGCAAAGGCGCCGCGGAGCTCGACGGCAGGATGATCGACGCCGCCTCCGCGCGCATGGCGGAGAACATCGTCAATATCGACAAAGCCATCCAAGCCCGCCAGCGGGCCAAACCCACGACCAAGTCGAAGAAAAAGTAGCGAGGTTTGTTTCCGATGGACATTCATGAATATCAAGCCAAAGAGATCCTGAAAGACTTTGGGGTCGCGATCCCCGCCGGAGGGCTGGCCTACAGCCCCGAGCAGGCTGTCTACCGCGCGAAAGAAATCGGCGGTGAGAAATGGGTGGTCAAAGCCCAGATCCACTCCGGGGCGCGCGGTAAAGCCGGCGGCATCAAGGTCTGCTCCAATGACCGTGAGATTTGGGAGGCCGCGGACGATCTGCTCGGCAAGCGGCTGGTGACCCACCAGACCGGTCCGCGCGGGAAAGTGGTCCATCGCCTGTACATCGAGGCGGCGACCAGCATCGAACGCGAGATTTATCTCGGCTTCGTGCTCGACCGCCAGTCGGAGCGCGTGATGGTCGTGGCGTCCGGCGAAGGCGGCATGGAAATCGAAGAGATCGCGGTCAAGAGACCGCAGTCGATCCTGCGCCAATCGGTGGAGCCCGCGGTCGGCATGCAGGACTTTCAATGCCGGGAGATCGCGTTCGGGCTGGAACTGCCCGCGGCGATGGTTAGCCAGGCGGTGACGACCATTCAAGGCTGTTACCGTGCGTTTCGGGACCTCGACGCCACGATGGCGGAGATCAATCCTCTCGTGGTGACGAAAGATGGGCGCCTGCTCGCGCTCGATGCCAAGATGGCCTTCGACGACAACGCGCTGTTCCGGCACGCCAGTGTCTCCGAGCTACGCGACAAATCGCAAGAAGATGCGCGCGAGATGACGGCCGCGGATCGGGGCTTGAGCTATGTCGGCCTCGATGGAAACATCGGCTGCATCATCAACGGGGCGGGGCTCGCGATGGCGACCATGGACATGATCAAGCATGCCGGGGGCGAGCCCGCGAATTTCCTGGACATCGGCGGCGGCGCGTCCCCGGAGCGGACCGCCAAGGCCTTCAATTTGGTGCTTTCCGATGACAAGGTGCAGGCGATCCTGGTCAATATCTTCGCCGGCATCAATCGCTGTGACTGGGTGGCCGAGGGGGTGGTCCAGGCGGTCAAGAAGACCGAATTGAAGATCCCGCTCGTGGTACGCCTATCCGGCACCAATGTCGCGGAAGGCCGCAAGATATTGAAAGACAGCGGCCTGCCGATCATCATGGCCGAGACCTTAGCGGATGCGGCCGACAAAGCAGTCGCCTCCTGGAAGCGAGCAATCGGGAAGGCGTAACGCGGGAGAATGAGATGAGCATTTTAATCGACGACAAAACACCGGTCATCGTCCAGGGATTTACCGGCCAGATCGGGACGTTCCATGCCAAGGAAATGATGGAGTACGGCACCAACGTGGTCGGGGGCGTCACGCCCGGCAAGGGTGGCGCCACGCACCTCGGCCGGCCGGTATTCAACACGGTAAAGGAAGCGGTAAATGCGACCGGAGCGCAGGCGAGCATCATCTTCGTGCCGGCGCCCTTCGCCGCCGATTCGATCATGGAGGCGGCCGATGCGGGGATCCGTTATTGCGTCGCGATCACCGATGGGATCCCCGCCCAGGACATGATCCGGGTGAAACGTTACATGCGCCGCTACCGGGCCGAAAACCGGATGCGACTCACGGGTCCGAACTGCGCCGGAACCATTAGCCCGGGCCAGGCCATGATGGGGATCATGCCGGGGCATATCTATATAAAAGGCGCTGTGGGTATCGTGGGGCGCTCGGGAACGCTCGGTTACGAGGCGGCATCGCAGATGAAGGCCCTGGGGATCGGCGTGACCACCAGCGTCGGGATCGGCGGCGATCCTATCAACGGCAGTTCCTTCAAGGACATCTTGGAACTCTTCCAGGACGACCCCGAGACCAAGGCCATCATGATGATCGGTGAGATCGGCGGTCCGCAAGAAGCCGAGGCCGCCCATTTCGTGAAGGAGAATATGCAGAAGCCGGTGGTAGGGTACATCGCCGGGCTAACCGCGCCCAAGGGCCGTCGCATGGGCCACGCCGGCGCCATCATCTCGGCCTTCGGCGAGAGTGCCGCCGAGAAGGTCGAGATCCTCCAGGAATGCGGCGTGACCGTCGCCCCGAGCCCGGCCGATCTCGGCTCGACGATGGCGCAGGTGCTCAAGAAGGTGAGCTAGGCTTAGACATGAGCAAGCCAAGAGTCTTCGTGACCCGCCGCTGGCCGGCGGAGGTCGAAGTGCGGCTCCAGGAGCTATACGACGTCAAATTGAATGCCGACGACAGACCCATGACGGGCACCGAGCTCCAAGAAGCGCTGCGCGGCGCGGACGCGCTCCTGCCGACGGTGTCGGATAATATCACGGCCGAGGTGCTAAGCGCCGAGCCGCTCAGAACCAAGATCCTCGGTAACTTCGGCGTGGGGTTTAACCATATCGATATCGCGGCCGCCAAGGGGCGGGGCCTTGTGGTTACGAACACGCCCGAGGTCCTGACCGAATGCACCGCCGATCTCGCGATGACACTGCTCTGCATGGTCGCGCGCCGGGCCGGAGAGGGCGAGCGCCACGTGCGCACGAAAGCGTGGACCGGCTGGCGGCCGACGCACATGATCGCCAGCAAGATCACCGGAAAGACACTTGGATTGATCGGTTTCGGGCGCATCGCCCGGGCGGTCGCCGCGCGCGCGCATCACGGCTTCGGGATGAAGATCCTCTTCCATGATCCCTACCCGCCGCCCAAGGAGGCCGCGGAGGCGGTGAAGGCGACTCCATGCGACACGGTCGAGGAGGTCCTCGCACAGGCGGATTTCGTCTCGCTTCACTGCCCGGGCGGACAGGAGACACGGCACCTCATCAATGCCGAGCGCTTGAAACGGATGAAAGCCACGGCGATCTTGATCAACACCGCCCGCGGTGATGTCGTCGACGAACAGGCGTTGGCCGCGGCACTTAAAAGCAGGACCATCGCCGGGGCCGGCCTCGACGTGTACGAAAGCGAACCGCGCGTTAGCGACGATCTGCTCACGATGGAAAACGCCGTGCTGCTTCCGCACCTCGGGAGCGCGACCCGCGAGACCCGGATCGCCATGGGGATGCGGGTGCTGGAAAACCTCGAGGCCTTCTTCGCCGGGGAACCACCGCGTGACCGCGTGGTGTGAG
>JBIMKC010000149.1:0-5604 GCA_043673925.1 Chromatiales bacterium | reverse complement strand
AGCAAACTCTACATCGTGGAGCCTTTTGCGAAACGCGGCGAGCTGGACCAGGGCATTCTCAGGTTCACCTGGTATTCGCTGGTGCTGGTCGCCAAGGGCTACGTACTTGCCATTCTGATCGGTACGCCGCTGGGTCTTCTCCTCGGGCTTTCGAAGATGTTTGCAAAGAGCTTCGATCCCATCATTCAGATCTTGCGTCCGGTCTCGCCGCTTGCGTGGTTGCCGCTAGGTCTTGTGTTGTTCCAGAAATCGGAGCCGGCGGCTCTCTTTACCATCGCCGTGTGCGCCATGTGGCCCACGGTGCTGAATACGGCGGTGGGTGTCCGTTCTGTCCCGCAGGACTATCTCAACGTGGCGCGGGTCCTGAAATTGTCGCGGGTGAAAACACTCTTCAAGGTATTGATCCCGGCCACCATGCCCTACATGTTTACCGGCTTCCGGTTGAGCCTTGGGATCGCCTGGTTGGTCATCGTCGCGGCGGAAATGCTGACCGGCGTGCCTGGCGTCGGCGGGTTCCTCTGGCAGGAATACAACAGCCTCATCTACGAGCACATCATCTTGTGCATCCTCACCATCGGTTTTGTCGGTTTCATACTCGACCGGCTCATGAGCCTGGTGCAATCCCGATTCAAAACCATATGAGATAGCGACGATGGCTTTCTTGGAATTAGAACGCGTCAGCAAAGCTTACCGTTCCAACGGCGTCATCACGCCGGTCCTGCGCGACATAAATCTCTCGGTCGAAAACGGCGAGTTTGTCGCCATCGTCGGTTATTCGGGCTCCGGCAAGACCACGCTCATTTCTTTGATCGGGGGCTTGATCCAACCGGACACCGGCACCGTCACCTTAGACGGCGCTAAAATAACCGGGCCAGGTCCGGACCGCGGGATAGTCTTTCAAAACTATTCGCTGCTGCCGTGGCTGACGACTTATGAAAATGTCTATCTGGCCGTGGACCAGGTTTTCCGGGACTGGTCGCCAGCCCAAAAGCAGGCGCACGCGGAGAAATACATCGACATGGTAAATCTATTGCCGGCGCGAGAAAAACGCCCGGCTGAGCTTTCCGGGGGCATGCGCCAGCGGGTGTCGGTCGCGCGCGCATTGGCCACCGACCCACGGATCTTGTTGCTCGATGAACCCCTCAGCGCCCTAGACGCGCTGACTCGGGCGACACTTCAGGGCGAGATCGCTAAGATCTGGGACCAGGATAAGAAAACCGTGGTGCTCATCACCAACGATGTTGACGAAGGCATCCTGCTCGCGGACCGCATCATTCCATTGACCCATGGTCCCGATGCGACGCTGGGGCCCGCCGTGCCGGTCGAGATCCCTAGGCCGCGCGACCGTAAAGCCATAAATCACGACCCGCGGTTCAAGCAGACTCGGCACCAAGTCATGGACTTTCTCTTGGGCGTTGGCGCTCAACACCGCAAGACCGTTACCCGTAAACTCCATCTGCCGGAGATAGAACCTGAAGATTTATCCTATGGTAAGCCTTCACCATTTTCGCTGTTCCGCCGCGGCCCGCTGCGCAGCAAGGAATTCAAGAAAGAGACCGTGGAGATCGAGACTTAACCGCTGTGCTAACAACGGCAAAATCTGCAACCTTACCCCTATGAGCGCATTTCTGACCATCTCTCGTCTCACCAAGATCTACGCTACGCCAAAAGGTCCGGCGGTTATCGTTAGAGACTTCGATCTTGAAGTGAATACAGGCGAGTTCGTTTGCCTCATCGGGCATTCCGGCTGCGGAAAGACTACGGTGCTTTCCATGCTGGCCGGCCTAACCGAAGTCACGAGCGGCGTCATGGTGCTGGCCGGTAAAGAGATAAAGGGACCCGGACCCGATCGCGGCATGGTGTTTCAATACCCGTGTCTGTTGCCCTGGCTCTCGGCCTTCGGAAACGTGATGCTCGGGGTGGATCAGGTCTATCACAAGGCCAGCCGGACAGAGCGGCATGATCTCGCCGAGTACTATCTGAGCCTGGTCGGCCTGGCAGATGCCATGCATAAACGGCCGGCGGAGCTTTCCCAGGGCATGCGCCAGCGTGTCGGTATAGCGCGCGCTTTCGCCTTAGCGCCCAAGATGTTGCTCTTGGATGAACCTTTTGGGATGCTCGATTCCTTGACGCGTTTTGAATTACAAAAGGTCTTATTGGATCTGTGGGGGCGCGATCAGAAGACCGCGTTTATGGTGACCCACGACGTCGACGAAGCGCTCTATCTCGCCGACCGGGTGGTGATGATGACCAACGGGCCCGACGCCGAGGTCGGCGAGATATTGAACGTGCGTTTTCCGCGTCCGCGCGATCGCAAAGAGATCATGGACCATCCGGAGTATTACCGGCTCCGAGAACATCTGATCACTTTTCTTGAGGAGCGCGCCGAGAAAAAGCGTGGTATCACACCCGATACGCCACCGCATGTCAATGCAAGGATCGTCGATCTCGCACCGCCTCGGTACCAAGACCGGAACGGTTTAAACCCTACCGGCGCGAGTGTGCATGGCCATCCCAAGCGGGCAGGAAGCAATCGATGAGGTCAATCGATGAGTACCTCCGGCTTGGATGGAGGATAACTTCGATCCCCGATGGGACGCCGGGTACGGCACGAGCACCCCCCGAGCGCTTGAGGGGCCCGGCATGGCCGCATTGACCCGGGTGTGCTTCCGGGGCGGGAACGTCGGGGAGTGGCGGGTGCTGCGCATGCAGACGCTCGCGGGGCCCCCGCTCGAGCCGGTCGCATCCGTGAACTGGCAGGAACGCCCGGGCCCGGCGGAAAATAGCGCCGTGTGGTCGCTGCACGGCGTGACCTCGCATCAGCGCTATGTCGAAGGGCGCGAGAAGCTGCAACTTGAAGCGGTGCAGGCGGGGCTCGGGCGTCCCGAGGCCACGCGCGCCACGCTCATTCCCATGTCCAAATCGGCCGCCTGGTGGGATCTGCCCCAGGATGAGCGCCGCGCAATCTTCGAGGAGCGGTCTCACCACATCTCCGCGTCCCTCAAGTATCTCCCCCCGATCGCACGGCGGCTTTACCACGCGCGCGAGCTGGGCGGGCCGTTCGATTTCCTCACCTGGTTCGAGTTCGCGCCCGAGCACGCGGGTCTCTTCGATGAGCTGGTCGCCATGCTGCGCACAACCGAGGAGTGGCGTTACGTCGAACGCGAGGTGGATATCCGGCTCACGCGCGCGACCGGATCGGCGAGCGGATAGAGGTGCCCCACGGCGCAGCAAGACGATGCTGCTATGCACCATAAGAATGCTTGATCGCCGCGAGTCGGGGTACCCCTCGATTCCATGAAATTACATAACTAATTAATATTGCGAGAGATGTTGCCGTTGCGAAAGCGCTGGCACCAGTCTTGCCCACGTATCGTTGCAAGCGTGCGAGAAAGTCGGCTAAATACACCCAGTGAGAGCTGGTGCGACCGAAGGGAGGTGAGAGCTGGTGCGGTGAGAGCTGGTGCGACCGATGGGTGACCAGCCCCAGGGATCGACCCCCAACACCGGCGCCTCAGCCGCACCACCTGTCACTGGCGTTCGATCGGAGGAGCAATTATGAACTGGTTAGCGTTGATGTTTGGCGGTGATGCGGTCTGGCAAGAGCTCGGGCAGATCGGCCGTATTGCCGGAACCGTGGTGGGACTCGCGCTCC
This sequence comes from Chromatiales bacterium, assembly GCA_043673925.1. Lineage (GTDB taxonomy): Bacteria > Pseudomonadota > Gammaproteobacteria > JACCXJ01 > JACCXJ01 > USCg-Taylor. The sequence continues at coordinate 1,949 of JBIMKC010000149.1, read as the reverse complement.
TCGCGGGGTTGTTTCAACTTCTTCCCAAAGGCGACACCGCGATGCAAGTCTATGAGCCGATGCGGCAGGCCGCCGCGGTATTTTGCTCGGCCAGCGCATCGGATCGACGGGTGCTGCGGCGGATCGCGGAAGACGCGGTGAGCCCGCACCGCCTCCGCATCGAGTGCGAGTCCGTGGCCGTCCTACAGCATGCCGTAGGCCTCCAAGGTCAAGAACGCCGGTAGCTTGGTCGTCGTCACCAACTTATCCAGGAGCCTTGCGGCCTCGTTGAACTTGCAGCTTGCGAATTGCTGCTCCCCGATCTCTTCTCGGACTTGGGCCAGTTCCTGAGTCAGGATCTCGCGGAACACGTCCAGGGTGACCTTGCGGCCGTCTTCCAGCACACCCCTCGGATAGCGGATCCACTGCCAGAGTTGTGCCCGTGAGATCTCCGCGGTCGCCGCGTCTTCCATCAGATGGGCGATCGGCACCGCCCCCTTCCCGCTCAGCCAGGAGTCGGTGTAGCGCAGCGCGGCGCTGATGTTGTGCCGCAGTCCCTTCATCGTGATCGTGCCCTCGGGCATACGCAGCAGGTCTGCGCTAGTGACCTGCACATCCTCTCGCAGGTTGTGGATCTGGTTCGGTCCCGGCATGTGCTTGTCGAATACCGCTTTGGCGATCGGCGCGAGCAGGGGATGGGCGACCCAGGTTCCGTCGTGACCGTCTTTGGCCTCACGCTCCTTATCGGCCCGGACCTTGGCGAGGGCCTCCTCGTTGGCAAGCTCATCCTCCTTGATCGGGATCTGGGCGGCCATCCCGCCCATCGCATGAATACCGCGGCGATGACAGCTCTGAACCAGGAGCCTTGAGTAGGAGTGCAGGAAGTGCTGGTTCATGGTCAACTGGCTGCGATCCGGCAGGACAAATTCGGGGTGATTGCGCAGGCATTTGATGAAGCTGAAGATGTAATCCCAGCGTCCGCAGTTGAGTCCCGCCGCATGCTCCCGCAGCTCGTAGAGAAACTCGTGCATCTCAAAGGCGGCCGTCAGCGTTTCGATGAGCGCCGTAGCACGAATGGTCCCCCGCAGGATACCGAGCGCATCCTGGGCGTAGAGGAATACAGCATTCCACAAACGGGCCTCCTTGCGGCTTTCCATCTTGGGCAGATAGAAATAGGGCGCCGTGCCCTTGGCGATCAGTTTCTTGGCGTTATGGAAAAAGAACAAGCCGAAGTCGAACAGGCTCGCCGGAATCGGTTCGTCGTCGAGCAGCACATGCTTCTCCTTCATGTGCCAGCCGCGTGGGCGCACGATGAGAGTCGCGAGCTTGCCGTCATTGAGCCGGTAGACCTTGCCCTCCGGTCCGGTGTAGGAGATGGTGCCGTCGATCGCATCGCACAGGTTGACCTGCCCATCCATCATTTGCTCCCAGGTGGGGCTCGAGGCGTCCTCGAAGTCCGCCATGAAGGTATTCGCCCCGGAATTGAGCGCATTGATGATCATCTTGCGTTCGACCGGACCGGTGATCTCCACCCGCCGGTCCGTCAGGTCCGCGGGGATGGGCGCCACCTTCCACTCGCCTTCACGGACGTACTTGGTTTCGGGAAGAAAATCCGGCAGCCCGCCGGCATCGAAGTACTGCTGCCGGCGGACCCGGATCGCTAGTAACTCTTTACGCCGCGGCCCGAATCTCTTGATCAGCTCTTCCACAAACGCCAGGGCCTCCGGCGTGAGGATGCGTTCGTAGTCCAGGGTCATAGTGCCGCGGACGTCCAACAGGGTGGTCATGCTGATTTCCCTCCTACCGGGTAGCAATGAGCGCATGATAACCGAGGCTTGTGCGGCGCAGCAATAGGCACGGCGCACCGAGGATGTCCTTCACGACCCCAACAGCATGCATGGGCCGTAGACATGTGAGAATATTTCTCAGTTGTCACCGAACCCTTTCTTCCTGCGACGCGAGGTCAAACC
>JBIMKC010000148.1:0-5683 GCA_043673925.1 Chromatiales bacterium | reverse complement strand
AGAACGATGAACTAGGGCAGCGGAGCCTCCGGAATAGAGTCCCGCTCTATCCGAGAATTGGTCTCGCCAAAGGAATACAGCAACCATAGGCCGAGCCCGCCGATGATCCAAACGATCTCGCGGACGCGTCGGATTACCGAGAGCGCGAAACCGAGGGTCGGATCCCCGGTTATCGCCGAGCACGCCAGAATAAACGCGCCTTCTTGGGCGCCAATGCTCGCGGGGATAAAGGAGGTCCCCGCGCGCACGAGTTGCGCCATCGCTTCGATGACCCACGCATCGACAAAAGAGATCGGGTAACCGAGAAATTGCATCAAGGCATAAACCTCGACCGCCCCGAGCAGCCAGTTGATAAACGCCAAGGCCAGCGCCCCCGCAAAGCGGGCGCGGCGCTCGGTGTAAAAGCTCGCGAGGCGCTCATCCACCTCGTGAATGACGCGCAAAGCCGTCTCTAAGCGGTGGCCAAGCGCCGATCCCCCCACTAAACGCCCTAACCATGAAGACAGACGATAGCGTTGGACGAGAAAAAAAAGCGTGATGGCCGTCGCGAAACCGGCCAGGCCGATCCCGGCGATCACTTTATAAGAGCTTTGTATATGCTCGGAGGGCATCAGGACCAAGAAGCCGAGGGCGAGAAAGACCACCAGCGAGATGAGAATGACGGTCTTCGCGAGGATCAAGGAGGCCCCCGATTCGCGATAGCTCACGCCATAGCGCGACTTTAACATTATCGCCTTCACCGGCTCGCCGCCCATGGCGCCAAGCGGCGTAATGTTGTTAAAGGCCTCGCCCGTCATGCGCACGCAATAAAGCCGCTGCAACCAACGGAAATTCAGCGGGATGGTCTTGAAGGTGAGCTGCCAACCGGCGACATCGGCCAGAAACGTCACCGCGTAGAGTGCGATGACCAAACCGATACCCGCGCTCCCCACTTGCCGGATGTGCCGTAAGATTTCAGCGGCATCCATGTCCCGCACGAGCAGGCCAAGCAGCACCAGGCCAAAAATTAAAAACAACGCTTTAAGCAAGGTCATGGGTTCACGTTCTGTTCGTTAAAGTTCTTTAAAAGCGCTGCACGTACGATCTCGGGTAAGGGCTCTGAGCCGGGATCTAAGCGGTATTGCCAGATCCTACCCGGGAAATGCAGGCGCAGTGTGTCTATTATGCTACAAACTAGCCTTCTTGTGTAGCATTAATAATACGGCATATAATATTGATCGGTTCTTTTGTTGTTTCGGCGTGTCTTTACGTTTTTGAAGGCCCGCGCGTTCAGACGTATAAGCTGACAGGATTTCATAACCGGGGGAAACCAAAGATGAACTCTCAGCGCGGCTTCTGCAGTGCGATTCGTCCCTCGGCCGCGCGTCGGGAAATAGACATTAGCCGCGCTTGAAACTATGTTCGCCCAATTCGAGATCGATCAGCTTAAGCAAAAGTTCGCCGCCCAGAATGAGTTTCTAGTCGTCGAAAACCTTCTCGGTCCCGAGACACTGCAACCCTTACTGGCGCGACTTCCGCAACTACGGCCGTCGGTACACAGAAACTACCTCCCAAAACACAAGAAAGGCGGTAGCGTGAGCCGCTTCGTATTGGACCGCATGGCGCCGGCTTTCGAAAGTTTATATACGCTGCCGGAGTTCACGCAGGGTTTGAGCTATATCACCGGACGATCGCTATTACCTTGTCCCGGGGACGATCCGCACACCTACGCCTTATACTGCTACACGGAACCCGGCGACCATATCGGATGGCATTACGACACGTCCTACTATCGGGGGTTGCGTTATACGGTGTTGCTTGGGCTGGTCGATCGCTCCAGCAGCCGGCTGGAATACCAGCTCTACCGCGACGATCCAGGGCGCGAAACCGAGTCTTTATCCCTGGCCTTGGCGCCCGGGATGCTCGTTGTTTTTAATGGCGACAAACTGTACCATCGGGTGACTCCACTCCGTCAGGGAGAGGAGCGCATCGTACTCACCATGGAATACGTGACCGATGCGCGCATGTCTGCGACACGCCGGTTTATTTCCAACATGAAAGACGCGATCGCGTACTTTGGCTTTAGAGACGCCTTCCAAGGACACCGTTAGCTCAGGCTCCAGCGGCGCGCGGCAAGTCACCTACGCAACGCATGAAGGCAGTCTTGCTCGCCGCGGGCGCCGGCCGGCGCTTGGGCATAGAACACCCCAAATGCCTCTTGGCGTTTGGATCCAAGACCTTACTTTGCCGCCATCTCGAGGCGCTAAGCGCTCACGGCATCCATGAAATCGTTATCGCCGTCGGCTTCCGATCGGAGTTGATCGAAGAAGAGATCCGCGCAACTGCCTTAAGCGCCCCGGTGCGAACTGTTTATAATGCGCGCTACGAACGCGGAAGCGTTCTTAGCTTGTGGAGCGTAAGGCACGTACTGCGCGAGGGTGATGACGTTTTGCTGATGGATGCCGATGTGTTGTATCGACCCGATCTGCTGCAGTGCTTGATACATTCTCAGGTTCAAAATTGTTTTCTGATCGATCGCGCCTTCGAGCCTGGCGACGAACCGGTAAAGATCTGCGTGCGCGACGGCCGCCCGGTGGAGTTTCGTAAGCGGATCGCGGCCGGCGTTGCTTATGATTTTTGCGGTGAGTCCGTTGGATTCTTCCGTTTTTCCGGGTCCGTCGCGGCACGCCTGGCCGAGCGTGCGGATTATTATTACAGCGCCGGCTTACACGCCGAACCGTATGAAGAAGCCATTCGCGATCTGGTCCTGGAAACCCCAGAGGCGTTCGGATTCGAAGATGTGAGCGGCGTGCCTTGGATCGAAATCGATTTCCCCGAGGACGTGTGCCGCGCGGAGCGCGAGATCCTGCCGCGTTTGGTGGATTAAACATGATTAATCCAGAGTCCGTCTCACTCAAGCCCTCCAAGAGCGCGCAACTGCGCCGGATGCTCGATTCACCGCGCCTCGAATTCATTATGGAGGCCCACAACGGGATCAGCGCCCGCATCGTGGAAGAGGCCGGGTTTCATGGGATCTGGGCCAGCGGGCTGTCGCTCTCGGCGCAATTCGGCGTGCGCGATAACAACGAGGCAAGCTGGACCCAAGTGGTCGAAATGCTCGAGTTCATGTCCGATGCCACCAGGATCCCAATATTACTGGACGGAGACACAGGTTACGGAAATTTCAACAACCTGCGGCGCTTGGTTAAAAAGATCGAGCAACGCGGAATCGCGGGAGTGTGTATCGAGGACAAGCTGTTCCCGAAAACGAACAGCTTTATCGCGGGAGAGCGGCAGAACCTCGCCGACATCGATGAGTTCTGCGGCAAGATCAAAGCCGGTAAAGACAGCCAGAGCGATCGGGATTTTTGCATTGTGGCCAGGGTCGAGGCTCTGATCGCCGGCTGGGACCTGAGAGAAGCGCTGCTGCGCGCCGAAGCGTATCGCGCGGCCGGGGCCGACGCTATCTTAATCCATAGCAAGCTGTCGCGTCCCGATCAAATCCTCGCCTTCGCAGCGGAATGGGCGGGCCGCGCGCCTCTCGTTATCGTGCCCACGAAGTATTACAGCACCCCGACCGATGTCTATCGCCAGGCCGGGATCAGTCTTGTGATCTGGGCCAATCACATGCTACGCGCGGCGGTAGCGGCGATGCAAAGCGCCGCCTGTGCCATTTATGAGACCGAAACGCCGGTCCATGCCGAAGATCGCATCGCGCCGGTAGAGGAAATCTTTCGTTTGCAAGGAGCGGAGGAGCTCTCGGCGGCGGAGCGGCGCTACGCCGTTTCCGGCCGTTCGCGAACGCGCGCGGTCATCTTGGCGGCGACGCGCGGGGAGGCGCTCAACGGTCTGACTGCGACCCGACCCAAGGTCATGTTACCGATTGGCGGAAAACCGATCCTGCGGCGTCTCGTGGAAGAGCTCAAAAAGCAGGCGGTAAACGAGATCACCGTCGTGGCCGGGTATCGCGCCGAGGCGATAGACACGGCCGGGATTAGTCTCGTCCTGAACCCCGACTACGAGGACTCCGGCGAGCTTGCCTCGCTCAGCCGTGCCGAATCGTGTTTCGGTGACGACGCGGTGATCCTCTACGGAGATCTCTTGTTCCGAAACTATATCCTGCGCGACCTCTTGGACAGTGACGCCGGCATCGTAGCGGTGGTCGATTCCGCGGATACCCGTGCCTCGGTCGGCGGCGCTTCCGATTACGCCTATTGCACCCAACCCGATGCACGCTCGCTCGTTACCCAGGAAGTTTACCTCACGCGGATCACCGACGATCGACCCACTGACTTCGGGATCCCCTCGGGACGCTGGATCGGCATGTGGCGAGCCCAAGGCGAGGGCTGCCGGGCCCTTAAGAAAGGGCTCGCGGATCTGCGCGCGCGCGCCGACTTTTCACGTTTGAACACGCCTGATCTGCTCAATCACTTGGTCAGCTCGGGGCATAAGGTCCGCGTGCTGTATATCCATGGCCACTGGCTGGATGTGAATACGCTCGATGACCTCGATCGGGCCGGTTCGTTCGCCGAGGGACGGCACTGATCCCATCATGATAGAGGCGCGGGACTTCGTCAATGTGGCCCGTGAGGCCGGCTATACTTCGTACGCGGGCGTGCCGTGTTCGTTTTTGACCCCGTTTATCAATTTTATCATCAACGACGAACGCCTGAGCTATATCTCCTCGGCCAATGAAGGCGACGCCGTGGCGACCGCGAGCGGGGCCGCCGTCGGCGGACAGCGTTCGATCGTGATGATCCAAAACTCGGGCTTAGGCAACACGGTGAGCCCGCTGACCTCGCTGAATTATGTTTTCCGCATCCCGCTGCTGTTGATTTGTACGCACCGCGGCGCGCCGGATCTGCAGGACGAACCGCAACACAAGCTGATGGGGCGGATCACCGGTTCCTTGTTGGAAACGATGGAAATCCCCTGGGAATCATTTCCCATCGAGCCAGGCGCGATCCGAGCGGCATGGGACCGGGCGCGCGGCTTCATCGAGCGCGAGGAACGGCCCTACGCCTTCGTCATGCGCCGAGGGACGGTCGCTATCCACGCCTTGGATCCAGAGCGACGACCGCCGCGCGCGACCGCACCGGGAACGCATGTCGAGATGGTGAGAGAGCAACCCCGGCCGAGCCGGAGCGAGGTCTTGCACCGCGTTCTCGAACGCACACCCGCCGAAGGCACGGTCATCATTGCCACCACGGGCTACACGGGACGCGAGCTGTATGCACTCGCGGACCGTCCGAACCAACTTTACATGGTGGGTTCGATGGGCTGCGCCTCGTCGTTCGGGCTGGGTCTCGCCCTCGCGCGGTCCGACCTTCGGGTTATCATTCTAGACGGGGATGGCGCGGCGCTCATGCGCATGGGCAATCTCGCCACCATCGGAGCCTATGGGGGACCTAATCTCGTTCATATCGTGCTCGACAACGAAGCGCACGATTCGACCGGCGCCCAAGCCACCGTGTCGGCCAGCGTCTCTTTCGCAAAGATCGCCCAGGCGTGCGGTTACGGGGGTAGCTTCACGGGCGATCAGCCCGATGTCATCGAGGCATTGTTCGATGCGGTGCCGGAAGGCAAGCCGCTCTTTTGCCATGTCAAGATCCGCACCGGCGCCCTGCCCGACTTACCGCGTCCGGCCGTCGCTCCTTCCGAGGTTGTGCGACGGCTCATGTCACACATCGGTTCGCGCTTTTAG
>JBIMKC010000147.1:0-5692 GCA_043673925.1 Chromatiales bacterium | reverse complement strand
GTCAAAGGCGTCCGCCAGGTAGCCGCGCGGTTTTCGGAGCAGATGGTCACCTTCGGGGATCCCCGCATTCCCGAGCCCTTCGCGATCGACTGTCCGGAAAGCGGGAAGGGACGTTGGGCGGATGCGCGCAATTGGGTTTATGACTTCCCGCGCGACTTGCCGGCCGGGGTGAAATGCACGTTTAAGCTTAAGACGGATGTCACCACGCTGGCCGGGAAGTCTCTCGGCGGCGCCCAGGAATTCTCTTTCAACACCGGCGGTCCCGCGATTCTGTCCTCGCTGCCGAGCGAAGGCGATACCGGCATCGACGAGAACCAGATTTTCGTCCTGGCCTTGGACGCCGAGGCGCGGCCCGAATCGATCGCCGGGCACGCGCACTGCCAAGTCAAGGGGATCTCGGAGCGCATCGAGGTCGATGTCCTCGGCGGTGATACACGCCGCGAGGTGCTGGCGCAGCGGCGCTTGATCGGCTATCAATACTTTCGGTTGCTGTGGAAGATCGGCGGCGAGACCACCGTCGCGGTCAAGGACGAAGCCCTAGATCGCGCCGAATCACAGCTTGCCGTGCTGCGCTGCCGGCGCACGCTGCCGCCGGACACCGAGGTGCAGCTCGTCTGGGGTACGGGTATTCGCTCGCTGACCGAGGTTGCGACGGTGCAAGATCAGTCCCTTGCGTTCAAGACCCGGCCGCGGTTCACCGCTCGCTTCGAATGCGATCGCGTCAATGCCGAGTCCGGCTGCCTTCCCTTGCACGCCATGCATGTCCGCTTCAGCGCCCCGATCGCCGCCGGGCTCGCATCGCAACTGCGCTTGCGGCGGGAAGACGGCGAAGCTCATCGGCCCAAAGCCATCGATGCGGTCACGAGCCCGGTGGTCGACACGGTCAGCTTCGAGGGGCCATTCCCGGAACGGACCAAGTTCCAGGTGCTCCTGCCGCCGGAGGTCAAAGACGACGCGGGGCGGCCGCTAGCTAACGCCGCGCGCTTTCCTCTCGAGGTCGCGACCGACGAATATCCGCCGCTGGCGAAATTCTCAGGGGAGTTTGGCATCTTGGAGGCAAAGGAAGGCGGCATCTTGCCGGCGACCTTGCGCAATCTCGAAGCCGAGATCGCGGCGCGCAAGGCCATACCGGGTACCGAACCCTCTGTCCCGATCGCCGGACGCATGCAACGCATCGATCAGGACGACCGGGCGATCAGCCACTGGATCCGGCACGTCAAGCAGGCCATGGAGCGGCGCGGGAAGTGGGAGAAAACCAAGGAAAATAAGCGCGTCTGGATCGAGATGACCGGCAGCGAGTCGGTGTTCGGTCCCAAGCTTGAAACCACTCGATTTACGCTACCGGGCGGCGCACGTGCATTCGAGGTCGTGGGGATCCCGCTACCGGAGCCCGGATTCTATGTCGTCGAGCTCATGAGCCCGAAGCTCGGCGCGGCGCTCCTAGGTCGCAGCGAACCGCGCTACGTGGCCACGGCGGCGCTGGTCACCAACATCGCCGTGCATTTCAAGTGGGGGCGCGAGGCTTCGCTGGTATGGGTCACGACCTTGGACGGGGCGCAACCGGTCCCGGGGGCGGCGGTTAAAATCGGCGACTATTGTACTGGCCAACCGATCTGGCAGGGGAGCACCGACCAGGATGGGATCGCAATGATCGAAGGCGGGGCCCTGCCCAAGCCGCACGCCGAGACCGACTGCGGCCCGTGGAGCCCGGCGCCCCTGTTCGTCAGCGCCCGCACTGCCGAGGACATGAGCTTCACGGTATCGGGCTGGAATCGCGGGATCCGTCCCTATGAGTTCGAGCTGCCCGTCGGTTGGGAGGAGGGCAGCTTTGTCGCCCATGCCATCCTCGATCGGGGTCTGTACCGGGCCGGGGAGACGGTGTCGATGAAGCATTACTTGCGGCAACGAACGAGCGGCGGTTTCGTCATTCCAGCATTCGATCCGCCCGACAAGCTCAAGCTGCGGCACGAAGGCAGCGGACAGGAGTATGAGATCCCTGTGGCTTTCGACACGTTGGGGATCGCCGAGAGCGTTTGGGAGATCCCGAAGGAGGCGAAACTCGGCGTCTATCAGATGAGCCTTCATCGGAAAGAGTCCGACAAGTGGTTGAATTCCAGTTCTTTCCGCGTGGAGCAGTTTCGTGTGCCGACGATGCGGGCGGTGATCCAAGCGCCCGCGGAGCCTCTGGTGAACGCGAAAGAGGCGCGGGTCGATCTATTCGTCGGGTATTTGAGCGGGGGCGGCGCCTCGCAAGCGCCGGTCAAGCTGCGCTCGCAAGTCGTGGCCAAGTCGCTCGGCTTTCCCGATTACTCCGAGTTCGCGTTCGGCGGGGCGGACGTCAAAGAAGGCATCGAGGACCATCAGCGCGACTATGATTATTACTTCGGTCCCGGTAGCGGAGGGGCCGGCGCCAAGGCGCCCGTGCAGGTCTTACCGCTCACGCTCGATAACGCCGGCGCCGCGCGCGCCACGATTCCAATACTGCCCGCGATCGACGGCCCGCGGGACATCGTCACCGAGCTCGAATATCAAGACCCGAACGGCGAGCGGCTGTCGGTGTCGAACCGCATACCGCTCTGGCCGGCGAAGCTGCAGCTCGGGATCCGCACTGAGCGCTGGGTGGTGGTCAAAGGCACATTGGGCTTCCAGACGGTGGTCTTGGATCTGGCGGGAAAACCCGTGGCGGGCCGGCAAGTCGCGGTGGAATTGTTCTCGAAGACCACCTACTCGCACCGCCGCCGCCTCGTCGGCGGCTTCTATGCCTACGAGAACAAGACCGAGACCCGACGCATCGCCCGAGGGCGAAACCGACGAGCACGGTTTGCTGAGCTGCGAAATGATCCCGGAGGTTTCGGGACAGGTGGTGCTGCGCGCGACGAGCCGAGACGACCTCGATAACAAGGCGCTGGCCACCCGCGAGGTATGGATCGCGGGAACGGACGACTGGTGGTTCGAGGGCGGGGCCGGCGATCGCATGGATCTCCTGCCCGAGCGCAAGGACTACGAGTCGGGCGAGACCGCGCGGCTGCAGGTGCGGATGCCGTTCCGTGAAGCCACGGCGCTGGTCAGCGTGGAACGCGAGGGCGTCATCGATAGCTTCATCACCACGCTCTCCGGAAAAGCGCCGGTGGTGGAAGTGCCCATCAAGGACCACTACGCGCCGAACGCGTATATCTCGGTGCTGGCGATCCGCGGCCGGGTCGGGGCGGGGTTTCTCGCCGATCTTGCACGCCGGCTTGATCTTCCCCTCACGGGCGATGACGGTGCGGTCACGGCGCTGGTCGATCTCGACAAGCCCGCTTACCGTTTGGGGATCGCGTCGATCCGCGTGGGCTGGGCGCCGCATCGCCTCGCGGTCACGCTGAAACCGGATGCCGGGGTGCACAAGATCCGCGAGCGCGCCAAGGTGCGGATCACGGTTAAACGCGCGAATGGGCGACCCTTGCCGGCGGGCGCCGAGATAGCGATCGCCGCGGTCGATGAGGGCCTGCTGGAGTTGGCTCCGAACACCACCTGGGATCTGCTCGAGCGCATGATGGGCACGCGCGGCATCGAGGTCTATACCGCAACGGCTCAGACGCAGGTTGTCGGCAAGCGCCATTACGGCCGCAAGGCCGTGCCGCCGGGCGGCGGGGGAGGGCAGCAGTCGGCGCGCGAGCTTTTCGATACCTTGCTCCTTTGGAAGGGCCGCATAGCGCTCGATGACCGGGGCGAGGCCGAGGTCGAGGTGCCGCTCAATGACGCCTTGACCTCGTTCCGGATCGTGGCCGTCGCCGCCGGCGCGGAGGGCCTGTTCGGCAGCGGACATACCAGCGTCCGGACCACCCAGGATCTGATGCTGCATTCGGGCCTGCCCGCGATCGTGCGCGAAGGCGATCGCTTCCAAGGGGTGTTCACGGTGCGCAATGCCTCGGAACGGCCGATCGCGCTCGCGGCCTCGGCGCGGGTCTCACCGCATCCCGATGCGGCGGTCGACCTTCCCGGGCAGTCGCTCGATTTAGAGCCCGGACAAGCCCACGAGCTCCGCTGGGAGTATAGCGCGCCGGTCGGCGCCGAGGGTCTCGTTTGGGAGGTGGGCGCACAGGAGCGCGAGGGCGCCGCCAGCGATCGCATTCGCGTCGCGCAAGAGGTGATCCCGGTCCATCCGGTGCGCGTCTACCAAGCGACGCTCACGCAAATTGAAGCGCCGTTGAGCATGCGCAGCGAGCGTCCGAAAGGCGCCGTCGCCGGTCGCGGCGGGATCCACATCGCCTTGCGCGGCCGCATCGGGGACGGCTTGAGCGGTGTGCGCGAGTACATGCAACGCTATCCCTACACCTGTCTCGAACAGCGTATCTCCAAAGCCATCGCGCTGCGGGATCGCAAGCTCTGGGATGCGGTCATGAACGATCTTCCAAGTTACCAAGACGAGGATGGCTTGCTCATGTATTTCGCCAGCGATTGGCTCGATGGCAGCGATGCGCTCACGGCCTATGCGCTCGCCATCGCGCAAGAGGCCGGTTGGCCGATCCCGGACAACGCGCTCGCGCGCATCAAAGCCGGCCTGAAGGGCTTCATCGAAGGCCGCGTGGTCCGGGAATCCGCGCTGCCCACGGCCGATCTCGCGATCCGCAAGCTCGCGGCAATCGAAGCGCTCTCGCGCTATGCGGAGGCGAGCGCCGAGATGCTCGGCAGCATCAGCATCGATCCGAATCTCTGGCCGACCTCGGCCCTCATCGACTGGATGAATATCCTGAAACGCTTGCCTGCTATACCTGACCAAGCCCAGCGTGTGAGCGAAGCCGACAACATCCTGCGCGCGAGGCTCAACTTCCAAGGCGCTGCGATCGGGTTTTCGACGGAGCGCACCGATGCTCTTTGGTGGCTCATGATCTCCGGCGATGTCAACGCCGGGCGCGCCTTATTGACGGTGCTTGGCTTGGCGCCGTGGAAGGAGGATGTGCCGCGTATGGCGCGCGGCGCGCTCGGCAGGTTGAGCGCAGGACGTTGGAATACCACCGTCGCGAACGCCTGGGGGGTGTTGGCGATGGAGAAGTTCAGCGCTGCGTTCGAGGCCGTACCCGTCACTGGCGCGACCAGCGCGCGCTTTGGCCGCGAGACGAAATCCATCGCCTGGACCGAGGACATTCGCACGGGCGAGCTGGAGTTCGGCTGGGGCGATGGGCCGACGGCGCTCGCTATCGAACATCAGGGTGGCGGGAAACCCTGGGCAAGCATCGAGAGCCGCGCGGCCCTCCCGCTCAAGGAGCCGCTCTCGACGGGGTATACGATTGCGCGCAGCGTCACCGCCGTGGAACAGAAAATACCGGACGCGTGGTCGCGCGGGGATGTGGCGCGAGTATCCATCGACATCGAGGCCCAGTCGGATATGACCTGGGTGGTGGTGGATGATCCGATCCCGTCCGGCGCCTCGATCCTCGGCACCGGCCTCGGGCGGGACTCTCAAATCCTGACGAGCGGCGAAGCACGGGAGGGCTGGGCCTGGCCGGCGTTCGAGGAGCGGCGTCTGGATGCTTTTCGCGCCTACTACCGCTACGTCCCGAAAGGGGTCTTCAAGGTCGAGTACACCGTGCGCTACAACAACGCGGGCGCCTTCGAGCTGCCGGCGACGCGGGTGGAAGCGCTGTATGCGCCGGAAATGCTGGGCGAGCTTCCGAACCTTCGGGTCGAGGTGAAGGAGGCGCCGTGAGAG
>JBIMKC010000146.1:0-5693 GCA_043673925.1 Chromatiales bacterium | reverse complement strand
GCCGATCGCGCTGCCGCCGCCCTCCCCGCTGCTGCCCGGCTAGGGCAGAACGATCGACATTCCCGTGACAGCCGGTGTCCTTTAAAGACACGGTATCCTTTTAGACGACTCGCGCCCCGGCCGGGCGGAGGACAGGCATGAAAGACAAGTTGATCATTTTCGATACCACCTTGCGCGACGGCGAGCAAAGCCCCGGCGCCTCGATGACCAAGGACGAGAAGATCCGCATCGCCAAGGCCCTGGAGCGGATGCGCGTGGATGTCATCGAGGCGGGCTTCCCGGTCGCGAGCCCGGGCGATTTCGAGGCCGTGCAGGCGGTGGCGGCCGCGGTCAAGGAAAGTACCGTCTGCGCTCTGGCGCGGGCGCTGGAGCGCGATATCGACACCGCCGCCGCGGCGCTCAAGGGCGCCCGCTCGGCGCGTATCCATACGTTTATCGCCACCTCGCCCATTCATATGCGCAGCAAGCTCAAGATGTCACCCGAGCAAGTCATCGAGCATGCGGTCAAGGCGGTGAAACGGGCGCGCAGCCACGTCGAGGATGTCGAGTTCTCGCCCGAGGATGCGGGGCGCTCCGATTTCGAATTTCTGTGCCGCGTGCTCGAGGCCGTGATCGAGGCCGGCGCGAGCACGGTCAATATCCCGGATACGGTCGGATACAGTCTTCCGGGCCAGTTCGGAGCGCTTATCAAGGATCTGATCGAACGCGTGCCGAACAGCCACAAGGCGGTGTTTTCCGTGCACTGCCATAACGACTTGGGAATGGCGGTCGGAAACTCCTTGTCCGCGGTGCTCAACGGCGCGCGCCAAGTCGAATGCACGATTAACGGTCTCGGCGAGCGCGCCGGCAACGCGGCGCTGGAAGAAATCGCCATGGCGGTCCGCACCCGCCAGGACCAGTTCCCCTGCGAAGTGGGGATCGACACCACGCAGATCCTGCATTGCTCAAGGCTGGTATCCAGCATCACCGGCTTTCCGGTGCAACCGAACAAGGCCATTGTCGGGGCGAACGCGTTTGCCCACGAATCCGGCATTCATCAAGATGGCGTGCTCAAGAGCCGGGAGACCTACGAGATCATGCGTGCCGAAGATGTCGGTTGGCACGCCAACCGGATAGTGCTCGGCAAACATTCGGGCCGCAACGCGTTTCGCACCCGCTTGCGCGAGATTGGGGTGGATTTTACCCGCGAAGAGGACCTCAACGAGACCTTCATGCGCTTCAAGGAGTTGGCGGACAAGAAGCATGAGATCTATGACGAAGATCTGCAGGCGCTGGTCACCGAGACCCATGTCTCAAGTGGCGTCGAAGCCGTCAAGTTGGTCTCGCTTAAGGTCTGCTCCGAGACCGGAGAGACCCCAAAAGCGCGCATCACCTTGCAGTGGAACGGCAATGAGCAACAGCGGATCGCCGAGGGCAGCGGGCCGGTGGATGCCGCCTTTAAAGCCATCGAGGGCATTATCGAAAGCGGTTGCAACCTGCAATTGTTCTCCGTCAATAACATCACCACCGGCTCCGATGCGCAAGGGGAGGTAACGGTGCGTTTGGAGCGCGCCGGGCGGATCGTGAACGGTCAGGGCGCGGATACCGATATCATCATTGCCTCGGCTAAAGCCTATATCAACGCCCTGAACAAAGTATTGGCGGCCCCCGAACGGCACCACCCGCAGACATCGAGTCAGGTGTAACGATCCGCTAAAAATGTTGACCCGAGCACGCTATCTCGAGGCGATGGGGATCGATGTCTGGCGGCGCCGCGCCGCGGTGCGTGAGCATCAAACCGCGGCGCCATCAGCGGACGGTAACGCCGTCCCCGCGGTCACACGAATGATCTGGGAGGAGTTGCGACGCTCGGTGGCCGAGTGCACGCGCTGCGAGCTCCACCGCGGGCGCACGCAAACGGTCTTTGGCGTCGGCGATCCGCACGCGGAGTGGCTCATCATCGGCGAGGCG
Source organism: Chromatiales bacterium (assembly GCA_043673925.1). Classification (GTDB taxonomy): domain Bacteria; phylum Pseudomonadota; class Gammaproteobacteria; order JACCXJ01; family JACCXJ01; genus USCg-Taylor. The sequence continues at coordinate 3,743 of JBIMKC010000146.1, read as the reverse complement.
CCGGGGGCCGAGGAAGACCGTCAGGGTGAGCCGTTCGTCGGCCGGGCTGGGCAATTGCTCACCGCCATGCTGTTGGCTCTTGGTCTCAAACGCGAGCAGGTCTTCATCGCCAATATATTGAAATGCCGGCCGCCGAATAATCGCGATCCGCGGCCCGAAGAGATCAACTGCTGTGCACCGTTCTTGGAACGCCAAATCGCGCTCGTGGCACCGAGAATCATCCTCGCCGTCGGGCGGATCGCGGGTCAAAATCTGCTGAATACCAGCACCCCGATCGGCAAACTGCGCGGCCAGGCATTCGCGTACGGGGAGCGCCGGATCCCGTTGGTCGTGACCTATCATCCGGCGTATCTGCTGCGCTCCCCGCATGAAAAACGCAAGGTCTGGCAAGACTTGTTATTCGCGAAGCGACTATATCGGGAATCGATGCGGGAGGTGCCGGCATGAGCGCGTTGCTCAAGCCCATGACAGTCACCTTGCGGCCCATGCTCGAGCGCGATGTGCCGGAAGTGATCGAGATCGAACGGCAGGCTTACGACTTCCCTTGGAGCAAGGGCGTAATGATCGACTGCATTCGCTGTGGTTACATCGCCTGGGTGCTTGAACACGAAGGGCTCGTCGGTGCCTATAGTTTCATGACCGTGGCGGCCGGTGAGGCGCATCTGTTGAACCTTTGTGTCAAACCGCGCTGGCAGGGTAGGCGATTCGGGCGCACGCTTCTGGAGCATGTGGTCGAGGACGCACGGGCGCGCGGCGCGGAGACGATGTTCCTGGAGGTTCGGCCCGCGAATGGGTCGGCGCGACAGCTTTACGCGCGCGCCGGCTTCAAGGAGATCGGCCTGCGGCCGGATTACTATCCGGCCCATGAGGGCAGAGAAGATGCGTTGATGTTAGCACTGCCACTGCCCACCCGCGCATCCCGTTAGTTAGATATCGCGCCGGTTCCCGCCTGCGGACAGCTCGTGGGTCACTTATTCAATTCGGTCCGCAATAGGCGCAGGATGCGCGCAGCGGCCGCGCTGTTATCCCAATTCCCGTCCGGGTCCAATACGATGACCTCGGTGTTATTGCCAACGTCCGTGAGATGGATCTCAAACTCATCGTCGTTTTCGTCACGCCAGAAGGCCAGGCTCGATAAAAACCCCTTCTCCGGTTTCGGGGCGGTGGCGTCTGAAAAACGGAGGTAATAGCTGCCGCGCGATCGGTCTTCATCTTCCACCTTGGCCCCGATCTGTCCCAGCGCGAACCCGGTGTTGCGCCACGCCTTCGCGAAGTCGTTGGATACCCGCAGATACGCTTTGCCTTCGCCCGCGTTCAAGAGCTCGGCATGGGTGGGCACGCCGGACGACGCGGCCGGCGCGGTTGATGTTTTCGGCTTAGGGCCGGGGCGAGGCTGTTGGGCTTCCGCGGTGGGTTCGACGGATTGTTCGCCCAACGCTTTTTTCAAGCGCGCGCCCATGCGTCCCTCGATCCCCGCGTCCCTGGGCCGTTCCAGCCACTCGAGATCTTCTCCAACCGGCGTGAGCGCCTCGCCGACATGGGAGAGGTGGAGCGCGGTCGTGCCGCTTTCCTTGCCGGCCTCAATGAATACCTTGAAGCGATCGCGTTCTTGCTTGTCACGGTTTTCAACCCAGCCGGTCTCCAATACCCCGAGATCTTCATCATCGAGATCCAAGGCATAGCCACGGTCTTTCCAAAAGGGCCGCAGCTCGGCCCACACCACGGCGGGTTCGGCGTCGATGATGAGCAGCGTCTCATCCGCCAGCACCCCAAGCTTGGCCGCGCTCGGGCTCTCCTCGGATCCGGCTTCCGGTTGTTTTTTTCGTTGGGCAATGCGCTCTTGATAGGTTGAGTAGCTTGCAGTTCCGCTCGCGTCCACGTCCGGAACCGCCAGGGTGTCGCGGATCGATTCGGTGGTGAGATCCGGGGGCACTTCCAAGTCGGGGAGCGATTGACTCTTTTGATACTCCTTCTTCTTGTCGGGGATTACGTCATCGAAGGTCGGAAACCACGCGCATCCCGTGATCGCAAGCACAGCCGCGACCAAGCCCATTGACCGTATTCTCAACACCTCAATTCACCTCATCCATTGCTTGACTGCGGAGATCGTGGGCGCGCAGCCGCGGTCATGAAGATGCTGCGCCGATAGCGAGCCCCGCTTGTGCCATCGCCGCCCTCACTTGGCCGTGGTACGCCTCGGCGAACCACGTCAAGGGCAGACGAATGCCCTTCTTGACCAAACCCATTTGGTTTAGGGCCCATTTCGCCGGTATCGGGTTAGACTCCGAAAACAATTCCCGGTGCAGGCCCTCGAGCGTCGCGTTGAGTGTCTCGGCGCCCCTCCGATCGCCCGCCAAAGCCCGTGCGCACAGGAGGTGCATTGATCGCGGCGCCACGTTGGCGGTTACCGAAATCACGCCTTGCCCGCCGCGGGCGATAAACTCCATCGCCGTCGCATCATCACCGCTCACGATCATGAAGCCGTCCCCGCAATGCTCGCGCAACGACGCTACCCGGTCCAGATCGGCGGTCGCTTCCTTGATGCCGATAATATTGCGGATCCGGGACAGGCGGCCAGCGGTCGCGGGCACCATGTCGCACGCGGTTCGTCCCGGCACGTTATAAAGGATTTGTGGGATCGCAACGGCCTCGGCCACGGCCTTGTGGTGCAGGAAAAGTCCTTCCTGAGTCGGCTTATTGTAGTAGGGGGTGACCAGCAGGCAGGCATCGGCCCCCGCTTCGCGCGCGAACGCGGTCAGCCGAATGGCCTCGGTCGTCGAATTGGCGCCCGTTCCGGCGATCACCGGAATGCGCTTATGAACCTGTCGCACCACCTGGCGAATCACCTCGCAATGCTCTTTCTCGTCGAGCGTGGCCGACTCACCGGTCGTGCCGACAGCGACGATCGCATCGCTACCCTCGGCGATATGAAACTCCACGAGCTCTTGCAACGCCTTCCAATCGATGGGCACGTCGGGACTGATCGCAGCCTCCATCGGCGTTACCATCGCCACCATACTGCCTCGAAACATAACAAAGAATGCCTTCCCTCTTTTAGGTGCCGGCCATAGTACGTTCCAATGACTACCTTGACAAGAACGGTCCGATTGCCTTGGGCGGCTCGAACCGCCCTTGCCGGGGCATGGGTTTTCAATGCACAATCTCGGCTATACTTCCGGGATCGGCCAAACCCTTACAGATGACCACCGTGGTACAGAATCATCTTGTCATCTCCGCGATCGGGAGCAACCGTTCGGGGCTGGTTCACCAATTTTCCAAGGCGGTTAAGGACTGTGGCTGTAACATCCTGGATAGCCGGATGACCGTTCTGGGCGGCGAGTTCGCGATGGTTTTATTGCTTGCCGGAACGTGGGATGCGGTTGCGAAAATCGAGAGCATGGTGCCTCGGCTCGCGGACAGCTTGGGACTCACGATCAGCTCCAAGCGTACCGACGCGCGTAAAAAGCTGGGCAATATGATGCCCTATGCGGTGGAGGTGGTATCGATCGATCATCCCGGCATCGTGCATGATATCGCCCAGTTTTTTTCCACCCGTGATATCAATATCGAAGAAATGTATACCGGAAGCTATTCCGCGGCGCATACCGGCACGCCGATGTTCTCCCTCCACGTCACCATCAGTGTGCCGACAAATACCTCCATCGCGGCCTTACGCGGCGAATTCATGGACTTTTGCGATCAACTCAACCTTGATGCCGTTATGGAGCCGGTCAAGTGAGCGC
>JBIMKC010000145.1:0-5702 GCA_043673925.1 Chromatiales bacterium | reverse complement strand
GCGTCGATACTGTCTTACCCCGCGCAAGGCGACCTCGGAGCGCGCGCCTACGTTTAGGAACTCTTGTGGCGGATACGATCGCTCTCCTAGTGCTGGCCGTTGCGATATGGTTCTGGAACGATTCAGCGCGGACGCGGGAGCAAACCCTGAAATATTGTCGCGATGCCTGCCGCGAATTGGATATTCAGCTACTCGAAGAGACCGTGGCACTCGCTCGCACCAGACTCAAGCGTGACGCGCGAGGCCATCTCTTAGTGCACCGCTGGTACCGCTTTGAGTTCAGCACCGACGGCACGGACCGCCGTCCGGGCGTGGCCTCCGTCGCCGGGCGGATCATTGAGTTTGTTCGATTCGAACATCCACAAGGCCCACTCATTATCCCGTCTAGCAGGCTGCATGAGGTCGCGTAGGCTATCGGACCGGCTGATACTTATCCTCAACCTACGTTCTCGCGTGCCGGTGAACGAGTGAGGTTCCGTCCGAACTGGCGGTGCTCTTATGAGTTTAGACGAAAAGGGTTTCGGCAAGCGAGCGCGGTGAATGAACCGTCACGCCGCCTAGCGATTTGCCGTAGAAGGTCCCGAAGTGGGTCCGGTCACCGGTGACGAGAACGTCGCACTTTAACTGGATGGCAGCGGTCAGCACCGGACGATCCTTCTCGGGGATCCCGAGCGCCGCCTGTAAGGTAGCCGGGTGAGGCTGAGCGACTGCCACGTGGACGCGCCCGAGCAATTCCTCCAAAACAGGAAGACCGTCTGGCGCCTTAGCCGCGAGGTTGCGCCGCGCCTCTTCCGCCACATAACCGTCCGCCCAGCATTCGTGACCGGCCTTGACCAGCAATGTCAGCAACTCACGGACGGTCCCGTCCGACTTTGCAGCTGAAAAAAGGATATTTGCGTCGAGAAAGACCCGCATCCTAGGGCGGTCAGCGGGCCGACTTTGCCTTCTTTCTTCGACTCAGGACCTTTTCGAGCTCCGCTTCGGCTTCGTCGAACTCTCGGATCCGCTTCTCATCGTAGATCTCAATCGGCAGCGTGACGGCAGGACGCAGGAGCAAGCCTTCCGACGTCGTTTCGGCGATGAGCTGTTGATCGGCCTGGATGCCAAGGGCCTCGCGAAGCTTAGCGGGTAGTGTGATGACACCGCGTCTGGTGATGGTAAGAGTAGCTTTCATAATTGCAATATGGCAGAAATGCGGTAATGCTGCAATACGGCCAAAAGGTGAGCTATTCAGAGTCTCTCTCACGCTAAAAAGGACTCGATCCATTCGGCCTCACGGGCTCGGCGCGCAGCCGGCTGAGAAGGGCGGTAAGCTCCGCAGTGTTCATCAGCTCACCCGAATAGCCGATGCAAGAGTTCTTCGCGGTCGACTTTCAGATGCGCTGCCAAATCGCCTAGGATTGCGGCAAGCGTGCCGACCTTCAACGGATCATGCGCGCTCGCCAACTCAATGCCAGACAGATCGCGGGGTAACTCAGTGAGGTAAGCCACCAGTCGCAACGGTTCCGGCATTTCAGAGGTTCGTCAAAGCGGCTGCGGTTACCAGCCTGGGTTCCTGGGCGCCATAAACCAAAACAAGATCGCGGTCATACCAATCACCAATTACAATACGGCGGGCGCTCTGGCCTTGGATCTCAAGGAGATGAATCGCCGGACGGTGGGTGTGGCCGTGGATAAGCTGGCGCACTCCATAGTCGATCATGGTTTGTGATACCGTTGCCGGGTCGACATCCATGATCACGGCCTCTTTTTGGCGGGTCGCCGCGCGGCTGCCCTCCCTCAGGTTACTCGCGATGGCCGCCCGTTCCGCGAGCGGTTTTTGCAAAAACCCTTGTATCCAACGCGGATCGCGCACCTGCTTCCGGAATGCTTGGTAGTCGATATCTTGCGTACACAACGTATCCCCATGCATTAATAAGGTTTTCTCGCCGTAGAGGTCCACGATAAACGGGTCGGGGAGCAGTGTGCCGCCGCTGCGGGCCTCGAACTCGGGACCCATGAGAAAATCGCGGTTGCCGTGCATTAGGTACAGCGGCTTTCCCGTCGCAGCGTAGTGCGCGAGCGCTTCTACGACTTCATGATGTGGCGAGGTCGTGTCGTCATCGCCGATCCACGCTTCAAAAAGATCGCCGAGGATATAGAGTGCTTCGGCGTTACGGGCAGGTCCGCTTAAAAGATGGTAAAACAGCGCTAGCTTTTCCGGGCGCTCGGGGCTGAGATGTAAATCGGAAATGAAGAGCGTCGCCATGATGCTCGCGTCCCAAGACAACGCCCGTGTCGGCGGCCTTGGTTAGTATACCTTTTTTCGGGTACCATCCAACGCAATGACCGGGGAAAAAATCACTACCCGCTTTGCGCCGAGCCCGACCGGTCTCTTACATTTAGGAAACATGCGCACGGCGCTGTTTAATTGGCTTTTCGCCCGCAAGGTGCAAGGCGCCTTTCTCCTGCGCATCGAGGACACCGATCGGGCACGCGAAAGTGATTCCGCACTCGACACCCTGATCGAAGATCTGATCTGGTTGGGGCTACAGTGGGATGAGGGTTTCGGCGCCGGTGGGGCACTGGGGCCTTATCGGCAGTCGGAGCGCACGGCCCTCTATGCGCAGTACTACAAGCAACTCCAAGAGCACCGCCTGAGCTATCCCTGTTTTTGCTCGCCGGGCGAGCTTGCGCTCGCACGCAAGGCCCAGCTCGCCGCGGGTCAAGCGCCCCGCTACCCCGGGACCTGCGCCCGCTTGACGGCGGAAGCCGTTACGCGGTTTAGGGCGCAAGGGCAGCAGCCCTCGTTGCGGTTTCGGGTGCCGGCGGGGGCGACGATCGAGTTCGACGACTTGGTGAGGGGTGCTCAGTCCTTTCGCAACGACGACATCGGTGATTTCGTGATCCGGCGATCTGACGGCAGCGCCGCGTTCTTTTTTTGTAACGCCATCGATGACGCCTTGATGGGCGTTACCGATGTCGTACGCGGGGAGGACCACTTGAGCAACACGCCGCGGCAGATCATGATCCTCGAGGCCCTGGCACTCCGGATCCCGCGTTATGCCCATATCGCCTTGGTCCTCGATGAGGCTGGCCAGCCCTTATCGAAACGTGCCGGGAGCCTATCGGTGCATGCGCTCCGGGAGCGCGGTTATTTTCCGAACGCCATCAACAATGCTTTAGCGCGCCTCGGCCACACCTATGAAGATCCGGGTTTCTTGGAGACCGAGGACCTGATCGGTGGCTTCTCCTTGTCCCGGCTGAGCCGCGCGCCGGCGCGTTTCAGCCCCTCGCAGTTGGATTTTTGGCAGCGCGAAGCGCTTCATCGAACGCGCGCGGACGACCTTTGGAATTGGATGGGAGAACCGGTGCGGGATCTCGTTCCCGAGGCGGCTCGACAGGGCTTTATTGAGGCGATCCGGGCAAATGTACTCCTGCCCGAGGATGCGCTCGCCTGGGCCAACATTATTTATCGAGGTCCGGCCGAGTTCTCGCAGCCGGCGTCCCAGGCGATCGCTGACGCGAAGCCTGGGTATTTTCGCGGCGCATCGGAAGCCTTGGCGCGTCATCCGGACGACTTTCAGAGGTTTATAGCCATGCTCAAGGCGAACGTCGCGGAGAGCGGAAAACGCCTGTTCATGCCGCTGCGAGCGGCGCTGACGGGACGCGTCGATGGGCCGGAGCTGGCGGCACTGTATGGGCTGCTCGGGGCGGAGCGACTGCGCGCAAGGTTTCAGAGTCATCTTCGTTAAAGAAGATCATGTGCTGGTAATCTATAACACGCTTACCGGCCGGAAGCAGGAATTCCGGCCCCTGGTCCCGGGAAAGGTCCGTATGTACGTCTGCGGGATGACCGTCTACGACTATTGCCATCTGGGCCACGCCCGCATGATTGTGGTATTCGATATCGTTGTGCGGTACCTCCGCGCGCGCGGATTTGAAGTGACTTACGTGCGCAATATCACCGATGTCGACGACAAGATCATCAAACGCGCGCGCGAACATAATGAACCGATCGATGAGTTTACCGCGCGCTTCATCGCGTGCATGCACGAGGACGCGGCCGCCTTGGGCGTCATCAAGCCCGATTTCGAGCCGCGCGCGACCGAACACATCGACGAAATGGTGCGGATGATCGAGCGCTTACTAGCGCGCGGGCACGCCTACCAGGCCACCAACGGCGAAATCTACTATGACGTGAGTAGTTTTAAGAGTTACGGCCGGCTTTCCGGAAAACGGGTAGAGGACCTACACGCCGGCGCGCGGGTGGAAGTGGACGAGGCCAAGGACGATCCCCTGGATTTCGTGCTTTGGAAGCGCGCCAAGGACGGCGAACCGTCGTGGGGATCCCGCTGGGGGCCCGGGCGTCCGGGCTGGCATATCGAGTGCTCGGCGATGTCCACCGAATGTTTAGGCGCGCATTTCGATATCCACGGCGGCGGCCAGGATCTACAGTTTCCCCATCACGAAAACGAAATCGCGCAGTCGGAAGGTGCCACGGGACAGCCCTTCGTCAACGTGTGGATGCATAACGGCTTCGTACGCGTCGATGAGGAGAAAATGTCGAAATCCCTCGGAAATTTCTTTACGGTGCGCGAGGTCTTGGCCAGGTATCATCCGGAAGAGGTGCGTTACTTTATTTTAGCCAGCCATTATCGAAGTCCCTTGAATTACTCCGAAGAAAACCTCGACCATGCCCGTACCGCGCTCACCCGCTTGTACTTGGCGCTGCGCGATCTCCCGGCCGCCGAGTACCGCGCCGGCAATCCCTACGAGGAGCGCTTCCAGGCGGCCATGGACGATGATTTCAATACGCCCGAGGCCATGGCTGTCTTATTCGACGTAGTGCGTGATATCAACAAGTACCGGGATGCGGCCCCCGCTCAAGCGGCCGATGCCGGGGCGGCGTTGCGTCATCTCGCCGGGGTGATCGGACTCTTGGGCTCGGATCCCGAGCATTATTTAAAGTGGGGCGCGGCCGGGGCGAACGCTCCAAAGGCGGAGCAGGCCAGACTCGCTGACGAAGACGTCGAGCGCTTGTTGGAGCAGCGGGCGGCGGCGCGAAACCGCAAGGAGTGGGCGGAGTCCGATCGGATCCGGGCTTACCTGGCCGATCGGGGCGTAATTCTGGAGGATAGCGCCGTCGGAACCCGTTGGCGGCGGGTATGATTTCCTTCCCTCGATCGGTCGATTTTCAGCAACGCTACGAATGGTGGGTCCGCCCGCGGATTGACGTGATCACCGGCCGTGCGTATTATCGCCGTCGCTTTCGCGGGATCTGTCTAGCGGGGCATGGCGCAGCCTGGTAGCGCACCTGCTTTGGGAGCAGGGAGTCGGGGGTTCAAATCCCTCTGCCCCGACCAACCTCGACGCATGGGTTTACATGGGCGAAAGACTCGTCTTGGGATACGCGCCTGTAGCTCAGCCGGATAGAGCATCAGCCTTCTAAGCTGAGGGTCGCAGGTTCGAGTCCTGCCAGGCGCGCCAATGTGGACTTGGGAAAGGCTTGGTCTGCGGCGGAAGCCCTTCACCAAGTTGCGTACTAGGACGCCAAGGTCATGGTGGGCGTAGCTCAATGGTAGAGCCCCGGATTGTGGATCCGGCTGTTGTGGGTTCGAGTCCCATCGCTCACCCCATCGCTCGGGCGCGTTGGTGTATAAATGGGCCGTTAGCTCAGTTGGTAGAGCAGCTGACTCTTAATCAGTAGGTCGTAGGTTCGA
>JBIMKC010000144.1:0-5828 GCA_043673925.1 Chromatiales bacterium | reverse complement strand
CCTCGGCTCATGGGGCTAGCCCCATGATGCGATAGACTTGACCAACATGGTCGGCAAAATAGACCTCGCCTTTTTCACCTTCACCGAAGGTGCTGATCAAGGCTTCAGAATCGAGGAGCACGGTGCTGCTCCAGCCGCTACTGGCGCTAAAACGCGCGCCCCAGATCTGCCCTGTGCAGTAGTCGGCATAGAGGTAAGTACCGAATAGATTCGGCTTGCGTTCCCCTCGAAAACGATAACGGTAGCCGCCGGTAATCGAGCACCCGCCTGCTGCATGGCTGTATTCGATGATCGGCAGCGTTAAGCCACCGACGTCGCAGCCGGTTCTGGGGTTAAAACAATGCCTGCCCTCCATGCGCCGCCAGCCGTAGTTTTCCCCACCCGCGCTTTTCGGGCGCTGAACATCGACCTCCTCCCACCTGTGTTGTCCGACGTCGCCGATGAAGAGCTCACCGGTCAGACGGTCGAAGCTGAATCGCCAGGGATTGCGCAGGCCCAGTGCCCAGATCTCAGGCCGCGCGCCAGAGACACCCACGAACGGGTTATCCGCTGGGATGGTATAGGGCAAGCCGCGGTTGACGTCGATGCGCAACATCTTGCCTAGCAGGCTGCCGAGGTTTTGCGCGCGGTTCTCCGGATCGCCGCCTGAACCGCCATCGCCCATCCCGATGTAGAGGTAGCGATCGGGGCCAAATTGCAGTTGTCCCCCGTTATGATTAGCGAAAGGCTGACCGACTACCAGGATGAGCTTCTCTGACTTTCGGAAGGTGACGTTCGGATTTTTTTTTAAGACCTTGTAGCGGGCGATGACGGTATCACCATGGTTATCCGTGTAGTTGACGAAGAACAAGCCATTGCTCCGGTAGTTCGGATGAAAGGCGACGCTGAGCAGTCCCCTCTCCCCGCAGCAGGAAACCAAGTCGCGGATGTCGAGGAAGGGCCTCGGTAATACCCGTGTTCCGTCATAGACCATGACCGTTCCGCCTTGCAAGGTGATAAAGAGTCGACCTGAACCGTCACCTGCATGGGTGATAGCCACCGGTTGTTCCAGGCCGGAGGCAATGGAGCGGATCCTGAGCGTCGCCGCCGTGGCCTCCTCTACACCGATAACTGAGGAAAACGCGGCTAAGAACAACCAGGATATAACGGTTGGGTACGTCCGCATCCGCTTGATGCCGGGAAGACGCCATCGCGGTGTGTTAAGCAGTGCTGAAGCCATACCGATCTCCTCGTAAGGCCTTTTTCGTCAAAAGGGAAGATACGACTGAACCTGTTAGCTGTCAAACACGCGGGTCCAGGATCGGGGAATTTTCGGGCCGGTCATTGGCCCGAGGCGCCAAGTTTCGGGACCAGTTGGCGTCTCGCGCGAGTGAAGGCGAAGGGGATGGTCGGCTCAGGGGCTGAAGCGGATTGTATCGGGTATCGGTTGGGGCAGGCCGTTTGGAATCGATCGAAAGCTTGCACGGGTATTAGGAAAGCCGCAGCTCGCCTTCGGCCTGCAACAGGGCAGCGTAGGCGCTGGCGTCGCCGAACCTGGCGAATGGGCCGCCGGGCAAGTTTACCGCAATCCCGATCGCCACGCGTGGCGCCGGCCGGGTTAGAATAGCGATCGTGATCCATCGGAATGGAGGTTGGCGGGAATGGCGGACGAGAGCGGATATGCGGTGCGAGAGCATCACGCCGAGCCATTCGATTTACCCGCATTAGCCGCGGCCGCACCGGTACCCGCCTCACTTTACCCCAAGGGTGCGGCGGTGACACGCCTGGAGCGTTGGATCCTAAGAACGATTTTGGACGTTCTCGGCCACCCGCCCTTCGCCATTGTCCTATGGAACGGCGAGGAGATCCGCGCGTTGGGAACGGTGGCGCGGAGCGCGCTCATGATCCAGAGCCGGGCGGCCCTCTACCGCTTATGCCTCAACCCGCATGTGTTCCTCGGGGAGCTGTACGCGAGGGGCGACATCGACGTGCGCGGGGATCTAGGCGTATTCCTGCAGGATGCCTTCCGCGCCTACGAAACCGCGTTGGCCCGGCGGCCTTATCTCGTGGGGCTGTGGCGCGAGCGCCGGCCGCGGCGCGGTTCAGAAGAAGAGTCGCGCGCTCACATCCGCCAGCACTACGATCTCGGTGACGGCTTCTACCGGCTCTGGCTCGATCACGCCGCCATGCAATATACCTGTGGCTACTATCCGCGACCGGGGATGAGCTTGGAAGCGGCACAGATCGCCAAAATGCATCATATCTGCCGCAAGCTACGCCTGCGGCCCGGAGAGACCGTGGTCGAGGCCGGGTGTGGTTGGGGCGGCCTCGCGCTCTTCATGGCGCGAACTTACGGGGTGACGGTCACTGCCTATAACCTCTCCAGGGGGCAGATCGAATACGCGCGCAAGCTCGCCGCCGACCAAGGTCTCGCGGAACGGGTGATTTTCATCGAGGACGACTACCGGAATATTCGCGGACACTACGATGCCTTCGTATCGGTCGGGATGCTGGAGCACGTGGGCGCCGCGCATTATCGGGCGTTCGGATCGGTGATCGATCGCTGCTTGAAAGACCATGGCCGCGGCCTCATCCACTGCATCGGCCGCAACAAAGCCTATCGCGTCAATAGTTGGGTCGAAAAGCGCATCTTTCCCGGGACCTATGCCCCGACGCTGCGCGAGATCATGGAGGTACTCGAACCCCATGCCCTGTCGGTCCTGGACGTGGAGAACCTGCGCCTGCACTACGTTCGCACCCTGGGCGATTGGCTAGCACGCTTCGAGCATCACGCCGAGCGGGTGGGTGGCGAGCATGGCGAGGAATTCGTCCGGGCTTGGCGCCTCTATCTTTGCGGTTCCATCGCCTCCTTCACCACCGGCTGGCTGCAATTATTTCAAGTCGCCTTCAGCCGCCCCGGTCTCAATGATCTGCCCGCCTCACGCGCGTACCTTTATGCAGCGGCGCCCCCGCGCGCCGGCCTTGGGCTACAATAAGAGACGACCAACGGCGATTTTCAAGGGGGAGCTCAGATGCTACGTTCAGTCTTGCTTACCGCGTTCTTTACTTTACTCGGCGTCATTGGCGCCGGCGCGCAAGCGGCGGCCGGTTTCAAAGCGACCGAGGTCTTCAAGGGCTCGACGACGATCAAGGGGCAAGCGCTCCAATACCCGCAAACCAGTCAGCCGGAGGTCACCGCGCTGCTCGTTGATCTCGAACCCGGTGGCGAAAGCGATCGCCACCAACACCCGAGCTCCCCGTACATCTACGTCATCGAGGGTACGTTCACGGTCGAGTTCGACGACGGCACGCGGCAGTCTTTCCAAGCGGGGCACGGGTTTCTCGAGGCCGTGAACACCTGGCACAAGGCGCGCAACCTGGGCAACACGCCGCTCAAGTTCATGGTCGTATTTACCGGGGAACAAGGGAAATCCAATTTCATCAAGCCGTAATCCGTGGCTCGATGCTCGAGCAAGCACGGCGCCCCGCTGCATCGCCGCGCTTCGGCATCGAGCCGCGGTCGCCGACGCTAGGCCGCGGCACGGTTGCGGATGAGATCGGGAACGACGGCGGGGTCGGCAAGGGTGGTGATGTCACCGAGATTATCGATCTCGTTCGCGGCCACCTTGCGCAGGATGCGGCGCATGATTTTGCCCGAGCGCGTCTTCGGCAGGCCGGGCGCCCATTGGATCACATCCGGGGTGGCGATGGCGCCGATTTCCCGCCTCACGTGCTCCACCAATTCCTTGCGCAGCGCCTCTGAAGGCGCCTCTTCGTTCATCAGCGTTACGTAGGCGTAAATCCCCTGGCCCTTGATCGGATGGGGATAGCCGACGACCGCGGCCTCGGCGACTTTCGCGTGCAAGACGAGCGCGCTCTCGATCTCGGCGGTGCCGAGCCTGTGACCGGAGACATTGATCACATCGTCTACCCGCCCGGTGATCCAATAATAGCCGTCGGCGTCGCGGCGCGCCCCATCCCCGGTCAGGTAAAAGCCCGGATAGCGCCGGAAATAGGTGTCCACAAAGCGCTGATGATCCCCGTAGACGCTGCGCATCTGCCCAGGCCAAGGACGGGTGATGACCAAGGCGCCTTCGGCCGCGCCCTCTAACACCCGGCCTTGCTCATCCACGATGGCGGGCACGATCCCGAAGAACGGTAAGCTCGCCGATCCCGGTTTGAGCCGTGTCGCGCCCGGCAGCGGTGTGATCAGGATCCCGCCGGTTTCGGTCTGCCACCAGGTATCCACGATCGGGCAGCGCGCCTCACCGACGACATGGTAGTACCACTCCCAGGCCTCCGGATTGATGGGCTCCCCGACGCTGCCGAGGAGCCGCAGACTCGCTCGCCGGCTGCGCTGGACCCACCCATCCCCTTGGGCCATGAGCGCGCGGATCGCCGTCGGCGCGGTATAGAAGATGTTGACCCGGTGTTTATCGACGATATCCCAGAAGCGGCCGGGATCAGGGGAGGTCGGGATCCCTTCGAACATCAACGTCGTCGCGCCATTGCACAGCGGACCATAGAGAATGTACGAATGACCCGTCACCCAGCCCAGATCCGCCGTGCACCAATAGGTTTCGCCGGGGTGATAATCGAACACGTATTTATGCGTCATGGCCGCGTAGACTAGATAACCCCCACTCGTGTGGAGAACGCCCTTGGGTTTACCGGTGGACCCCGAGGTATAAAGGATAAATAACGGGTCCTCGGCGTCCATCACCTCCGGGGGGCAATCACTACTTACCTTCGCGGTTTCCTCGTGATACCACCGGTCCCGGCCCGGATCCCAGGGGACGGGCGCCCCGGTCCGCCGCACCACCAACACGGTATGCACGTCGGGGCAGGCGGCGAGGGCCGCATCGACGTTCGCCTTGAGCGCTATCTTCTTGCCGCCCCGGAGTCCCTCATCGGCGGTGATCACCGCACGGCAATCCGAATCCAATACGCGATCCTTCAGCGATTCGGGGGAAAAGCCACCGAACACCACCGAGTGGATGGCGCCGATCCGAGCGCAGGCAAGCATCGCAATCGCTGTCTCCGGAATCATCGGCATGTAGATCGCGACCCGATCCCCGCGCCTGACCCCACGCGCCTTGAGCGCGTTGGCGCAGCGGCAGACGCTATCATAGAGATCACGGTAGGTGATGTGTCTGCTCTCCTTGGGGTCGTCACCTTCCCAGAGGATCGCGACTTGGTTTGCGCGCGCATCCAGGTGCCGGTCAAGGCAGTTGTAAGCGACGTTGAGCGTCGCCCCTTCGAACCAACGGATCTTCGCGGCGCTGTAATCCCACTCCTCGACCCTATCCCAGCGCCGGTACCAGGTCACGAATTCCGCCGCTTGTTCGGCCCAGAACGCCGCGGGGTCCGCTACCGAGCGTTGATACAGTGCTCTATATTGCTCGGCGTTGACGTATGCCCGACGCGCGAAATTCGCGGACACTGGGTAAATTTTTTCTTTTGGCATGATGGGCTCCTCACGATATGAACGTGCGCGAAGGATTCGTGGGACAGCGACCTATTATAGTCGCCGTATCTCGATTGGACTAGGATATCGGCGCAGCAGCGCTCGCCACGTTCCTATGATTCCGCCGTCCTTACTTGAGGCCAAGCGAGTCAACGACGACTGCTTCTGGAAGGCTCAGAAGGCGATCGCTCAACCACTTCGCCATTCGTCTGAGATTCTGTGCGGTAGCGGCGAGCAGAAACTCATCGCGTGCCCCGGTCAGTCCGCGTAATCGGAGTCGATCCAATTTGGGAATCCGCTTCAGAGGGGCGAAGAGATCCGCGGGAATGACGGAAATTTTGGACTCCCGCCTTAAGTAAGTACCATTCGTGTCTGACTATGT
>JBIMKC010000143.1:0-5839 GCA_043673925.1 Chromatiales bacterium | reverse complement strand
TAGAAACAGTTTATACTTTTGTAAACTTGTTTATATACATAGTAACCTTAGCGCGAGCGAGTTTATAGATATATTAACCCCGCCTCACGCCTGGTTGCTCATGACGAACTGTATGATTCTCTTATCGAGGCCGAGTTTAATTACCGTCTCGTAAGGGAGCTTCCAAAGCCTTTCTTGCGGTTGCCATTGGCCGCCGGCCGCTTGGACCGTCTCTCTGAGCTCGGCTTCGCGATAGTGTATTCGGACCAGCACCGGTCCGACGGGCGTTGGATCGGGTGCTTTGCGGGGCGGCATGCGTAGGCCGTCGATCCAGGCTTCTTCATTCACGATCAACTCAATGGTTTTGTAACGTTTGCGCTTGACCTTGTCATAACGATAGCGGACGCAAACGAGACGGTCACCGTATCGCGTCGCGAGTCGTCTCGTTCCTTTTTGACCGGGTTTGAGTGTCACTCTGACATCCATAGGTTGCTCCGTGTCGGCGATGGGCGGGTCCGCTGTCGGACGGCAGGTATGCCCCGCTCGGTCCTAATGAAACTCTCGCGGCCGGGTCGAGAGCCGCCCGAGCAGAGCGGTATGGTCCTCGAGTCGGCGGGCGAGCACGTGCACCACCGATCCCTCGCGTTGCACCTCTCCAATGACCCCCAGTAAGCGTGAGCCCAGAAGCTCTTTTCGTTGGCTGTCCACCAAGCTGCTCCAGACGATGAGATTGAGGTAGCCGGTCTCGTCCTCGAGTGTGACGAACACCACACCGGTCGCGGTCCCTGGACGCTGGCGGGTGATCACCAAACCCGCGGCGCGGACGGTCTCGCCGTGCGCAAGACCCAGGACCCTCTCGGCGGTCACGAAGGCCATCCGTTCGAGGCACGGGCGCAGGAGTGCCAGGGGATGGCGTCGGAGCGTCAGACCGAGGCTCCCGTAATCGGCGACGATCGCCTCGCCCTCGGTGGGGCGGCGCAGTAGGGGCAGGGCTTCATTGACGGTGGTGGCAGCGAATAGCGGCGTCGGTGCTTCGATGCCGAGCACCGCCCAGTACGCCTGATGCCGCTGGCCTGCGAGCTGCACCAGCGCATCGGCCTGGGTCAACGCCTCCAGATCGCGGCGCTGGAGCCCGGCGCGCCGGATGAAGTCATGAAGATCCCGAAACGGGGTGGCTGCGCGCGCCTCGATGAGACGTCCGGCGGCGGCCCGCGCTAAGCCCTTGACCAAGCGCAGCCCGAGGCGGAGCGCGGGTTGAGCATTCGATCCCCGCTCCAGGGTGCAGTCCCACGCGCTGGCACACACATCAACTGGACGCACCTCCACCCCGTGCCTGCGGGCGTCTTGCACCAGCTGCGCGGGGGCGTAGAAGCCCAAGGGCTGGCTATTCAAAAGGGCGGCCGTGAATGCCGCGGGGGCGTGACACTTGAGCCAGGCGGAGACATAGACCAAGAGCGCGAAGCTCGCGGCATGGCTCTCGGGGAAGCCATACTCGCCAAAGCCTTCGATTTGCCTGTAGATCCGCTGTGCGAAGCGTTCCGAGTAGCCGCGCGCGCGCATGCCCTCGACGAGCTTTTGCTCGAAGCGCTGGATGCCGCCGTTGCGTTTCCAGGCGGCCATCGAGCGGCGCAACTGATCGGCCTCGCCCGGACTGAAGCCCGCGGCCACCATGGCAAGTTTAATGACCTGCTCCTGGAACAGCGGCACCCCCAGGGTGCGCCCGAGCACCCCGCGCACCTCTTCGCTCGGATAGCTCACGGGCTCGATCCCATGCCGCCGGCGCAGGTACGGATGCACCATCTCGCCTTGGATGGGCCCCGGCCGAATGATCGCGACCTCGATCACCAAGTCGTAGTAACAGGCGGGCTTGAGGCGCGGCAGCATGGCCATCTGCGCGCGAGACTCGATTTGAAAAACCCCCAGGGTGTCCGCCCTTTGGATCATCGCGTAGGTCGCGGGGTCCTCGGAGGGCACGGTGGCCAACGTGAGCTTCTTTTCCTCGAATCCCTCGATGAGATCAAAGGCGCGGCGGATCGCGGAGAGCATCCCGAGGCACAGGCAATCGATCTTGAGGAGCCCCAGCGCATCGAGATCATCCTTGTCCCATTGGATCACGGTGCGCGCCGGCATGGCGGCATTCTCGATGGGAACCAGATGGGCCAGGGGACCGCGGGAGATGATCATCCCGCCCACATGCTGGGAGAGGTGGCGCGGGAAGCCCACGAGCTCTGCAACGAGCCTGGTTAATCGGGCCAGCAACGGATGGTCGGGATCGAATCCCGCCTCGCGCAGACGCTCGGGCGCGAGTTGCCTCCCATCCCACCAGTAGACGTTCTTCGCCAGCCGCTCGACTTGATCGAGACTCATCCCGAGCGCCTTGCCGACATCCCGGATCGCGCTCTTAGCGCGGTAGGTGATCACGGTCGCGGCGAGGGCGGCGCGCTCGCGGCCGTACTTCTCATAGAGGTACTGGATCACCTCCTCGCGCCTCTGGTGCTCGAAGTCGACATCGATGTCGGGCGGCTCCTGGCGCTCCTTGGAGACAAAGCGCTCGAAGAGCATCTCCATGCGCGCGGGATCCACCTCGGTGATGCCGAGGCAATAACAGACCGCGGAGTTGGCCGCGCTCCCCCGTCCTTGGCAGAGGATACCGCGGCGGCGGGCAAAGGCGACAATATCGTGGACGGTCAAGAAATAGCTCTCGTAACCGAGCTCGGCGATGAGTTGCAGCTCATGCTCGACCTGGGCGCGCACCTTGGCCGGCGCGCCCGCGGGCCAGCGCCGTTGCATGCCCTTCTCGGTCAAATCCCGGAGATACCGGGCCGGCGTCTCGCCCGCGGGCACGAGCTCCTCGGGATATTCGTAGCGGAGCTCGTCCAAGGAGAAGCTACAACGCTCGGCGATGCGTATCGTCTCAGTGAGTAATGCAGACGGATAAAGCCGCGCCAGGACCTCGCGCCGGCGCAAGTGACGCTCGCTGTTCGGATAGAGCGCATAGCCCGCCGCCTTAACCGCGGTCTTGAGCCGGATCGCCGTCAAGGTATCTTGCAAGGCGCGGCGCTCGCGCACGTGCATGTGCACATCCCCCGCGGCGACGAGCGGAATGCCCGTCTCACGGCTCAAGGCAGTGAGCCTTTCGAGCCTCTCGCCATCGTCGCCCTCGCGTAGTAGCTCGACAGTGATCCAAAGGCGCTCGGGAAAACGCTCGGCGAGCCAGCCGGCCTCGGCTTTAAGCCGCCCCAGCTCGTCTACGCCCAGCCCTCGCTTCGGTAGCAAGAGGGCGAGGCAATGATCGAGACCGGCGGCGAGGTCCGCGCGTTCCAGCCGGTAGTCGCCTTTGGCCGCTCGCCGCCGCCCTTGGGTGATGAGCGCCGAGAGCCGGCCGTAACCCTCGCGATCTTGCGCCAGGAAGACGAGCCGCGGTCCGTCGAGGAACTTCACTTCCGCGCCAATGACAAGCTTGAGGCCGCGGTCCTTGGCCGCGCTATGGGCCCGCACCACACCGGCAAGCGAACACTCGTCGGTCAGCCCGAGCGCCGTGTAGCCGAGTCGCTGGGCTTCTGCCAGCAACTCCTCGGGGAAGGAGGCGCCTCTCAAGAAGGTGAAGTTCGAGAGGCAGTGAAGCTCGGCGTAGCGGGGCAAATCCGGCATGGGAGATAACAACCGGGCGCCGCGCCCCTAGTCACAGATCCCGTGTACGAACCAGCGCCGCTTCCCTTCGACCTCGCGGAAGACCCAATAGCAAGCGCCGAGGGGATTTCGGGCGACAAAGTAATCGCGCCCCATGGGCTGTCCATCCCACCAGCCGCTCTCGATGCGCTCCCCGCGCTCCATTAGCTCCAAAGGCCCCCGAAGCCGCGGTCGTCCCTCCGCGACCACGAGCGCTTGTGGCGGGTCGAGCAACCACAGGGGACGGCTGCGCATGCCCGGTGACGAACCGGCCTCCCCGGGCGAGCAGAAGCACCACGCCGCTTCGGGTCGGTGATCGGGGAGCAGACGCAGGCCACGGACGGCATCCTCGCCTAAGTGGGCGCGCAGTCGCTCGAGGAAGGCGAGGGACTGCGCCTGGCTTTGTTCCTTGCCGCCGGGCAGGAGCGCGAGCGTGACGCCGGCCAAGGGGCAGAGATCGTCGACCAGGAGCCTCAATGCGCGGACAGGCTCGGGGAGCACCAGCCGCTCGAGCCGGCTACGCAGCAGTTGGCCGAGATGCTCCGGATCGCGGCTGGGCGTGAAGAGCGTAAGCTTGAACTGAGTCTCGCGCCGGTCGCGATGAACCAGCCGCCAATCGAGTTGCCGCGCACCCGCCCCGCGCGCCCGCAAAAAGCCCGTCAGCTCCAATAACAACCGCCGCGCCGCGAACTGCAAGGCTTGGGTGTCCTCGGCCTCATGCGGGAGATCGAGGAGACGCCCGAAGCGCGCGGGAGGCTCGAAAGGTAGACGCGGGTCCGGCTGCCGGCCCGAGGCACGGTCGAGCAAGCGCACGAGCGCCGGACCGAAGCGCCGGGCCAATCCATCACGGGGCAGGCGCAGGCACTCCCCCACCTCGTGTAGCCTGAGCCCGGCGAGGGCTTCCGCGATGCGCTCATCGACGCCCAGGACCGCAAGCGGTAAGCGGCTGAGTAGCGCGTGCAGTTGCCGCGGATCGGTGATGCAAACCTCTTGCTGTGCCCTCACGAAAAAAATCGCCGCGAGCGGCGTGGGCGCGATCGCGAGGAGCGATTGGTAGCCGAGATCCAGCACACCCCCACGCACCTCTGCCACGAGCTTAGCAACACCTCCGAAGAGCGTGAGGCTCTGCCCGATCTCGAGCAGCAGACCGTCTGGCGGCACCAGACTCACAAACGAGGTGAACTGCCCGCACCAAGCGGCGAGCGCCTCGAGGGCGGCCCGCTCGGCAGATCCACGGGGCGTGTACACTTTGATATCCCCGAGCGCCTGCGCCGCCCCGGCGCGCATCCCCGGTACGATGCCGAGCGCGTAGGCGGCGCGGTTGCCTATCCGTATCCGCGACTCGCGCCCGGGGGTCGTGAGGACGCACGCCTGCGGCGAGTCCCCGAGCCCCAGCGCCTCGAGCGGAAGGGCGGGAAGACCGAGACAGAGCCAGAGCGAGGCGCGCATAACCTTCACCGGGAGGGAACCCGCAGCTCCAGATACACGGGCCTCGCGCCCGCCCCACCCCGGCGCTTGAGGATGCTTACTGCCGCGAGCGGCCCGTACGGCTCCAACATCAAACGCAAGGCCGCGGAGGAGGCCTCACGGCGGGCCGCGAGGGGGCGAAACAGGAGGCCTAGGCTTCGGCCCGCCTCGGCGGCGAGTTGCAGGCGGCGCAGTCCACGTCCGTCAAGACCACACGGCCAGGCGAGCACGGCGCTACACGCCCCTGCGCGCAAGGATTGCTCCAGGGCCCAGAAGCGCTCTCGCGGACTTCCGATCCCCCACACGAGGAGCATGCGCGCGAGATCGACGCCGTGGGCGGCGAGCGCCGGGCCATAAGGGAGGTGCGGCGGGGCGATCCAGGCCAGCCACTGCTCGGATTGACTCAGGTGCGCGAGGGCCGGGATCACGAGCCGCAGCGCGCCGATGCCTTCCATGTCGGTCAAGATCTCCGTCAGCGCGCCTAACGGCCATCCACCGCCGGGGAGGAGCGCATCGATCTCGGCGAAACCGCTCGGGATGGTTTCCGCCTCGATGGGCAACGCCCGGCCGCAGCGCCAAAGCCGGGGATCGCGTAGCACCGCCTCCAAGCTCATACCTTCAGAGCTTGTGAAAAAATCGTCGCGAGCGATGGGAGGTCGCGCTGCATCCTCGGCGCGCCAAACAGGGCCAATCCCTGGCCCTGGCTTCCCGCCGGAGCGCAGGA
>JBIMKC010000142.1:0-5891 GCA_043673925.1 Chromatiales bacterium | reverse complement strand
AGAACGGCGGGTGTATTTTGCCGGTTGGCAGCCCGACCCCTCCCCGTATTATTCCATCGCCGATCTGGTGGTCTCTTCGTCCCATCACGAAACCCTGGGGAATACCATCCTCGAAGCCTGGGCGCACCGGCGTCCCGTGGTGGCTACCGCGACTCCGGGCGCACGCGAACTGATCGACCACGGCGCCAGCGGCTTTTTGACGCCGGTCGGAGACGCGCGCGCATTGGCGCGGGGACTCGCGGAACTGCTGCAGAACC
The DNA here is from genome assembly GCA_043673925.1 of Chromatiales bacterium. Lineage (GTDB taxonomy): Bacteria > Pseudomonadota > Gammaproteobacteria > JACCXJ01 > JACCXJ01 > USCg-Taylor. The sequence continues at coordinate 5,634 of JBIMKC010000142.1, read as the reverse complement.
CTGCGTTCGGCGCCCGGCTCGCGGAGGCGGGCTACCAGGAAGTCCGCACGCGCTATGCGCCCGCGGTCATCATGGCCGCCTATACCAGCCTCTATGCCCGGCTTGTCGAAGAATCGCGGTAACCTGCCAACCCCTCGATCAGCCCGTCCGATCGCAATCGCGCTAACACCTTTCCCACTTCCAGTCCGCGCAGGCATGCATGCCCGTAGCCGGGCGGACAGATGGGTAAATGGCAAGGGCTGCAGTCCACGCTAAGGGTAAGAACGCGGCCGGCTTGGCCGAGCGCATGGCTGCGTTGCCAGTTCGTGGGTCCGAAAAAGGCGTAGACCGGGATCCCGGAACACGCGAGGATATGCATCGGCCCGGAATCGCTGGTAATCGCGAAGCGGGCACGCCGCCCGAGCTCGGCGAGCTCACAGACCGAAAAGCAATCGGTCGCATCGATCCCTTCGTGGGCAGCCAGGTCACGGTTCAGCGCCGCATCGTCCCCGGCGCCGATCCAAACCACGCTACAGTCGCGTTCCTGCAATGCCGCTGCCAGCTCTGCGAAATAGGGCCAGAGTTTGGTTCGCCAGCGCGCGCTCCCGCCGGCATGCAGCAATGCGAACCCTCGCGGCCTTAAGCCCTGAATATTCAACCAGCGCTCTACTTGCTGCATCTGCTCAACGATCACAGGTAACCAGGGAAGCGGTTCCACCGGGCTGATCCCGGCGGCGGCGAGAAGCGCATTGAGACTGTGATGGGGGTGCGCGAAAGATGCCTCGGCCGGGTAGCGGGTGTAGGGAAATCGGCGGGCGTTTCCTATACGCTCGGGGATCCCAGAAATAGCACACAGCATGCGGGAGCGATCGCTCCCTTGAAGATCATACACCCGCTGGAAACGCTGGCGGCGGATCCACCACAGCGCTTGCGCCAACGCGAGCGGGCCCTTGCGGGGGTAGGATTTCACTTGGAGTCCCGGCCAGTGGGCGAAAATAGGCGCGAAGGCCGGGGTGGTGAGTAACCAGATGGATTTCCTTTGCTCCGCCCTTTGAATGGCGCGGATCACGGGCGTGGCGATCATGACATCGCCGAGCGCCCCGAGCTTGACGATCAGCACCGCATCGCTACTTGAGCTCATGGGGCCGTCCGCCGGGGTTGGTCTAAGAAGGCGAGCGCGGCGAGAAAGATAAAGAGGTAGATGGAAAAGGGTTTGGACCGGTAGGAAAAGCTAAAGAGGGCGCTTGTCAGTATGGCCATCGAGGCGGCGAGAAAAAGCCCCGCGTGCCGCTGCGCGAAACCCTCCGCGGATCGCCAGACGCGGACACCGCGCCGCAACATCAAGCCCAACCACGCCAATAGAGACATCAGGCCGATGATCCCCGTCTCGTACCATGCGTCGAGGAGAAAGTTGTGGAGATGTTTAGCCTCCTTCACTCTTTTCAGCGGGCCGATTTCCATCCGCATCATCGCTTTATTGCGGTGAGCGTTGCCCATACCGACCCCGATAAGTAGATTATCCGGTGGCGCCGCGATCGCTTGGCGCCACAGGACGGAGCGCTGGCTCGTCAGATCGTCCACGGTTTCTAAGATCGCATGCCGCGTCCATTGACCCTTGAAATATTCGCCCGCGTAGAGACCGGCGAGCGCCGACATGATGATGGCGGCGCCGGCTAAGCTACGGGCACGCCATTTCAAAACCAACCCGCCGTAGCACATGAGGCCGACCACGAGTCCCAAAAGAGCGGCTCGCCCCTGCGCTAGGACCACGTAGCCGATTGTAGCCGCTAAAGGCGCTAACACGAGCGGGTTCCAAGGCTTAAAACCACGCTGCTGCAGATAGTAGAGGATAAACAGAGTCAAAAACGGTAAGTTGTCCTCAAGCAACTGGCGGACGGGGTCAAAGTTCGGTTTTCCGATCTGCACGAACAGCATGAAATAGAGGGTGACCAATACAAACAGTCCAGACACCCCGAACCCATTGCCCAAGCGCGCTATGCCGTCGGGAACGCGCTGTAACGAGGCCAAGATAATAAAAATCCCCGAGCTATGAGCTAGGAATTTAGCCCATTCCGCGATCCCGTTGGCCGGCTCCGCACCACCGGGCACGCCAAGGGCGAATGCGACGATCAACAACCCGTAAAGGTATACTATCGACCGGTCGATTCGCGGTTTCTCCCCGCCGAGGCTAATGAGAGCCCAGACCAGGAAGAAAACCGCACACAGCGTAAACACGCCGCGTCCTAGGACTTGAGCTAACGGCAAAAAACAGGGTAGGAGCCACCCCCAACGGAAAAACGATGCTTTGATCCATGCGTACACGTTTACCGCGCCGATAACACCGAAGACACCCGCGCCAGCACCGCGGCAACGCCGATCCCTTGCATACCGAGCGCGGGCGCCGATGACACGAGACTTGAGATGAGACTCGAATAATCGAGGGGTGGATAGCGGCCGTTAAACAAGATCACGGACGGCACGCTAACCGCCACCGCCATATTGCAAACTCCCGTGTCGTTACCCACAAATACGCTGCACCCGTCCAACAGGGCAGCGACCTCGTCGATAGGATGTTGGATAACAACTTGCGGCGGATGAGCGCGTCCAGATACCCGATCGTATACCCAGTCTGCCGGACCGCGTTCCGGCTCGCCGCCGATCAAATACAGCGTGCCGCCATGATCCCGAAGAATATTCGCGCCAAGCTCCGCGAAATTCTCCTTTCCCCATTGCCGCTCGGGTTCACTGGAACCGATGCCCAAGGCGATCCAAGGCCGAGGAAGGTGAGCAAATCGGCGTGCGACGTTTTGTTTGGCTGGGCCGGACATGATAAGCCTGGGTTCTGTTTCTAGGCGCGGGATCCCGGTCAGTTCGATCAGTCTATCGGCCATGGCGATCGGGTGGCCGTGGTACTCGGTCTTAGGTAAGCGAACCGGATGCGTGAGAAAGAACCCTTGCCAACCCCGCCCATAACCGATGCGCCGGGGAATGCCCGCAAGCAAAGTGGCGAGAGCGTAGCGCGCGCTGCCGTGCAGGATCCACACCTCGGCAAAACGGCCCGCGCGTAAATCGCGCGCCAAGCGCATCATTCCCCGGAAGCCGTCATGTCGCCCCGGATTCCTATCGAGCCACAGGATCGACTTGACATGCGGATCGGCGGCGAACAGCCGATCCGCGCTCGATCGGCGTTTCGTAAGCAACGTGACACAGCCTTCTTGCGAGGCGCGGGCGATGTTATGGATATGCGCGATATGCCAGACCATATCCCCGATCCCGGGCAGGGGTTGGATCACGACCGTGCCGCGACGCTGCGCATGCTTAGTTGTCGCAAGTTCCGTCACCCACCGATGAAACGCTGAAAACAGTTCAACCGGCCGGGGTTTCATACAGGGCCAAGGTCTGGTCGAGCATCATACGAAGCGTAAAAGGCGTGCTCGGTGGCACTTGGCGCGGAGAGCGGACGAAATCCACGGTCTTCTCAATCAATGCCCCGAGGTCGCCCGCTGGGACGGCGCCCTCGGGAAACATGCGCGCGAGGATCTCGCGCACGCCGCCGTGATCGTACGCGATCACCGGGACACCGAGGCTCAGCGCCTCGAGCGTGGTCCGGCCGAAGGCCTCCGGGGCCATTGACAGACAAAATACCAGATTCGATACGGCCATGATCTCACGCAGATCGGAACGCTGCCCCAGAAACGTAATGTGACCTTCGAGCTTGCGCCCGGCCACCTGCGCGCGGAGCTCATCGAGAAGATAGGCGCGTTGCGCGCCTCCGGCGATGAGACCGTGCACCGGCACGCCGCGATCTTTCAGGCCGGCAATCAGCTCAATGAAATCCTGGTGGCCTTTGCGGCGCGAAATTCTTGCCGGGAGCGTCAGCACCATCCGGCCGCTCAGCATCGGCATTTCGCCTTCCCAGATCACCCGCCAGTCCGCGGGCGGCTCGTAGGCGTAGGAATACACCCCGGGATCTACCCCGCGGTAGATTACTTGGACGCGGGCGGGATCAATACCTGGGTAATTTTTCAGCAGGCAATCCCGTACCGTGGCCGAGATGGCGATGATCGGCTCCCCGCGGGTCATGATCGAGCTATAGCGATTGACGGAGTATAATCCATGGACGGTCGTCACAAAGCGGGGCCGCGAGGACGGCCGGAGACTCCGCCACGCTGCGTAGGCGATCCAGGCGGGTAAGCGCGAACGGGCATGGACGATATCCACCTGGCGGCTGCGTAAGAGACGCTGCAGCGGTAGCACATGACGAAGCGCTAGAGGCGATTTGCGTCCAATATCCCAGTCCAGGTATTCCGCGCCCGCCTGCTCAATCTCTGGCGCCATGCGTCCTCGGGCGGCGATGACGATCGCCCGATGACCACGCCGCACGAGCTCCCGCGCCACCTCGATCGTGCCCTGTTCCACGCCGCCTCCTTCCAAGGCGGGAAGCACCTGGACTACCGTTAGCCTCACGCCGTCACTCGATCCTCACGGCGCGGCGATCACCGGGCGGGGAGGGGAGCCGAGATCCCAACGCTCGACGATCATTTGCGCGCAACGCGCGGCCTCGGCGAGGCAAGGGGTGGGCGCGTGCAACGGCGCGCCGCGCGCCCAGGCTTCAAAGTCGGTAATCAAACCCGCGCCCAACAAGGCGTCGATTCCGGCGGTGATGCGGTTTGAACCGCGCCGCGGGAGACGCAGCAATCCGACCGCGGCGCCGGAGCTCAAAGCCTCATAGACCATCGAGACGCTGTCTTCGGTAACCCATACGGCTTGGGCCGCGGCCAAGGCCTCGGTGAGCCATCCTCGATCCGTGCCTGCATGCGGCACGACACAAACCCGGTGCGCGCCGAGATGAGCGAGTTCCCGCGAGGTGGTAGCCGGGGTACGGCGCGAGTCGGTCAGTTGCCACCGCAGATACGGACAGGCGGCCACGACCGCTTGCACTTGCGTCAAAACGGTCTCCTCGTCCCAGTGGTAATGGGCTGAAGTCCCGCCGATCAAGAATAAACCCTGGTCCCGCCGCGGCCTTTCGGAGTTTTGAATCTCATTGAGCACGCCTTGGGTGGAGATCACGTTGGCTCTTTCATAGACCCCGTCGTGTTCCGGAATGATGCAGAGGTCAAACCAGGCGAGCGGCAGGCTCGGGCGCATCAACACCACCACGCGCCCGCCGCGGGCGTGCCGCGCGGCAAGCAAGGAGAGGTGGGTCGCATGCCCCGCACCGACGATGAGATGCGGATCGGGCAACGTCCGCCCCGATGGGAAACGCCTGAAGAGCAAATCGCCGATCGCGCTGGACTGGGAACGGGCCTCAAGCTCGTGAGGCTCCACCGGCGCGAAGCGGCCGAGCGCCCGCACCAAGCCTTGGCTTTGATGCTCGTGCCCGGTTTTCCCGTCGCAAATACGCCAAACCACCACTCGACCTTCACCGGCGCTTGCCATCCTGCGAGGGGCCGCGGACGCCTAGCGCTCGACGAGCACGAAGTCGGTGCCGCAATATGGGCATTTGGCCTTGCCGGTGGCCTCGATCGGCAGATACACCCGGGGATGGGAATTCCACAGACTCATGCTCGGCAGGGGGCAGTGCAAGGGCAGATCGCCTGGGGTGATCTCAACCAAGCGCCGGTCGTTCGGCGTATTCTGTCGCTCCGGATTAAT
>JBIMKC010000141.1:0-5912 GCA_043673925.1 Chromatiales bacterium | reverse complement strand
CCGCGGGGACCTTAGCGATGGGGTTTCCAAAGGGGAGAGGCGCAGCTCTCCCCTTGGTCGCCCCACGGGGTTGCATACCCCGTGGTGGCGAAATCTATATTGACTACTTGCCGAACCAGCCTATCGGTTTGCCGGAAAGATCGACCCACACGCTCTTGATCTGAGTGTAAAGGTCGAGCGCGTGCTTGCCCATCTCGCGGCCGTAGCCTGATTGTTTGTAGCCGCCGAAGGGTGACGCGGCATTGAACATGTTGAAGGTGTTTATCCAGATGACGCCTGCCTTGATCGCCTTTGCGAAGCGATGCGCGCGGACCAGGTCGCGTGTCCAGATCCCCGCGGAGAGGCCATAGATTGTTTGGTTGGCCTGCTTGATCAAATCGTCTTCGTCTTTGAATGTGATGACACTGGTCACGGGGCCGAATATCTCCTCCTGGGCAACGCGCATGGTGTTGCTGACGTCCGAGAAAATCGTTGGCTGGAAGAAATAGCCACGCTGAAAGCCTCCTCCAAGCTTTGGCGTCTGGCCGCCTGTTATGACACTGGCGCCTTCTTCACGAGCGATGCCGACGTAACTCTGAATCCGATCAAGTTGTTCCTTTGAAACTTGCGGGCCCATCTGAGTTGTCTTAAGGGCCGGATCACCTACGCTTACGGTCTCCGCTTTGGCTTTGAAGCGATCGAGGAATTCGTCTTTGACTCGCTCTTCAACGAAGAGCCGCGAGCCCGCGCAGCAAACCTGGCCCTGATTGAAGAAGATCCCCATCATCGCGCCGTTAACCGCTTGCTCAAGATCGGCATCCGCGAAAACGATGTTGGGCGCCTTGCCGCCAAGCTCAAGTGAAACTTTGGTGAGGTTGTCGGCGGCGGATTTAGCAATCAGTTTTCCGACTTCGGTTGAGCCGGTGAACGCTACTTTGTCGATGCCCGGATGTGAAGCGAGCGCCGCGCCTGCCGTCTCACCGTATCCTGGGACGATGTTGACGACTCCATCAGGAAATCCCGCTTCCTGAATTATCTTTCCGAGCTCCATAGCGGTGACCGGAGTTTGCTCGGCAGGTTTTAAGACTACGGTGTTGCCGGCGGCAAGCGCGGGCGCGAGTTTCCAGGCGGCCATCATCAGAGGAAAATTCCATGGAATGATCTGACCACAGACGCCGACCGGTTCGCGCAGAGTGTAGTTGAACATTGGGCCCGGCACAGGGATAGTTTCACCTTCGATCTTTGTCGCAAAGCCCGCGAAGTATTCAAAGTTCTCGACGACTTGAGGCAAGTCGACGTAGAGCGATTCGCGAATCGGTTTGCCATTGTCGGCAGTTTCAAGCTCTGCAAGCTCCGTCGAACGTTCTTCGATCATTTGCGAGAGCGTGTATAGAAGACGGCCGCGATCGCGCGCGCTCATCTGTGACCATTTGCCTTCGAAGGCTCGACGAGCCGCGCTTACGGCTTTGTCAATGTCTGCTTTGTCTGCCGCTGCGACTTCGGCGAATACTTCTCCGGTCGAAGGATTTGGCGATGTGAAAGTCTTCCCCGACGCCGCATCAACCCATTTGCCGTCGATGAGCAGTTGATACTTGCGCGGAGTAATTGATTCGACGGGTTTTACAGATGACATTTTTGTGGCTCCTTGAAAAATTAACCATGCGATTGGCCCACCGTGGCGGGGGCGGCCGGCTACACGGCCTCCGATCTGAGCCGTGGCGCCATCGCAATAATTTTTTTCACCACGAGATCGCGGCTGTCCTTTGCACCCGCCCACACCTGGCCCTCCTTTTTCAGTTGCTTGATCGCGACGCGATAGGCTGAAAAGCTGACTCTTTTGATCCGGTAGGTTTTGCGAACACCCGGGTTATTGATCTCGCTATAAAGCTTTACGTACGTGTCCCACTCATCGAGCTTACGCTGATCGTCTTTGGACAAGCGATCCTTGAAATCGCTAATAACGCTTAATGCCTCCTCAAAGCTTAATCCATTCGGGGCTTTGAGATTGAAGTAGTGATAAAACTCGCGTTGTATCGGCGAAGGTGTGCGCCGCTTCTGCCGCGGCGCGCTCTTGCGATCCGGCTCGGCCGGGGCCACCGGCCCGGCGGGTTGCGGCGCCAGTCCTCGTGCGGGTAAGCCGAAGGGGCTCATGGCCGCCGCATTCGCTTTCCGGATCTCGGCTAGCACCTCGGGCATAGGCCGGCCGCGACCGGGGGCATCTCCGGTCGTCTTCAACGGCCCCGCCACATCACCCCCACGCTTCATCGGTGCAGTCTTAGATTCCGGTTGACCGCCCGCGCGTTGCGCCGATGCGCCGCTACTCCGTTTGGCTTTAGTTTGGTTTTCGACTAACGTAGGCTCGGCCGGCTTATTGGTAATGATGAACACCCAAAAAAGTAGCGCGCCAAAGATGCCAAAAGCAATAAATATATCCATAGTCGCTCCCCCCAAGCATGTTTAACCCACGTTTTACTTGATCCATAGCGTTGGGGCGCTATGCCACTGTTGCAGCGAACAAATATTGCGTTGAACGAGGGATAAGCTAGGTATCCCCCCGAAGTCTACTCGCATTCTACATGACCTGCCAATGAGTGAGTGAGTATGTCTCGCTTAAGTACCTAGGCATGCAATGCAACTACGAGGGACGAAGCGACCAGAATTTTAGCCGCACGCGCAGGCGGCGAAACGCATCGGCCTCGGTATTGTCCGGAAGGAGCAACAGCGTTCGCCGCCTGCCGTCCTCAAAGGTGAACAGCAAAACGGTCAGCCACGGCTGCGCGAAGCTATCGGACGCCAGCACCGCCGAAATCGTGCCCCGCCCGGCCGTCGTGACCAGCCATGTGCCGTCGCTGTACAACACAGCCTCGGTAACCGCATCACCACGGTGCAGGACATGCCAATACCACGACCACGCGAGGCTTATCAAGAGCGCGCCGCCTAGGCCGAGCTTGAACCAGTCCGGCAGGGCTACCGTCATCGCGATCGCCGCCGCCCCGCCGTGCGCGAGCATGATGCCCAAGGCGAGAAGCCGGGAAACGCCGGCGCGGAGATGGATGGGCGCGGTAAAACTCGCGGGTGGTGTGGCGGAAATCATCGCATAATACGCGCACGAAGCACCAAGGCTTGCAATGTATCGCGTTTCAAAAATATCATTGGTCGGGTCCAATAATAAGGTAGCGCCGCAGCGAGTGTGCCGCGGTGGGCGATCGATGAGAAAGCAAGATAAGCGTAAGCGCATGGACAATACCGAAAAAAACCCGCAACCGTTAGCACCGGTGAAACAGGAAAACGGGAGACCGAAAGAGTTCGGTGGGCCCGGCGGGCCGGAACCGACACGTTACGGCGATTGGGAGCGGCGCGGGCGCTGTATTGATTTTTAGGGCTTATCGCACTCTCATTCGCAACCCTCGTGCGACGATCACCCGTCGCGAGCGATATACGTTCGAGGGGATCCATGTCGCGGGTAAGTTCTTGCGAGAATAAATAAAGCAATCACCGCATGGCGCACCGTCCCCTCTCACCGCACCTACAGATTTACCGGCTTCCGTTCGCCGCAATCTTGTCGATCACTCATCGCGTGACCGGTGTGTTCCTCACGCTAGGGTCGGTGCTGCTCGTTTATTGGCTGGTTGCGATCGCGAGCGGCGAGACCGCCTATCTCGAAGCACAAGCGCTACTGGGCTCGTGGTATGGATCGCTGGGCCTGTTTTTGTGCTCGTTTGCCTTGTATTTCCACCTCTGTAACGGCGTACGTCATCTGTTCTGGGATGCGGGCTATGGCTTTGAGCTGAAAACCGTGGACACCTCGGGACATATCGTGATCATTCTTACGGTCGTGCTGACCGTCATCACCTGGTTCATCGGGATCCTGTTCTCCGGAGGTCCCGCGTGAGCTTGAAGACCCCGCTCGGGCGAGCCCGTGGTTTGGGATCCGCGAAGACAGGGGTAAGCCACTGGTGGTGGCAGCGAATCACCGCCGTCGCTCTAATCCCCTTATCGCTCTGGTTTGTAGCCTCGATCATCACCATGATCGGCGCGGATTACGACGCCGTCGTCGCCTGGATCCGATCGCCGATCGTGGCCGCGTTTCTCATCCTGTTCGTCGTGTCCCTGTTCTACCACGCCCTCCTCGGCGTACAGGTGGTCATTGAAGACTATGTGCACAATGAGGGACTGAAAGTCGCCGTCTTGGTGGGGATCCAGTTCATAATCTCGGCGCTTGGTCTCGTGGCCAGCATTGCGATTCTACGCATCGCGGTGGGGGGGGCGTAACATGGCGCCGGCCTATCCGATCGTCGAACACCAGTACGATATCGTCGTGGTCGGCGCCGGCGGCGCCGGCTTGCGCGCCACCTTCGGCATGGCGCTAAAGGGCTTGACGACCGCGTGTATCACCAAGGTGTTTCCGACCCGTAGCCACACCGTCGCGGCGCAAGGCGGCATGAGCGCCGCGCTCGGCAATATGGGGCCCGACGACTGGCGTTGGCATATGTACGACACGATCAAGGGCTCTGACTGGTTAGGGGATCAGGATGCGATCGAATACATGTGCCGCGAGGCCGTACCGGCGGTTATCGAGCTCGAGCACTACGGGGTTCCGTTCTCCCGCACCGAAGACGGCAAAATCTACCAGCGTCCCTTCGGGGGGATGACCACGCATTACGGCGAGGGGGTTGCCCAGCGTACCTGCGCGGCGGCCGATCGCACCGGGCACGCCATCCTGCATACTTTGTATCAGCAGGCGCTGAAGCACAACGCGGAGTTCTTCGTCGAGTATTTTGCCTTGGACCTCCTCATGGACGACGAGGGAGTCTGCCGCGGGGTCCTGGCCTGGAATCTCGATGACGGCACGCTGCACCGCTTTCATGCCCACACCGTGGTGCTCGCCACCGGGGGTTACGGACGCGCCTACTTCTCCTGCACCTCCGCCCATACCTGCACCGGTGACGGCAACGCCATGGTGCTGCGCGCGGGATTGCCCCTCCAGGACATGGAATTTATCCAGTTTCATCCGACCGGGATCTACGGATCCGGTTGTTTGATCACCGAAGGCTCGCGCGGCGAAGGCGGCTATCTCACCAATTCAAAAGGCGAACGGTTCATGGAGCGTTATGCGCCGAACGCCAAGGATCTGGCTTCGCGAGACGTCGTCAGCCGTTCCATGACCATCGAGATCCGGGAAGGGCGCGGGGTGGGGCCGGAACGGGATCATATCTTCTTGCACCTGGAGCACTTGGGAGCGGAAGTCATCCACGAGCGTTTACCCGGCATCGCGGAGTCGGCGCGGATCTTCGCGGGGGTGGATGTCACTAAGCAACCGATACCGGTGATCCCCACCGCGCACTACAACATGGGCGGGATCCCAACCAACTATCACGGCCAGGTCGTGACGCTCAGGGACGGCGATCCCGATGCGGTCGTGCCGGGTCTCATGGCCATCGGCGAGTGCGCTTGCGTCTCCGTCCACGGCGCGAATCGGCTGGGGTCCAATTCGCTGCTCGATCTCATCGTGTTCGGACGCGCGGCGGCCAACTACTGCGCGGCCCATATCCAACCCGGGCAGGCTCACAAGCCGCTGCCCGAGGGAATCACCGAAGCCCTACTGACACGCTTCGATCGACTGCGTCACGCGCAAGGATCGCACCCGACCGCGAAGATCCGGCTGGACATGCAACGCGCGATGCAGAACCACGCGGCGGTTTTTAGGAGCGCGGAACTGCTCGGCGAGGGAATTCACAAATTCGAATCCATCCGAGAGTCCTTTTCCGAAGTACGGGTTTCGGATCGTTCCCTCATCTGGAACACCGATCTGGTGGAAACCTTGGAGCTTGAGAATTTGCTGGGACAGGCGATGGTGAGTATCGGCGCGGCTCATAACCGCACCGAGAGCCGCGGCGCGCATGCGCGCGAGGATTATCCTCGACGCGACGATG
>JBIMKC010000140.1:0-5926 GCA_043673925.1 Chromatiales bacterium | reverse complement strand
TTAATTAGATCCACAACCGCGGCTCCGGTAAGCTATCCGTCCGCAACCTCCGGTGTGGTAGACTAATAGCTACGTTGCCGCGCTACACCCCTGCCGCTAAGCCACCGCGTGAAACCCGACTCAATCAAAGACAGCCTCTGGAGCTCGCGGTTTTCCGAACCGACCGACGCTTTCGTCCAACGCTTCACGGCCTCCGTTCCTTTCGATAAACGCCTCTACTGGCACGATATCGAGGGGTCCAAGGCGCATGCCCGCATGCTGGCCCGGACCGGGGTGCTGGGCGCCACCGAATGCGACGCCATCGTCACCGCTCTCGACGCGATCCGCGACGCCATCGAGCGCGGGGAGATCGAGTGGTCGATCGCGCTCGAAGACGTGCATATGAACATCGAGGCGCGGCTCACGGAACGCATCGGTGACGTGGGAAAGAAACTCCGCACCGGCCGCTCGCGCAATGACCAAGTGGCCACCGACATCCGGCTCTACCTGCGCGCCGAGATCGATGCCATTTTGGACCAACTGTGCACACTGATGTCCACAATCGTCGATCTCGCCGAACGTGAAGCCGCGACCATCCTCCCGGGCTACACGCACCTGCAAACGGCGCAACCCGTGACCTTCGGCCACCACATGCTGGCGTGGTTCGAGATGTTTTGCCGTGATCGCGACCGGCTGCGCGATTGCCGCCAACGCGTCAATGTCCTGCCCTTGGGCGCGGCCGCCCTCGCTGGCACGAGCTTTCCCATCGACCGGGAATTCACCGCCCGGGCGCTCGGGTTTGAGGGCATCGCCGAGAATTCTCTCGATGCCGTGAGTGATCGCGACTTCGCGATCGAGTTCGCGGCCTGCGCCGCGCTCATCCTCATGCACCTCTCCCGCTGTTCCGAGGAGCTCGTCCTGTGGTCATCGCAAGCTTTCGACTTCATCGAGCTCGGTGACGCCTTCTGCACCGGTTCCTCCATCATGCCGCAGAAGAAGAACCCGGACGTGCCGGAGCTCGTGCGCGGGAAGAGTGGACGCGTCTACGGTCACCTGATGGGGCTCTTGACGCTGATGAAATCGCAGCCCTTGGCCTACAATAAAGACAACCAGGAAGATAAAGAGCCCTTGTTCGATATCATCGACACCGTCAAGGGCTGTCTACGCGCCTACGCGGATCTCGTTCCCGCCATCGCGATCAAGCGCGAGCGAATGCGCGAAGCCGCGCGCCGCGGGTATATTACGGCCACCGATCTCGCGGACTACCTGGCGCGCAAAGGGGTGCCGTTCCGCGATGCGCACGCCGCCGTCGGCCACGTCGTCCGCTACGCCATCGCCGCGCGGAAAGACTTGGCCGAGCTGACACTCGCCGAATTGCGGCAATTTTCAACCGGCGTCGAGGACGATGTATTCACGGTATTGACCTTGGAAGGATCGGTGGCCGCGCGTAATCATTTCGGCGGCACGGCGCCCGAGCAGGTGCGCGCGGCCGTCCAACGGGCGCGCCGGCGTTTAACGGTTAAGGAAGGAAAGGCATGACTAAGCTTCTGAAGATCATCGTCGCGGTGTTCGGGTTCGTCGTCATCTTGATGGTCGCGGCCGCGATCATGATTCCCATGTTCGTAAACCCCAACGACTTCAAGGGCGAAATCATCGGGCAGGTGGAGAAAACGACCGGTAGAAAACTCGACCTGGCGGGAGACATCGGACTCACGGTGTTCCCGTGGCTGGGTTTGGAACTGGGCGCGACCACGCTCAGCAACGCGCCCGGATTCGGTGATCAGCCCTTTCTCAGATCCGAGCGCGTGCAGGTGCGAGTCAAGCTGCTGCCGTTGTTGCAGAAGCAGGTCGATATGGACACCGTCGCGCTCGAGGGTCTGGAGCTGAATCTGGCGCGCGATAAATCGGGAAAGTACAACTGGGACGATTTGCTTCAGAAGGGCGCACTGGCGGAAGCAACGCCCCCCGCCGAAGCCCCTGCGGGCAAGCCGGACGCCGCGGCCGAGGCCGCATCACAACCGTTCGCCGCCTTGGCCCTCGGCGGTGTCGATCTCAGAGGCGGCCGCATTACCTGGGATGACCAGCAACAGGGCGAGCGCTACGCGATTGAAGATCTGAACCTGGAAACCGGAGCGATCGCTCCGGGCGAACCGGTGCCGCTTGATCTCTCCTTGGCTTTCGATGCCCCCCCCCAAGGACTCACGGGCAATCTTGCCTTGGAGGGTACGGTCGACTATGACCTCGAAGGCCGGCGTTACGGGGTTAAACCCTTGGATTTCACGGCCAAGCTCAAGGGTAAATCGGTGCCGGGCGGTGCGCTCGACCTCAAGTTGACGGCTGATGACGTCAATGCCGATCTCAAGCAAAACGCGGCCACGGTGTCCGGCCTGGCACTCAATGCCGGCGGGGCAAGCCTGAGCGGCGATATCCAGGTGCAGAATCTCACGTCCGACAAACCGGCCGTCACCTACACGCTGCGCGCCGAGGGCCAAGAGCTTTCAGGATTAATCAAGGCCGCGGGCGAGGCATTCAACATCGCGGGGATCCCCAAGTCACTCACGGCGCTCAGCATCGACATGGGGATGAGCGGCACCGCGGCCAAGATCGCCGTCGAGCCACTCAAGCTCCAAGCCGCCCTGCAAGCGGCCGGCGCGAAGGGGCCGCTGAACCTCGATTTGCAGAGCGCGCGCGTGGAATTCAATCTCACCAGCAAAGCAGTTGCGGTCAAGGCTGGAGCGGTCAAGATCACCGGCGATGACGTCGTTCCGCTCTTAAAGGAGTTCGGTGTGAGCGGCTTGGAGACCTTGGCGATCGGGCTAAACGTGGATACGAAATTCTCGGGCACGGGCACGAAGCTCACGCTCGCGCCCTTTAATGTCAAGGCCGCGCTTGTGGGTGAGACCCTACCGAACAAATCCGCCGATGTGACGCTCGCGACGCGTGCCGCGATCGATCTCGACAAAGAAACCGCGGCGCTCAATGATCTTGCTCTGCAGGGTCTCGGCCTCGATCTCCGGGGTGCGGCGCAGGCCGAGAACATTCACAAGGATCCGAAGTTTGCCGGAACGCTTAAGCTCCAGCCTTTCGATGCGCGCAAGCTGTTCACACAATTGGGTCAGGCCGTGCCCGAGACCACCGATCCGAAGGTATTAACGAACGTCGGCTTCGATACCGCCCTCGCGGGATCGAAGAATAGCATTAACTTGAGCAATCTCGCGCTGCGGCTCGACGACACGCGGATCAAAGGCACTATAAGCGTCGCCGATTTTTCGCAACCCGCCATCGGTTTCAAGCTGGACGTGGACGGGATCGACGCCGATCGTTATTTGCCCCGTGAGAAAGCGGAGAAGGCCGGGGGAGATGCCCAGAAGAGCAACAAATCCCGCGCTAAGAAAGACCGCGGTGCTCGTGACGCGGCGAGCGGAACGGATGGCGGAGTCCCCGTCGGCAGCACCGCGGGCGCGTTAAACCTCAAGGGCGTGCTCACCGTGGGCAAGCTCAAGATTGCAAACGCCACGCTGACCCAGCTTAGCGTGGTCGTTAACGCGAAGGATGGCGACATCAACCTGAACCCGATCGCGGCCGATCTCTACCAAGGCAAAATCGCGGGGAGTGTCGGCCTCGATACCCGGCCGGCGAAACCTAAGTTGAGCATGAATGAGTCTCTGACCGGCGTGCAGATCGAGCCGCTGCTCAAGGACCTCTCGGGTGAGGCCAAGATCGCCGGGACGGCGAATCTCAATGCGCAGCTCAATGCGGCCGGGGCGAGTGCCGATGCGATCAAGCGCACCCTCTCGGGCAAGGCGGCTTTCCAGGTTCTGGACGGCGCCCTCATCGGCGTCAACCTCGGCCAATTGATGCGTAAGGCCGAAGCAGGCTTTGTCGGCAAAGTCGATGAAAACGCAAAAACGGATTTCAGCGAGATGGCAGGCAGGTTGATTTTTGACCAGGGTGTCGTCCGCAATCAGGACCTGGTGCTGAAGTCGCCGTTGCTTCGGATCGCCGGACAAGGCCAAGCGGATCTCGTGAGCGAACGCATCGACTATACGCTGAACACGACCCTATCCGCGACCGCCGAGGGGCAAAGCGGGAAGGAACTCACCGATATCAAGGGTATCACGATCCCGATCAAGGTGAGCGGCACCTTCGACGATCCCAGCTATGGCCCGGACATGGCCGGTCTCGCCAAGGCCAAAGCGGAAAAGGCGTTGGAGAAAAACAAGGAAGAGATCACCGAGAAGCTCAAGGAGAAGTTGGGCGAGGATGCGGTTGGCGTGCTGGGTGCCTTGGGCGGTCTGCTCGGGGGCAAGAAGCCGCAGGCTGGCGATGGGGCCGATCAGAGCGGTGCGACCGCACCGGCGCCCGCCGAGGCAGCCCCCGCGCAGGATCCGGGCAACAAGGACGTACAAGAAAAGCTCAAGGATCTGCTCCGATTCTAAACAAAGTGGCTACACCCGGTGCGGCCTGCGGCGAACGTCGAATAGCTGTGGATAATTTCAGCCGACGGTTATGGCGTTGGTATCGCCTGCACGGCCGGAAGGATCTCCCGTGGCAGCGCCTGACATCACCTTATCGCGTATGGCTTTCCGAAGTCATGCTGCAGCAGACTCAAGTCCCTACCGTCATCGCTTTTTTTGAGCGGTTTACCATGCGGTTCCCTAACGTGAAGGAGCTTGCCAAGGCGCCGATCGATGAGGTCCTGCATTACTGGTCCGGGCTCGGCTACTACGCGCGGGCGCGGAACCTCCATCAGGCCGCGCGCATCGTGCTGGAACGCCATGCAGGCGAGTTTCCGCGGGGTCTCGAAGATCTCATGCATTTACCCGGCGTCGGCCGCTCGACGGCAGGCGCCATACTGTCGCTGGCGTTCGGCGAACGACAGCCAATACTCGACGGCAACGTCAAACGCGTCCTCGCGCGTTACCACGCCATCGGCGGATGGCCGGGTTCGCCTTCCGTCGAACGGGAACTATGGGCCCGTTCGGAACAGCATACGCCGGCGGCGCAAGTGTCGGAATATACGCAGGCGATCATGGACCTCGGTGCGACCCTTTGCACGCGGAGCGTTCCACGTTGCGGCGCGTGTCCCCTACGCACGGGGTGTCAAGCATACCGGCTCGGACGCACTTCAGATTATCCCGAACCGAAGCCCCGAAAGATTTTGCCGAAACGCACGACTTGCTTTGTGATCGTGCAAAATGCCAAGGCGGAAATCTTGCTGGAACAACGGCCTCCGGCCGGGATCTGGGGTGGCCTATGGAGCTTCCCCGAATGCCCGCCGAGTACCGACCCAATTGACTGGTGTTGGCGCCACCTCGGTGTCGAGCCAACACAGCTCCAAAGCGGGCGACCGTTCCGGCACACTTTCAGCCACTTCGATCTCGAGATTCGTCCAGTGTATCTGCGGGTAGGGGAGCTCCAAGGGGTTAACGATCGCGGCGCGACGCTCTGGTATAGCAAGGCGTCCTCGCGGCCCCTCGGCCTGGCGGCCCCTGCCATGAAACTTCTGAAAACACTCAGTCAATGATCAGGTGTGCCTATGACACGCATCGTAACTTGCATTAAGCTCGGGAAGGAAGCCGAGGGGTTGACCGCCGCACCGTATCCTGGGGATCTCGGCAGGCGCATCTTTGAGAACGTTTCCAAGGAGGCCTGGCAAATGTGGCTTAACCACCAAACCATGCTCATCAACGAAAACCGCTTGACGCCGCTCGACCCCAAGGCGCGCTCGTTTCTGGAACAAGAAATGGAAGGATTCTTCTTCGGTCAGGGCTCCGCAAAACCGGAAGGCTACGTGCCGCCTGCGTAAAAGCAGAGGGATCATCTCCGCACCGGCCGTCCCTTGACGCGCGCCATCCCGCCCGTTCTAATAGCGCGTCCGAAAACACCCGGGCCAGGTAGCTCAGTCGGTAGAGCAGGGGACTGAAAATCCCTGTGTCGGTGGTTC
>JBIMKC010000139.1:0-6032 GCA_043673925.1 Chromatiales bacterium | reverse complement strand
CGGAAACGATCGGAGCCGCTATGACGCCGCTACCGCAGGGTCTAACGGCACTCCTTGCTGCACCCCGGCAGGCAGTCGGGGCGCATCGAGGAATGCGGAAGGGCGCCCCAGCGCCCTTTAGGCCATCAACTTGTTCTTCAAGGCAGCCAATGCCTGGTCGACCAGGCCTGCCTCGGGGAGCTTGCCATCGGGCGTCAGCTTGTCCATGAGCTGGGGCAGTAGCGCGGCAAGCCCCGAGCAGCACTCCTGGCTGGAGATCCCGGCGGACTGCGCCACCTGCTGCACCTTCGCTTCGCCCAGCGCCTGTTGCACCTGCTCGGCAGACACCGCGCGGTTCTCGCCGGTACCGATCCAGGAAGAAACCAGATCACCCAGCCCCTTCTGTTGGAAGCTCTCCACGAGACCCGAGAGCCCACCCGTCTGCGGGTCATTGAGCATAGCCATCGCCTTGGGGACCAGCTTCTCCGCCACCGGACCTGTCACCACCCCGCTCGCTAAATTCAAGATTGTCGAGAGTAGACTCATAACCACCTCCACAGTTGTCTTGCTTCTGTCACGTGTTAGTAGGCGTTTTCGCCTGCCTTGAGAGGCCTTGCACGCGCCTCTGACAAGGGAGGCCCCGGGCTCTACTATACTACGGTCCTCAGCCAAAGCGAAGGTACAGGTACCGCGGTCCGCCGCACCCCCACACTCTCCGGTCGGAGAGGGAGTTAATGGTTACCCACCGATTCTACGGACAAGCCTATTTTTCAAGCAAATAATCCTCGATCACCAAGGCATCCATTCCCGTGGTAAAAAAAATCGCCAATGCGTCTTCAACGGTGTGGGCCATCGGCTTACCCATGATATTAAATGACGTATTGAGCAGGAGCGGTATGTTCGTCAAGCGGTGGAAAGCCTCGATGAGCGCGTGAAAACGGGCATTCCATTCCCGTTTCACGGTCTGCAAGCGCCCGGTGCCATCCACGTGAACCACCGCGGGCACTTTAGCACGCACTTCTTGCTTGAAGCGCAGCGTTCGCTCCATGTACGGGGACTCCTGATAGTTCTCGAAATACTCCTCGCCGTACTCGTGCAAGATGGCCGGCGCGAAGGGTCGAAACTCCTCGCGGAATTTTACCTCCCGGTTTAGTCGATCTTTCATCTCGCCCAAGCGCGGATCGGCCAAGATTGAACGGTTACCGAGCGCGCGCGGACCGAACTCCGCACGGTCCTGGATCCAGCCGAGAATTTTTCCTTCGGCAAGCCGCCTGGCCGCCTCCAAATGCACCGTTTTGGGAAGATGACGTAATGTCCGTAGACCGCTCCACCTTGCCACATTCGTCAGGGTCTCGGCCGACACCCGAGATCCGAGATAGGGTGAGAACAATTGCTGTCGAGTCTTGCGCGGCCCCGCTGTCTTCTCGTAGGCGAGTAAAGCCGCGCCCACGGCGTTGCCGTCGTCGGCGGGTGCGCTAGGGATATGCAAACGCTTAAACGGTGTGCTTTCAAAAACCCGGCCCGCATAAGATGAGTTCAGCGCACAGCCGCCGCTAAGAACGAGGTTGTCGACGCGGGTTTCTTCGTAGAGATTTTGCAACAACTCGTCCATGATCTCGGAAAAGACCCGCTGCCAGGTATGCGCGAGATCGGCAACCGCCAAAGCCGATGCGTCCGCTGTCCGCCGGTATCCCCAAAGGTACGTAAGCGCTGCGCGAAGCTGACGCATCGGTGGGTATCTCAAGCCGCATCCGGCGACGCGGATCATCGGCCTCAGCAAGCGATAGATCTCTTCGTCGGTGCGGCCATAGGGCGCGAGACCCATCACCTTCCACTCCTCGCCGCCGAAGCTCGAGAAACCGCATAATTCCGTGATGAGCATATAAAGCCCGCCCAAGCTTTCCGGGCCTTGGTGGCGGGACAAGGGATGCAGACGCCCGTCCCTATAAGCGTAGCAGCTTATCGAGCCGCGCTCTCCGGTGCCATCGACGATCATGCACACGGCCTCCGAAAACGGGCTGCCGTAACAAGCATAGGCCGCGTGCGTGAGGTGATGGTCGAAACTCAAGAAGCGAAGCTTGCGATTTCCAAAGCGATGCCGCATGACGAGCGCAAGGTTAGCCCCGGCTTTGAGATGCGCGCTCCGCACGCACAGCATGAGATGATAAAGCTGATAGCGCCGCATCAGCAGCGTGCGCGACCAGCCGTCGAGCGGGGCGCGCGGGAGCCAGTCTGGACTCAGCAGGCCGAGCCGGCTTGCCACGCCGGCCAGAAACGGGAGGCGACTGGAGCGTGCGCTCCACGAGCGGGCGATCGTAAATTCGGCGTCTTGCTTGCAATACTCCTTGACTAGATCGGCGATCCTAAATAAATGATCAGGCTCCGCATTGATCGCGCGTTTGCTCTGAAGAAAACGCTCGGCCGCCTCGGCGAATACGATCTCGCCCTCCGCATCCACGATGGCCAGGGCCGGATCGTGGAAAGTGGTCGCTAAACCGATGTAATACCGCTTCATCCTACGACGCGATACGCACGGCTTCCTTAAGTGACCCACCGCCGTTGTACACGCTTGAGCCCGAACCGCGAGACGAAGCGGATCAAGAGGTCGAACCACGTTTTCGCGGCCACGACCCGCAGGGATACGTAACCGCGCCATACCCGCCGCCAGTGCCGCTGCACTTCTCGCTCTCCATAACCCGCGCCCAGCTCGTCGAGATAGGCGACGATCGCCGCCTCGGCCAGTGCCGCATGACCACTCGCGAGGTTGTCGCTCGCGATGTGGACACTGATGATGCGCGCATCGATCCGCCAATAGTTCAGCTCATCGACGAGCTTCATGTAAAACGCGCCGAGGCCGCTCAGCTCGATGGCTAGATTGAGGCCGAGCAACTCCGGCAAGAACGTCCGAGGATATTGGGAGATGGACAGCAAATACAGCGGGAGATCGAATACCGACGAAGTAAAATTACCATAGCGAATGAACTCATCTGATGAGACTTCCGGAAGATCGATGCCTTCCGATCGCAACAACTCGCGAAAAATAGCGGCGTGACTCGCCTCCGGGTCCCCGCCACCCACCTCATCGGCGTAGATCTTAACCAAACCCGCCGCGATCCCTGGGTGGCGTGCGTACAGCCAGCCGACGTTGCGCAGCCAGCACCCATCGACGAGGATCAAAGGTGCCAGTTGCACGAATAGCCACAGATACTCCTCTCTGGAGAGTCGCGGCGGAGGGATAAAGGGCCGATAGGCATCCACGGCCTCGCGATAGCTCACCTCGATCCTATGCTCGAACGCAGCGCGGCTGTACTCGAAAGAACGTAATTCCGGATAAAGCCTGGACAGCCACATGGCCCGTCGTGCGCGGGCTAGACAACGCTCGACGTAGTGCTTCGCCGGGCGCGAAGACTCGGGATAGCGTTCCACGTTGACCAGGTGATAATAAAGCAGCCGTTTGTCCAGGCGCGGCGATCTCGCGTCTTGGGCCGGGCTCGCCGATGCGCTCTCAGGCTCGCCCACGCCCGTCCCAGGCCACGGGCCGGTGTCATCCCCTCGGCCGTCGCGCGCCTGCGGTTCTACGTTGCCTCGGATGACCGGACCGCTCGTCGATCTCAAGGAGCGGATCCATGCGACCACAATTCCGATCTCTTCCTCGGTAAATACCCGAAACATCGGACCGCGTGCCGAGACCAGATCTGAAATCAAGCGGCTGCTCTCGGGCGCCGCGGTATCCACATAGGGTGATTCCGCGAGGGCGTTCAGTAATCCCTCGAGATCAGAATATTCACCGCTAAACCACTCCTCGATCCGCCGCCCCCCGAGCAGTTTATCGCGGTGATGCCCGCGTGCGTATGGCAGTTTGCGTGCGATGATCTCAGCCGCACGCTGACGCGGACTCGATCGCAAGTCTTCTCCCACAGTCATCCTTCCTTCATTGCCATGCGCGACCGCCTACCCCAGGGACCACGGATCCGCCCCTAAAAGTGGCGCGTGTTATACTAATCTAAGCACATAAAGCTCAGCCTGGCATCGTTGCCACGCACCAGAACGCAAAAAACTTACACGCGCCGCCGCAAGAGCCATTCTCAAGCGCTGCGCGTGTAAGGCAGGAACACCCCATGGCCGGCAATGTCCGATTTAACCTAGCACAACGTCTACAGCGCTTAGAAACCCATTTAGCTCAAGAAAACCCGATCCTGCTCAATGTGGTCAAGAGCTTCCGGGCGTTGGACGGCGTCGCGTATCGCATGGGTCTACTCGATCTTGGGGACTCCTACGCCACCCGCGTGCCTTGGTGGCCCCTGATTTCGGTGCTAGGAACGTTTTCCTCGGGCAAGTCTACGTTTATCAACGATTATCTACGCTACAAGCTGCAACTCACCGGCAATCAGGCGGTAGACGACAAGTTTACCGTGATCTGTTTCAGCACCGACGCTACGCCTCGGATCTTACCCGGCCTCGCGCTCGACGCCGATCCACGCTTTCCGTTTTACAACATAAGCCGCGACATCGACGCGGTGGCCCAGGGCGAAGGCCGGCGTGTGGATGCCTATCTGCAGCTTAAAACCTGTCCGAGCGAAGCCCTCCGAGGCAAGATATTAATCGATTCCCCGGGATTCGACGCGGATCTGCAACGGACTTCGACCTTGCGGATCACGAACCATATCATCGACCTCTCCGATCTGGTGCTGGTGTTTTTCGATGCCCGGCATCCGGAACCGGGGGCAATGAAAGATACCCTCCAGCATCTGGTCACGGAGACCATTAGCAGACCCGACTCCAACAAGTTTCTATTTGTGCTCAATCAAATTGATGCGACCGCCCGCGAAGACAATCCCGAAGAAGTCTTCGCAGCCTGGCAACGCGCCTTGGCGAGCGCGGGATTGACGGCCGGCCGTTTTTACCGCATTTACAACCTGGAAGCGGCTAACCCGATCGACAACGATAACCTGCGGCAGCGATTCGAGCAAAAAAGGGTCGTCGATATGACGGAACTCTTGAGCCGGATGCAACAGGTCGAGGTGGAGCGCTGCTACCGCATTATCGGTGTTCTGGAGAAGACCGCTAAAGCCATCCAAGAGGATTTCGTGCCGCGGATTAGCGCGAGCAAACGAAAATGGAAACTACGCGTTTTGCTGTTGGACGCACTCGTCTACGGAATTGTGTTCAGCGTACTCCTGGCGTCGGGTATATCCGGGTGGTCCGATGGTTCTCCTGCCTGGCTGCATAACCTCCCCGATCCCCTCCAACTCGCCGGCGCCGCGGTGGTGATCGCCCTTTTGATATACCCTCATTTCGCGTTGCGCCAACTGGCCGCCAAGACCGTCATCAAAGGAATGCTACGAGAAGCCTTATCCCAAGAAATCAAAGACTCCTTGATACGCGCGTTCAAGCAAAACACGCGCTTTATGCGCTCGATTTTTCCTACGACACCCGTGGGATGGGGGCGGCGGGCTCAGCGCGGCATTATCCGCGTGCTCAGCGACGCCGACCGCTACGTCGAGAGCCTCAACGACCGCTTCGCCAATCCGTCCGGTCACGAGCCCGCCGGCTCGGTCTCGCGGGCATCGCGCCCCGCGGATCATGAACCCGCGAACGAGCGAGATCAGCGCGGCAACGGTATCCCCAGCTTACTGGAAATCCCGACAGTCTCGCGGGTGGCGGACACCACGCGCTTCGAACACGGCGCGAGGATAACGCCCGCGGACGATAGCGATCCACAGCGCCGAAGCGCGCGCCGCATCATTCACTTTGAGGAACCTCCACCGGTTCGCAGCCGAGAATAGAACCAGCTGCCACTACTGTTGTTCGGCCTGATTGGCCGTCACTGCGGCGAGCCTTTGTTCAAGCTCGGCCTTCATTTGTTCCATGCCGTCCGTCGCGGGATCGTCCGGTCCCTTGCGGTTCGCCAGCATACGGTTAACCGCCTCGAGTGAGTTCCTGATCTGCTGCTCTTCTGAGAGTCCAGACGTTTCGCCACACCCGCCGAGTGTTGCCGCCAGGCATGCCGCCAGAGCTATAATTTTAGCCGTTCCTCGCATAATCTCCACCCT
>JBIMKC010000138.1:0-6072 GCA_043673925.1 Chromatiales bacterium | reverse complement strand
ACTAGGAGTGCAACTTATACTTGCGCCGGAATCGATCCACACGCCCCGCGGTATCCACGAGCCTTTGCTTGCCGGTATAGAACGGGTGACAGGCGGAGCACACGTCGATATGGATGTCTTTACCGACCGTCGAGCGCGTGGCGAAGCTATTGCCACAACTGCAGGTGACGGTTATCTCGCTGTATGCCGGATGAATGTCGGGTTTCATGAAAGTATCAATATAAAAAAACTATGCGATCTTAGCGACTGAGGCGTGATCAGCGCAACGGGTCCTTGCGGTTGGCGCGGCCCTTCACTCGCGGGGATCGGTGGCGAACTACCGAAACTCGGCAATGACCGGCGCGTGGTCGGAAGGCTTGGGCTGGCCGCGCAGTTCTTTGTCAATGCGGCAATCGATACAGCGCGAGGCCAGTGACTCACTCGCCAGGATGAGGTCGATGCGGAGGCCGTGATTGCGCCGATAGCTTCCGGCGCGATAGTCCCACCAGGAATAAAATCCCGCATCCTGCCGAAAGAGTCGAAACACATCCGTAAGCCCGAGCGCCGATAATCGCTGCAAGCGTTCTCGTTCCGGCGGGCTCACGAGAACATTCCCTTCCCAGGCCACGGGATCATAGACGTCCCGGTCCTCGGGTGCGATATTAAAATCCCCGAGAATGATAATGTCGTTCCCACTCCGGACCAGCGACGCCGCGTAGAGGGTGAAATGCTGCAACCACTCGAGTTTGTAGGCGTATTTATCCGATCCCACCTCGAAGCCGTTGGGAACGTAAACGTTCACGAGCATAATTTTATCGAACACACCCGCCAGGATCCGGCGTTGTGGATCGTTCAAGTCCGGCACTTCCGTCACGATGTCTGTACCCGTGCCGCGGCTCAGAATCGCGACACCGTTGTAACTCTTCTGACCCGCGTAAAGCGGCTGATAACCGGCTGCGAGGAAAACATCGGCCGGAAACTCGGCGTCCGGCACTTTGGTTTCCTGCAATGCCAGCAGATCGGGGCGTTCCTGGGCCAGCCATGGCACGATTTGCTCGGTGCGCATACGTACGGAATTGACGTTCCAGGTTGCTACCTTTAGCACGGCTCCAGTCCCGCGCGCTAGATGCGGAAACCCCCGTGGCGCCGCCGTTGCAGGTAGTCCGCGAGATAAAACCCCCATCCGGCGCCGAGGGCCAAGGCCAAGGCCGCGAAGATCAAGTGCAACTTAAACTTCGCCATGAAGGGTTCGTTTGCGGGGACGGTGCTTAGGAGGGTGGCGCCGCTGCTCGAAGCGGTGAGTGTCGCCAATCGCGTTTGCAATTCCTCGGCCCGCAGGCGTTGTTCCTCAAGCGACCGGGTGAGGGCCGCATTCTGTTCCTGCAATTTTTCGGTTTCGGACGCTTGCGGATCAGGCTCCTCCGCACGCGAGGCATTCGGGGCGGCCGGACCCGCGCTTGCGGTCCGCAGACCCTTCAGACGCTCTTTTAATTTCTTGACCTCCGCGTCCAACTGCTTGTTTTGTTTGTCCAGCGCGTCCGCCACCACGCGGGCAGGACGCTCCGGCATCAAATAGGCGACATCGACCCATCCGGTGATCCCTTCGGGTCCCTTTATTTGCGCCAAGCCGGCCTCCCGCTTCAGCACTTCCAGTCTGGTCCCGGTGGGCAACACCTTGATGATTTCGCTGTCGAGATCCTTGTCTTTGTGGATACCGATGAGCAGCCGATCGATAACATAGGCCTGCTCGGCAATTAGATGCGGGGATTCCAGGGTAAGCAACATCGCTAGGGAGGTTGCGCGCAGGCGTCGCATAGCTGCTCAATCAGCTTACGCCGCCAGGCCCCAGCGGCGTAGGAGAGGAGCGATCTGAGGTTCGCGCCCGCGAAACTGGACGAACATTTCCATGGGTTCGAGGGTTCCGCCTTGCTCCAAGAATGTCTGCATGAATCCTTCCCCGGTCCCGGCATCGAAGACCCCGCCTTCCTGAAATTTCGAGAAGGCGTCCGCGGCCAGCACCTCCGCCCATTTGTAGCTGTAATAACCCGCCGCATAGCCCCCGGAGAAGATATGAGAGAATCCGTGCTGAAAACGGTTGAACAGCGGCGGCTTAACGACGGCGATCTCCGCGCGCACGCGGTCCAAGACTGCTTGAATCACGGATGCGCTGTAAGGACCCGGCGTCAGGTGGAGACGGAAATCGAACAAGGCGATTTCGAGCTGACGCACCATTTGCATACCCGCTTGGAAGGTTTTCGCCGCGTGGATGCGCTCATAGAGCGCGGCATCGATGGGCGCGCCCGTCTCATGGTGGCCGCTGATGAGATTCAGTGCTTGCGGTTCCCAACACCAGTTTTCCATGAGTTGACTCGGCAGCTCCACGGCATCCCACGGTACGCCGTTGACCCCGGCGACACTCGGATAATCGACCAGCGTCAGCAGGTGATGCAGTCCGTGCCCGAACTCGTGGAACAGGGTATTCACGTCGTCATGGGTTAACAAGGCCGGGTGCGCGCCAATCGGTGGAGCGAAGTTACACGTCAGGAACGCGACGGGGATCTGCACACCCGCCGGCGAGCGCTTGCGTACAATGCATTCGTCCATCCAGGCCCCGCCGCGCTTGTGCGGACGCGCATAGAGATCGAGGTAAAACCCCCCGCGCAGCGAGCCGCCGCGGTCGTAGACCTCATAGAAATCTACGTCCGAGTGCCAGGTCTCGACATCGGCGCGCGCCCGGATGTCTAGACCGTAAATGCCCCGGACAATCGCGAACAATCCGTTCAATACCCGCGGCGCCGGGAAATAGGGCCGCAAATCTTCTTGCGAAAGCGAAAAGCGCTGCTGCTTCAGCTTTTCGGAATAGTAGGCGACGTCCCAGGCGTGCACGTCATCGCGGCCGTAGTGCGTCTGTGCGAAGTCTTGAAGCTCCGCCAGCTCGCGCTCGGCCACCGGCCGGGCGCGCGCCCCGAGATCCTCCAGAAAGCCCAGCACCTCGCCGGCGCTCTTGGCCATTCTCGGAACCAGCGCCAGCTCCGCATAATGTTGATAGCCGAGCAGCCGCGCCAGTTCCGCGCGCAAGTTCAGGATCTCTACCATGATCTCCGAGTTGTCCCAGCGTCCGGCAAAGGGTCCCTGGTCGGATGCGCGCGTCACGTAGGCCGCGTAGACTTCGTGGCGTAAATCGGGGTCATCCGCAAAGGTCAATAGGGGCCGGTAAAGCGGGAGTTCGAGCGTCAACAGCCATCCCGAAAGACCCTCGCGCGCCGCTCGTTGCTGGGCAAGATCACGCGCCGATGGCGGCAGCCCTTGGAGCGCGGCGGGATCTGTGAGGTGTTTCTTCCAGCCGTGGGTCGCATCGAGTAAATGCTCGTCAAAACGTGCATCGAGCTGGGCTAGGCGCTGTTTGATGGCCCTGAAACGCTCCTTCGTTTCGCCATTCAGTTCCACGCCCGAGAGCTTAAAATCGCGCAACGCATTCTGAATAATCTTGCGCTCGGCCCGCGGCAGGCGCGGAAATTCCGGACTGCTCCGCACGCTCTTATAGGCGTTATAAAGCCCTTCGTGCTGACCGAACTCGGTGGCGTAGTCGCTGAGCTTGGGCAGACAATTGCTAAAAGCCGCGCGCAGATCATCGTTGTCGGCGACCGCATGCAGATGCCGCACTGGCGCCCAGGCGCGGCTTAACCGGTCCTGTAAGTCTTCAACCGGCCGTAGGGTTCGTTCCCAGTCCGGTGACGCCGCGTTTTTTAGAAGCGATGCAAGAGCCGCACGATTCTCGGCGATCACGGTATCGATGGCCGGTTCCACGTGTGCTATTTCGATGTGTTTGAACGGCGGTAAACCCGCCTCGGTCAGTAAGGGATTTTCCATTCGCTTCCGAGTCGTTCGCGATGATGGCGCTGAATGTTATTAATCGAATGTCGCGCGCCGATGCGACGGCCCGACGTTCTTTAGTGGCAACTCTATCATAGGTTCAAAATATAACACGCCCTGCGATGGGCTTGAGGGCTCAGCCGCATTGACAGGCAGGGGGACGGGCTCAGAGGTTGTGAAAAAATCGTCGCGAGCGATGGGAGGTCGCGCTGCATCCTCGGCGCGCCAAGCAGGGCCGCCTTCGGCCCTGGCCAGGCTTCGCTGGCGCTCGGGTGCTCGCCCCTGGCCCTGGCTTTCCGCCGGAGCGCAGGACCGTTTTGCCGGGAGCGAAACGGAGCGCGAGCCCCGCAGGGGCGAGTCCCAAGGATGGGACGAGCAACCGGAGTGTTTGAAATACTTGAGGATTCCGCGCACCGCCGGAACGCTAGATCCCGAGCGCAGCAGATTTTTTCACAAGCTCTCAGTATAGTGCGTGAACGACGGTAGCAACCGTTCCTGCGAAGTGGGGATACCGATGAAAGGTGACGGCAAACTGATCGACTATCTCAATAAGGTCTTGAAGAACGAGCTTACTTCGATCAACCAGTATTTTGTGCATGCACGCATGTTCAAGAACTGGGGGTTGCACAAGCTCAACGAGTACGAGTTTCGTGAATCCCTGGACGAGATGAAACATGCGGATCGTTTGATCGAGCGGATCCTGTTCTTAGACGGCCTGCCGAACCTCCAGGACCTAGGAAAACTCATGCTCGGGGAGAACGTGAAAGAAATGCTGACCTGTGATCTTAAACTCGAGAACAACGCGATGACCCTGCTGCGGGAAGCGATTCCGTGGTGTGAATCGAGCCGGGATTTCGCGTCCAGATCGCTTTTGGAAGAGATACTGCATGGAGAAGAAGAGCACGTAGATTGGTTGGAAACCCAGCTTGAATTGATTGAGAAACTGGGGATCGAAAACTATCTATTGTCGATGCGCTAGCTGCAGAAGGGTCTAGGCGGTAATCCCAGCAGGTAGCGCAGAGAAGTTGTTCGTTAAGACCGTTGTTTCTAAGGTGGTTGCGAATGCTTCTCATTTGTAATAGCATTAGCATCAGTCTTGAATTGAAGAGGAAGCGAGAATGCTTGTTTGTGTCTGTCACGGGGTCAAGGATCAAGATATTGAACGCGCCATCCAAAATGGCGTCAATTCGATAAGGCAGCTTAGCGATAAGCTGTATCTTGGTACGTGTTGCGGCTGCTGCGTGGATTATGCGGAAGAATACCTCAAGGACCGGCAGCTTGGTTCGTCCCTGCAAAAGGTGGCTTGATGGCTTTCAATCACGCGACCGTACAGGGTCCGGCGCGGACCAGGTTACGGGCGGTGGCGATGCGCCTGGATAGCATGCGAGAGCTGATCCGGTAGGGCAGGTATTATATTTTTTAGGATAGTGGTCCGCAAGCCCTCGACCGACGGGATCGCCACCTCGCTCGAGGTCTTCGATGATGATGAAGATCTCGCAGATCTGGGAGCCCACGCCCGATGCCCCGGAGCGCTACCTGCTTCTCGATGAGCCCAATGCCGGCCTCGACCTGGCCCACAAGCATCGGGGTCCTCGGGCTCATCAGGCGGCTCTGCCGCGAGCAGGGGATCGGCGTCCTTTTGGTGCTCCACGACCTGCAACTGGCCTCGCGCTACGACGGTAAGGATGATGAGGCAGTGTGACGATGGCCGGCGTCGTCTGGGTTTGGGCGAGGATCATTCGTTCGTTAGTTTATGCTTGGTGATAGGCTTACACCTTGCTGCGTTGGTGAGCGTTGCGCACTACACGCCGGTGACGGCGGTACCGTTACAAGCACCACACCCGCTGATGGTTACCATGATCGAGGCACCGGCGATCGAGGCACCGGCGCCGCCGAAAGTTGAAGTGGTTCCTCAGCCCAAACCTAAACCGAAGCCCAAATCCAAGAAGGTGGTCAAGAAGATTCCCTTACTGAAGGCGATCCATATACACACCCGGGAGGAGTCTGCGCCGGAGCCTGAGCCGCTGGCCGCAGCAGCCCCGGCGCTCAAGGGCCCGAAGAGCGAGGCGCCACCGGATCCGGCGCCGCCGCGGTTTGCTGCTGATTACTTAAACAACCCGGCGCCGCGTTACCCGGCGCTTTCCCGTCGTCTGGGGGAGAAGGGCCGGGTGCTGCTGCGGGTTTTGGTCAATGCCGAAGGTCATCCGGAGGGTATTCAGG
>JBIMKC010000137.1:0-6172 GCA_043673925.1 Chromatiales bacterium | reverse complement strand
GATCGACACGCTGCGGCGCATATTGACATTACGCTGCCGCGACTGTGATATTTTGAGCGAGG
Source organism: Chromatiales bacterium (assembly GCA_043673925.1). GTDB lineage: Bacteria > Pseudomonadota > Gammaproteobacteria > JACCXJ01 > JACCXJ01 > USCg-Taylor. The sequence continues at coordinate 6,110 of JBIMKC010000137.1, read as the reverse complement.
TCTTTTGGGGCTACCGAAATGGCACTTCAGGAGAACATCAACGGCGTGCTCACATGGCCGAACTTGCTGAGCTGCTTTCGGTTCATCGCGGCACCCGTGCTCGGCCTGCTCGCTTGGCATGGGATGCCGAGGGCCTATTTGGCGGTCCTCGTACTATCGTTCCTGAGCGATGCACTCGACGGTTTCATTGCGCGGCTATTGAAGCAGGAATCCGCACTCGGGACCCTGTTGGACACCGCCGGCGACGTGGTGATGTACGCCACGATCCCGGTCACGGCGTGGTGGTTATGGCCTGACATCATGCGCCAAGAAGCGCCTTTCATCATGGCGCTCATCGTGAGCTCCGCCCTGCCTGCCATCATCGGTACGTTGAAGTTCAGGGTCTTTCCCACCTATCACACCTGGGGCGCTAAGTTGGCGGCCGCGGTGGCTGCTAGCACCGCTTTCCTCATGTTCGCCGGCGGTCCGACCTGGCCGTTTCGGCTGGCCACGCCGATTTTTTTGCTCGCGGCGATCGAGCAAATCGCCATCACGATCGTGCTGCACGAGAGCCGCTCTAACGTGCGGTCGCTCTGGCATGTCTTAAGACAACCCGCTGCTCCTCCCACTTTCCGCAAGCGTGAACGCGAGGAGAAATCCAAAAGTAACCAGCGCGCGCTATAATTTATTGTGAAGGCGACCGCGGCGTGTCGCCAGGGGAACGGGTTTACCAGAAGGCGTGGACAAGAGAACCGTGAGGGGGTCATCAATGCAGTACCTAAAAATTAGAAATCGCACGGCTTTTCTACTAGTTACGATGGTGCTTCCGTGGTTAGGGGCTTGCAATGCGCGGTTGCAAGAGAATGCCGCAGGCCCGCGTGGACCCCACGGCGCCCTCGACATGGGTCAGCAAAAAACCCTCCTCGAGAGCTTGCTTCCAGCGCACGACGTAACCCAGCCCCCGCCGGGCGTCGATCCTGAGATCTGGCAACAGCTTGTGGTCCCCGAGGACAACAAAATGACGCCCGAACGGGTGGCGCTCGGGAAAAAGCTTTACTTTGAAACCCGGCTGTCCCAGGACGGCACCGTGGCCTGCGCCACCTGCCATGATGTCAGCCGAGGCTTTACCGACCAGCGCCCGGTGTCGGAGGGCGTCAATGGCGCCCTAGGCAAGCGCAATGCCCCCACCACCATGAATGCCTTTTTGCTGCAAACCATGTTTCTTGACGGCCGCGCCCCGAGCCTCGAGGAACAGGCGAAACTGCCTATCGTCAACCCGATCGAGATGGCCCATGCCAACGAGGGGGCGGCGCTGGCGGCGATCGCTGATGATCCCGAATACAAGCGTATGTTCTCCTTCGCCTATGGGCGGGCTCCGAACTACGACGATTTGGGGCGGGCCATCGCCGCCTTTGAGCGTACCTTCGTGTTTCTCGATGCCCCCTTCGATCGTTACCTCGCGGGCAGCCCGGAGGCCATCTCGGAGGAGGCCAAGCGCGGCTGGAATTTATTCAATGGCAAAGGGCGCTGCATGAGCTGTCACCAGATGAACCCCTCCATTCCCATCGGCAGCGACAATCGATTTCACAATATCGGGGTGGCGGCACGCAAGCAAAATTTCGAACAGCTAGCACGCCGGGCGCTCGAGGCCCTGGCGCAGGAAGGGGGTATGAAAGTGGTGGATCGCCTGGCGATCGAGACCGATCTGTCGGAGCTTGGCCGGTTCATGGTCACGAAGGATCGTGCCGACATCGGGGCGTTCAAGACCATGCAATTGCGCAATATCGCACTGACGGGCCCCTACATGCATGACGGGTCCATGGAGACGCTGTGGGACGTGATGGATCACTATAACAAAGGCGGCGAGCCCAATCCGTTTCTGGACGGCGGCATCGAACCGCTGGCCTTGAGCGAAGATGAAATCGATGCCGTCGTGGAGTTCATGTTTACTCTGAGCGACGCACGTTTCACGGAGCAAAATCAGCGCGCCTTTACAGAACAGCGCAAGCTGGCCGCGGCGAAGCGCCCCTTCCGCGACACGGCGATGGCCGAGCGTCGCGTACTGCCGTTTGAAGAGCGGGTCATGGGCGGGACCAGGTAAGTTTGGAGGCACAAAGATGAAACGAACAGTCGTTAAGAGCGTTGAGACGAGATACTACGAAGAACGCGAGGCATTGTTCCGTGGCTTGAAAAACCTCGACCGCCGAAGCTTTCTCAAGCTCTCCGCCGCCGCCGCCGCCGCCGCGCTCGCGCGCGGCGTGGAGTTCAACTTCCACAGTTTCCAGCCGGTGCAGGTGGCCCACGCCGCGACCGGAGAGGCGGGTCCGGTGGAATTCACCTTCGCATATATCTCCGACTCGCACCTCTATAAACGCCAGCTCAATGACCGCTTCGTTCGGCAATTGCTGCGCGCCGTCGACGACATCAACCACATGGCCCCGCAGCCGGATTTCGTGCTCTATGGGGGTGATCTCGCGCAACTGGGTCAGCCCCTGGAGCTCGATCTCGGCGCGCAGATCCTGAAGAGCCTCAAGGCGCCGGTCAAGATGATGGTGGGCGAGCACGACTGGTTTCTGGACCTGGGCGAGAAATGGCGCACGCTGTTTGGCGAACCCACCTATTCGTTTGATCACAAGGGCGTCCACTTTGTCGTGCTCCATAGTGTGATGGAGGATGACTTCTGGAGCGAGCGGGGCATGACGGGGATGGAGCGGATGCAGACGGTGGCAGGGCTCGACAATGGCATCCAGAGCCGCTTCAAGGTCGGGACGGAGCAGCAGGCCTGGCTCAAGAACGACCTTGCTGCCTATTCCGATGACACACCGCTCATCGTGTTCTCGCACTCTCCGCTGTACAAATATTATCGCCCGTGGAACTTCTGGACCGAGGACGCCGAGGAAGTACAGGCACTATTGCAGCGCTTCAAGCAGGTGGTGGTCGTGCACGGGCACACCCACCAGATCCTCACCCATCGGATCGGCAACATCCATTTCCATGGGATGCTGTCGACCGCTTGGCCGTGGCCCTATGCGCCCGAGGGGCTGCCGGCCCTCACGGTGCAGATGAACCGCGCCGATCCCTTCAATCCCAACGACGCGCTCGGAGATGGTTCGGTCGGCGTCAAAGCGGGCGGCCTCGTCGATAAACTCTATAACCTTTGGAACCGCAACCCAATCCAGGTCACTAGCGCTTATCTGACAAGCGAGGGAAAAAGCGCCGTGCCGCTTACGCCTAATCTTCAAAGTTATTGACGAGTCACCCAATCGTTTTAAGAGGATAAGAAAATGCGCACGTTCAAACTTCTCGTGGGCGCCGCCTTCACCCTCGTGTCGCTGATGTCGTCCCAGGGGCGGGCGGAGCAGCCAGGCGGCGACAATGGCTACACAGCCCCCGCCGCCGGGCAAGACCCGGGGACCGATGACGCGGCCATGGCGCAATGGAAGCGCCGCGGCGAAGCACGCGACTGGATGGCCGAAGAGCTGGCCAAGCACAAGGTGGTGGTTCCGGCCGACAACAAGGGTCTTATCGGCAAGGGCCAGGGATCGACCTACGGTAGCGTTACCCCCGAGGATGTGAATGTCTGGCAACAAGAGACGTACAAATTGGCCGTGGAAGGCTCGCGCATCTTTCACAGCGGTGATCGACTAAAGAGCACTATTGCCGTCTCCTGCGATATGTGCCATCCGGATGGAGCGAATACCCACCCCGAGACTTACCCGAAATTTCAGGCCCAACTCGGGCGGGTTGCGCTGTTGCGAGACGCGATCAACTGGTGCATAGAAAATCCGGTGCGGGGGAAAAAGCTTGGCCCCGATTCCTCTGAGATGCGCGCGCTGGAGACCTATATCTATGCCCAGCGCAAGGGCTCGCCTCTGCAGTACGGAAAGCGCTAGGAACCGCCACGCCCTTCTTCACCTTGCTCCCCGATGACCCACGGCAGAAGCCGCTTTGAGCGCGATAGCAACGCCGACTATCCGCGTGTGATCCGCGATGAATGAACCGCTCTTCGCTTCCCTGCAGCAGCACATGATCTCCGACATTGAGGCGCACACCGGCATGTGCGTCGATTTCATCGGCAAATCCACGCTGGACCCGCGCGTGATGCAGGTCATGGCCGAGATCCCGCGGCACGAATTTGTACCGGTGGAATTCCAGGGCTACGCGTACGCCGACACGCCCTTGCCCATTGGTTATAACAAAACCATTTCCCAGCCGTTTATTGTTGCGTTGATGACCGATCTGCTGGCCTTGAACGCTACCGACAAGGTGCTCGAGATCGGCACCGGCCTAGGCTACCAAGCGGCCGTCCTCGCGCAGCTTGCAGCCAAGGTCTACACCGTGGACATTATCGAAGAGTTATCGCGGCAAGCTCAACGCCGATTCGGAGATTTAGGCTACCGAAACATCGAAACACGCATCAGTGATGGCTATTTCGGCTGGCCCGAGATCGCGCCGTTCGACAAAATCATCGTCACCGCGGCGCCCGATCTGATCCCCCTGCCCCTGCTACACCAGCTAAAGCGCGGCGGTAGGATGGTGATCCCCGCCGGGCTCGCCGATGCGCAAAAACTCATCGTCGTGGTAAAAGATCCCGCGGGTAGCCTGTCCACCAAGGAAATGCTGCCGGTGCGCTTTTCCGAACTCGAAAGCGACGCATCCGCGACTCATTGTTGAGAGTTTGTGAAAGAACCGTCGCGAGCGAAGGGAGGTCGCGTTCCGCCGGAGCGCAGGAACCGGAGTGTATGTTGAATTACATGAGGATTCCGAGTACCGCCGGAACACGAGATCCCGAGCGCAGAAGGTTTTTTCGCAAACTCTGAGCTGCGCGAAACCTTCACCGGCCCGGCCGTCGTGCGCCCGCGGCCCGGCGTTGACCTAAACTTTTTCCGATTAAGATGAGGCGCATCACGCGCTCACCCGCGTTCTCCAAGTGCTGCCTCGAGAGACGCAAGGCCTCCGCGAGATCCATGTCGCGCGCGGCCACCGCTTCGAGGGCATCAATACCGTGGGAATAGACCCCCCGAGCATCGTCCGCGAGCCCCCCGCCGATGGCCACCACGGGCACCTTGAATTGCTTGGCCGCCTTCGCGACTCCTGCCGGCGTCTTGCCGAATGCGGTCTGAAAATCGACCCGCCCCTCGCCGGTAATGACCAGATCCGCGTCTTGCAAGTAGCGCTTCAGGTGCGTCGCTTCGATCACCAGATCCACGCCGCGTTTAATCCGCGCCCGGGCAAAAGCAACCAGCCCCGCCCCTAATCCCCCGGCGGCGCCGGCGCCCTTGAACTTGGCGACGTCGATGCCGCAATCCCGCTTAATCACCGCCGCCGCGCGCCGGAGATTGCTATCGAGCAGTTTCACCATCTCCGGGGCCGCGCCTTTTTGCGGAGCGAAGACATAGGCCGCGCCGCGCCGGCCATACAAAGGATTATCCACATCGCTGGCGATAATGATTCGGGTTTTTCTCACCCTCGGATCGAGACCGCTCATATCGATTTTGGCGATCTGATCGAGCATACCGCCGCAGCATAACGTGGTGATCTCCTTACCGTTGGCCCCCATGAATTTCACCCCGAGCGCTTGCGCCATGCCCGTTCCGCAATCGACCGTCGCCGAACCGCCGATGCCGATGATAATGGACTTGATACCTCTTGAGATGGCATCAACAATAAGCTCCCCGGTACCGTAGGTGGTCGTCTCGAGCGGGTTTCGCTCTGCTCTCGGGACTAACGGCAGCCCGGACGCCTCGGCCATTTCGATCACCGCTGTCTCGCCATCACCGAGGATGCCGTAACGAGCGCTCACCGGTTCGCCACGGGGACCGCGCACCCGCTTTCGCAGCAGGCTGCCCGCCGTGGCATCCACCAGTGACTGCACCGTGCCCTCGCCACCATCGGCCATCGGGATCTTGATGCATCGAGCCTTGGGCAGGACACGGCGGATCCCGCGCTCGATGGCGGTCGCAACCTCTAGGGAGGTAAGATTCTCTTTGAAGGAATCGGGGGCAATCACGATTTTCATTATTTTTTTCCTGCGATCGGTGCGCATGCTCCGGACGTTACGCTCAGAGCTTCAGGGTTCATGCATGACGGATTTAAGCTTAAGACCGTTCGGGGATTGTAGCAAAGCGCCG
>JBIMKC010000136.1:5100-6384 GCA_043673925.1 Chromatiales bacterium | reverse complement strand
GGCGACTTGCTGCACGCCCAGGTCCTTGCCTTCAACCCGAAATACAAAGAGGCCGAGGGCGCGTTGATCGGCGAGTTTCAGCGTTTCCACGCCGACATCTACGGCAACCGCGATTTTCTTGCTTACCTGCGCAACCAGGGCAAATTCTTCTGCGCCGAGGATAATCGCGAGCTGGACCTGACGCTGATTGATTACGGTGACCTTGCCCGCCCGCGCGAGCAGTGGCGCAACGTGTATGAGGTGACGGAGGAGTTTTACACGCACAACGGCAAAAACGGCACGCGCGAGGATGTGGTGTTCCTCATCAACGGCATTCCGGTACTCGTAATCGAGTGCAAGAACGCGAGCAAGGACGAGGCGATCGCGCTCGGAGTGGATCAGATCCGCCGCTACCACGAAGAGACGCCAGAGGTGATGGTGCCGGAGATGCTGTTCACGGCCACCGAGGCCATCGGCTTCGCCTACGGGGTGACGTGGAACACGGTGCGACGGAACCTCTTCAACTGGAAGCACGAGGAGGTCGGCAACCTCGAAGCCAAGGTGAAGAGCTTCTGTGCCGTGCCGCACCTGTTGCGTTGCCTTAAGCACTTCATCCTGTTCGCCGAGAAGGACGAAGAACTCCAGAAGTTCATCCTGCACCAGCACCAGACGGCGGCGGTGGACAAGGTGGTCGCGCGGGCTCTCGACGCGAAACGCTCGCGTGGGTTGGTGTGGCACACACAGGGCAGCGGCAAGACCTACACGATGATCAAAGCTGCCGAGCTGCTGTTCAAAGCGCCCGAGGCGGAGAAGCCGACCATCCTGCTGATGATTGATCGCAACGAGCTGGAAGATCAGATGCTCAAGAACCTCGCGTCCGTGGGGTTGGGCAATGTGGCGCACGCCGACCGGATCGCGACGCTCAATAAGCTGCTGGACGAGAAGGGGCAGGACTACCGGGGCATCGTGGTGACCATGATCCACAAGTTCCGCGACATGCCGGCGAACCTGAATTTGCGTCCGAACATCTTCGTGCTGATTGACGAGGCGCACCGCACCACCGGCGGCGACCTCGGCAACTTCCTGATGGCCGGCCTGCCGAATGCGAGCTTCATCGGCTTTACCGGCACGCCGGTGGACAAGACGGCCTACGGCAAGGGGACATTCAAGACCTTCGGCTGCGAGGACGACCAAGGGTATCTCCACAAGTATTCCATCTCCGAGAGCATCGAGGACGGCACCACACTGCCGCTCTACTACAACCTCGCGCCGAATGAGATGCTGGTGCCGCACGAGATCATGGAG
>JBIMKC010000136.1:0-5000 GCA_043673925.1 Chromatiales bacterium | reverse complement strand
TGGCCGAAGATACTCATCGTCACCGAGAAGCTGCTGACCGGCTTCGACGCGCCGATCCTCTACGCGATGTATCTGGACAAGCCGATGCGCGACCACACGCTGCTTCAGGCTATCGCACGGGTGAACCGGCCTTACGAGAACGAGGCGCAAGAGATGGTGAAGCCGCACGGCTTCGTGCTCGACTTCGTCGGTATCTTCGACAAGCTAGAAAAGGCGCTGGCTTTTGACAGCGACGAGATCAACGCCATCGTCAAGGACCTTGCACTGCTCAAGCAGTTGTTCAAGGCGAAGATGGAGTCGAAAGCGCACGGTTATCTGGCGCTCGTCACGCGCAAGTTCGACGACCAGGACGTGGACAACCTGATTGAACACTTCCGCGATAAGGAAAGGCGTATGGAGTTTTTCAAGGAGTACAAAGAAATCGAGATGCTCTACGAGATCATCTCGCCGGATGCGTTCCTGCGGCCGTTCATCGACAACTACGTGACGCTTTCCTCCATCTACGCCGTGGCGCGCAACGCCTACACCAAGAAGGTCTATGTAGACCGGGCGTTCCAGAAGAAAACCAACGAACTGGTGCAGCAGCACATCGGGGCGCTAATGGCCAGGGAAACGCCTGGGGAGTACGTGGTGATCGACAAATCGACCATTGACGCAATCAAGCAGCGCGACGAAGGCAAGGCCACCAAGGTCATCAACCTTGTAAAGGTCATCGAAACGACGGCGGAAGAGAACAACGATGATCCCTTCCTTGTCGCCCTGGCGGAGCGAGCCAGGGCGGTCCAAGAGAGCTTCGAGGATCGGCAAACTACCACGGCCGAGACGCTGGCCGAGCTGCTCACGGAAATCGAGAAGAACGAGCGGCGCAAGAAGGACCAAGCTGCCAAGGGCCTGGATGGGCTGACCTACTTCGTCCTATGCAAACTCACCGACGACGGCATCCCTAACCCCGAGACCGCGAGCCGCAAGGTGGCCGCGGCGTTCGCCAAGTTCCCAAACTGGCAACGCAGCGAGGCCGAACTGCGCGAGGTGCGCAAGCAGGTGACTTTCGCACTTGTCGCGGAGGAGGATAACATCGAAAAGGTAACAGCAACGGTCGAAGCCTTGTTCACTCTTCTCCAGAAGAGCTTCCGGACATGAGCGCCTGGCGCGACAAGGAGGAGTTTAAGGCCCGCGTGCTCGAATGGGCCGACAAGCTGGACGTCAAGGTGCGCTCGCTGACCGTCCGCCCCATGCGTAACAAATGGGCCTCTTGCTCCACCGCTGGGAACTTGAACTTCAACGCGGAGTTGCTAGTCTTGGAACGCGAAAGCGGTGACTACGTCATCGTCCACGAGCTGCTGCATTTTTTTGTACCGAACCACGGCAAGCTGTGGAAGAGCCTGATGCGAGCGCACCTGGGAGACTTTGAAGGTCTCGAAGACAGGCTGAAACAATCGGCGGGACGTAGCGCAAAAAGCGTAACCGGTGCCCGTTAGAAGCAGAAGAGAACGCGATTAACGAGAACCCTAGTGCATTGCTCACGGAGATTCTTGATAAGATAAGTCGTTACGCGCATTAGGAGGAACTAGTCTTGGATTGCAGGCCCGGAAATGTATGGTGACTCGCGAGCGGCATGGCGTGAAGGGTAGAGGCGCGCAAGCGAATACCCCTATTCGGTTCTTCACGGAGACCCGCGCAGCCTTCGATGACGGATGGACGGGCGACGATGCGGTCCCTCCGCCGTTGCGGACCACCGTGACCGAAGAGCAGGCACGCTCGATCATCTCATATAACCAATCCCCCGACCTGCCGTTCGAGCGTTCGATCAATCCTTATCGCGGCTGCGAGCATGGCTGCATCTACTGTTACGCGCGGCCGACGCATGCTTATCTCGATCTCTCGCCGGGGCTCGACTTCGAGAGCCGCTTGTTCGCAAAACCGAATGCCGCGGCGCTGTTGAGAAACGAGTTGGCTAAGCCCGGCTACGTGTGCCGCCAGATCGCGCTTGGCACCAACACGGATCCCTATCAGCCGATCGAACGCAGCTTCGGGATCACCCGGCGGATCATCGAGGTTTTGTGGGAGTCCCGCCATCCCCTGAGCATCGTGACCAAGTCGTCTTTGGTCGAGCGCGATCTCGACCTGCTCGCCCCGATGGCGCGCGAGAACCTGGTCGAGGCGTATGTTTCGATCACGACGCTCGATCGGGCCTTGGCGCGCCGCATGGAACCCCGCGCCGGCGCACCGCAACGGCGCCTGGAGACCGTCAAGCGCTTGAGCGCCGCCGGGATCCCGGCAGGGGTGCTGTTTGCCCCGGTGATCCCGGCGCTGAACGATGCGGAAATGGAATCGATACTCGAAGCGGCCTCGAAGGCCGGGGCGCGCTATGCCGGCTACGTCTTATTGCGCTTGCCGCATGAGGTTAAGCAGTTGTTCGAGGAGTGGCTGCAGGTCCACGAACCGCTGAAGGCCGCGCGCATCATGAACCGCGTGCGCGATATGCGCGGCGGTCAGGAGAACGATCCCCATTTCGGCACGCGCATGCGAGGCACCGGGATCTTCGCTGAAGTCATTCGCAACCGTTTCGACCTCGCCTGCAAGCGCCACCGGCTCACGCGCCCGGCGCGCGAATTGGATACCTCGAAATTCAAACCTCCGGGCGCGGTCGGTCCGCAACTCACTCTGTTTTGAGAGGCTGTTACGCTAATCCCGCGGCTCGAAATCGACGGTAGGCCGCATAGAGAGCAGCCGCAACCGCGGCCGCGAGCCCAATGAACAGCAGTGGCGGCCAGGTGCCGAGCGCAACCTGTAATGGAATTCTGACTTGGCCTTTGCCGGTGTTGTCCTTCTTGTCTACGGTGAGGAGCACGGCATACCGGCCCGGCTTGTTCAGCGCGGCCTGTACCTCGATGATCCCTGTCGGGTAGATCTTGGCCGGCACATCTACGAGCCTTCTTGAGGCTGGCACAACCTCCGAGGGATCTTCGGCGGATTCTTCCACCACACGGACGGCGACGGGCAGCCGCCGTACGCCGCGATCGAGAAAATCCATGGTGAAGTGCGCCTTGCCTGTTGACGGGATTTCCTGACAATAGGGCAGGAACATATCACTTGATAGCACATCATCCGCGCTCGATTGTAGGTAGGCGCTGAAGTGCACGGAATACGCATTCGTGCTGACGACGCAGGTGATCCTGGGATAGTCTTCCTGCTGTTGCGGCTGATCGTCGGGTTCGATGCCCCAGCCGTAGGCCCATACTGGACAAAATGTCAGGCATAGACAATACGCCGTGTGTAGAATGCTCGTCTTCATGTGTCGCTTCCGGTATGCGGTCAACGTCGCGCGCGTGAGCGCGGGCTAGGGTCCTAACCAGGCGCTGATCTTGGCGACATCGGCTGCCGCTAAGGTACTGGAGGCGCGTTTGAGGCGCAAGGTGTCCAATATATAATCGTAGCGCGCGCGAGAATAGTCCCGGCGCGCCCGAAACAATTCGCGTTGTGCGGCAACGACATCCACCGTGGTTCGGGTGCCGACCTCGAACCCGGCTTCGGTCGCCTCCACGAGGGTTTCATTGGAAACCACCGCTTGTTTAAGCGCATTGACGCGGCTGATTCCGGCCACGACGCCCAGGTAGGCGTCACGGGCCTGGCGTTGCACGGCCCGTTTTTGCCGCTCGACTTCGTCCAGCGCCTGAGTATAGCGGTGTTGCGCTTCGTGCGTGCGCGAGACGACGATTCCCCCTTCGAAGATCGGTACGTTCAGCTCGACACCGATCGCGCTCGACTCGGTATCGACATCCCCGAAGCGCCCACCAGTCACCGCCGTTCCGTGATGCCCCACGATGTCTAGGGTCGGCAAGTGCCCCGCCTGTTGGCGCCGGATCTCCTCATGCGCGGTCTGAGAGGCGAAATTCGCCGCGCTGATGCGCAGGTTTTGCGCCAGTGCCTTTGCGGTCCATTGCCCAATATCGGCGGGATCCGGAAGGATCAGCGGCATCTCTTTGGTTAAGACATCGAGTTCCTTGTGGTAGGTGCCGGTGATTTCCCGCAAGGCATCATTGGCATTGTCGATCTGATTTTGTGCCAGTATTTCCTGCGCCACGGCTAGATCGTATCCGGCCTGGGCTTCCTGGACGTCGGTGATCGCGATGATCCCGACCTCGAAACGGAGGTTTGTCTGGTCCAATTGCCGTTGGAGGGCATTCTTTGCCGCACGGCTGAACACGAGCTCGTCTTGGGCGGCAAGCACATCAAAATAGCGCTCGCTCACCCGAACCCCAAGATCCTGGCGGGCTGCATCGACCTCGGCCGCGGCCTGCTGAATGCGGGTGTCGGCCTGATGCAATTGCACCCATCGATCATAACGAAACACCGGCTGGGTGAGACTGAGGGTGTACGCCTCGCCCGTGAACTGGAATTTCCCGCCGCCAAAACCGGCCGAGCCCGATTCGAGGGTGACATCTTGAAAGTTCCGTGCGACGTCGGTCCTGAAGCGGAGCGAGGGCAGCAACTGAGCGCGCGCTTGCGGGTATTGCTCCAGCGTGGCTTGGTGGGAGGCTATAATTCCCAGCAATTCGGGATCTTTGGTCTCGGCGAGCTGGTAGACATCGACGAGATTGTCGGCGGGCGCCCGTGGGCTCATGATGAGAGAAAAACCAGCCAGCACGAACATAAGCCATTTGATAGTCACGGCCTTATTATTTCTTTCTAATGCAAATTGTCAATGTCGTCGGCCGGCGGTGTTTGCTTGCGCTGTGCATGTCAGTCTCGAGATTTTCCTCATAGAGGTTGTGAATAAATCGTCGCGAGCAGCCCCGAGCGCCAGGAGCCGCGGAGCGAGCGACGAGACATATCACACGATAGGCGAGGAGCGAGCGAGCACGCGACGCAGCGATCGGAATGCGCAGCAGATTTATTCACAACCTCAAAGGCGAGCGAGCATAAGGCAATACGATTAAGCCCGTATGAATCTTTATAACCGGCATGCTGCATTTCGTTCAGAGTAATTGCCTGGAAGC
>JBIMKC010000135.1:0-6394 GCA_043673925.1 Chromatiales bacterium | reverse complement strand
AGACGATTTTCTTCAGCCTTGTAATTCTCGGATTGATTGCGATGTGTGTATGGGTCGCGATGCTGACCGATGTTTGCGCGCAATGCACAGGCGAGTGCTTGTTTCAGCACGATCGGGTCGAGCTGACGCATATGAGCGCTTCAAGGCGGCAGGAGGAATCGCTCTCCCTCGTAACTCAGAACGACGCCTTTACGCGTGATGGTCTCGACCTTGAGTTTGCCTTCGATGACATCGCCCTCCACGTAGCGGCGGTTCTTGATGTAGATCAATCTTTCCGCCGGGTTCGGAGCGTAGGCCATTAGACTGACCTTCAGGTCGGGCACGGCCGCCTGCACCTCGGCCGGCATCTCGGCATAGGACGGCATTTCATCGAGCCTTGGAACCTCCGGCGGCGGCGCTAGCTTTTTTTCTAGCTGTTTTAGCATGGCCGGCGGCGGCGGCTTGGCGATTTCTTGCTCCTCCGGAAGCTCCACCTCGGGGGCTTTGAACGGTGATGGCTGCGGTGGTTTAAGGGCCTCGTGCATTTCGCGTTGCTGTTCCCGCGCCGGTGTATCGCGCTGCGTCTGCTGCCGCGGCGGGAGGACGGTTTCCGCGCGAGGTGCGGCGGCGGCAGGCTGCGGAAGCCGAGACTTAACGGCGTTTGGCGGCGCAGCGGCCTTGGCGCTCTCTGCGTTTGAGCGGGTATGCGTATCGGTTGTGTTCATCTCAGGCGCGGCGCGCGCCGGTCCGGCCGGCTCGACGGATCCCGGCGCAGCGTTAGCCGCGACGTCATCGGTTCTCAACCCACCATCCCAAATTTCGTGCCGCCATAAGAGTGCACCTGCAACGGTCGCGTTGAGCACCAAGGCGCCGGAGATCACCCAGGGCCACCGGCTCCGGCGTGGCGCTTTTTCTTCCAGGGCAATCGAATTTAAGGTCGGCGTCTCCCGCGCCGCGCGTTCGCGCTCGACTTTCTTTAACGCTTCGAGGATGAACGACATAGGCTAGGATTTTGGAATCGTGAGCGAAGGGTTCCCGGCCGTGCGTACGGCCGTGACTAGGTATAAAAGCGTTTCCGGCCCGATCATGCCATCGGGCGCCAGGGCGTGTCGATGCTGAAACGCAATCACGCGTTCCCGGAGCGCCTCGTCATAATGGCCCGGTTTGGCTACTTGCGCTTTCCCGCCATCCAGTTGGTCCAAGCGTTCCCGGAGCCAAAGCACGCCGGGGCCTTTAGAGCCGGGCGAGATCAGTCGATCAACGCGTTCCGGGGGCCGCCACACCACCGTATAATAGCCATTCCACAACGGCTCGATGGCCGCGCGGGGATAGGTTCCGGTCTTCCGATCGATGGTCAAGGTAACTTGATCGCCATCTAGTCCGGTGACCGTAACGAACCGCGCCTCGCCCGTCTTTAAGAACAGCCCGATTACCGCGGGCAGGTCGAATGCGCGCAGGCTATCCCAACCGCCCCATCGGGACAGGCATTGCAGCCCGTGTTTCGGCGCCGAATTGCACGGCGCTTGCGCTACGCGGGAACCGTTGCCCACGCCCCATAACAGCAGCATGCTTACGAGGGCGGTATCACGATCGGCGCGAATTCCGGGTTCGCTGAGCCATGGGACCAGCGTCTCGGACATCCCGCGCCGTGCGGCATTTTCGCCTTCAGGGCGACTCGCGCTTTTGTCTCCCGCGTCGGTTTTCTTCCGGTCCGCACGGCCGGCGATGATGCCTATGTCGGCCGGTTTGACCGCCGCGCTGGCGGGAACTTCAGCACGGAATTCGGAGACCGGCGACTTCCAGCCGGGATCGGACGCCGGGATGAACCACCAGGCAGCGCTGCCGGCACTTGCAAGCGCCGCCGCGGCGGCTAGCCACCGCCAGCGCTTTATCGCGGCGCCCTTGACCTCGGCCACCGCCTTGCGCGCCGTCCCCGCAGTGACGCTGCCCTGATCGCGCACGAAGGCCCCGAGCAAGGCGCGATCGCAGTAGACATTGATAAGGCGTGGAAACCCTTGCGCGGCCCGGTGGATGAGGCGGCACGCGCTACGTTTGAATACCTGTCCGCCAGCGCCCGCGATCGCCATGCGATGGGCGATGTAATCCGAGGTCTCCTGTCTTGAAAACGGCAGCAAGTGATAGCGGGCCGAGATGCGTTGAGCGAGTTGCCGCAGATCGCTGCGCGCGAGGATATCGATCAGTTCCGGTTGGCCGATCAAGATGATCTGCAGAAGCTTCTTTTTTGTGGTCTCGAGGTTGGTGAGCAGCCGCACTTGTTCGAGGACTTGCGGGCTCAGGTTTTGGGCCTCATCGATGATCAGTACCGTCCGCCGTCCCTGTGCGTGCGCATCCAATGCGTGGCGATAAAGCGCATCGACGAGGAACTTTTGGGTGGCGGTTTCTCGTGAATATTCAATCCCAAACTCATCGCAGATCGTGGCCAGGAGATCGATGTCCGTGAGTCTCGGATTCAGGATAAACGCGGCCTCCACTCCGTCCGGCAAGCGTTCGAGCAAGACTCGGCAGAGCGTGGTTTTGCCGGTCCCGATTTCCCCGGTCAACTGTACGAACCCGCCGCCTTCTTCCAGGCCGTACATGAGATGCGCGAGACCTTCGCGGTGGCGATCGCTCAGGTACAGATAGCGCGGATCGGGGGTCAGCGCGAAGGGCGGCTCTTGAAGATTGAAATGCGCCAGGTACATCGGGCCCCGTTCCGGGATGGGATACCAAAATGATAACGTATCCAGGCAAGGATACGCGAGCCAGGCGGGCGGGAGAAGTACCAATGCGCGGGGAGCACGGGTTTTAGCAGCGGGTACGCAGTGCGGGCTCCACGGCCGTCCACGCACGGGGCTGTTCGGCCATGGCGCACGTGATGGCGAGCCGCGGGCTTCGCGCTTTCGGTACACCACTCCCTGGTGAGGCGGGGACTGTCCTCCTTAGAACCTCCTGGCCACCAAGCTGATCATTATGCTCAGCTCGCTTACCGTCCTTGGCCCCTGTTTGTCTCTTACAACCGACACTTCCCGTGTCCGTGAGCTAACGTTCCGCCCCGAAATTCACCTCAAAGCCTGAGGGGACACCAGTTCACGCGGTCCGCACCGCGTACCCGAGATCCAATTGGCAATCCCCGCGCCAGGTATCCAGATAGATGACCGGCGCTATCGGAATGGAATAGCATAAGGCTGGCTTGACGCTTCCAAGGGGTTGGAACTTGACATACCGCTCCAAGTCTACAACGCTTTAAGGCCGGTATCGGGCGGATGCTTGCGTAGTGTGTAGGAACACTCCCAAAAAATTAGTGACCCTGGCCCTTTTGGGCTTGCTCGGCCCGTTCCCGGCGCTCGCCATCGAGCTTCCCGACTTTGGCGATTCCGCCTCCGCCTCGGTGTCGCCGGAACAGGAGCGGCGCCTCGGCCGCGGTCTTTTCCGGCATTTACGGCGTCACGAAAGACTCGTGAACGACCCGGAAATCGAAGCTTACGTTCAGTCCTTGGGTTCGGCGCTCACCGCCCAGGCCGAAAACGCGGCGCATAACTTCGAATTTTTCTTGGTTGGCGATCCGACGCTTAACGCGTTTGCCGCCCCGGGCGGTTTTATCGGTATCCACACCGGACTGTTACTGCACACGGAGACGGAGAGCGAGCTAGCCGGTGTGGTCGCGCATGAAATCGCGCACGTGACCCAACGCCATATGGCTCGTACCTTCGAGAAAGCCTCGCAGCTCAGCATCCCCATGGCGGCGGCGATGCTGGGCGCGGTCCTGCTCGGCACTCAGAACCCGGAAGCTGGTCAGGCAGCGTTCGCGGCCATTGCCGCGGGCAACGCCCAGTATCAACTCAACTTCACGCGCTCCCACGAAGAAGAAGCCGATCGGATCGGTATGCAGATTTTGGCGCAATCGGGATTCGATCCGCGTGGAATGCCGTCCTTCTTCGAGCGTATGCAGCGCGCGAACCGGCTCACCGACAATGCCCAGTTACCGGAATTTCTGCGGACTCACCCGGTCTCGGTGACGCGCATCGCCGATTCCAGAAATCGCGCCGAAAAGTACCCAACAAAACATCACCGTGACAGCCTCGCCTTTCATCTGGTGCGGACCAAGCTCCGGCTAAGCACACTGGGGCAACCCGCGGCGGCCGTAGCCTATTTCGAGCGGCAGTTGAAATCCGGCCTGTTTATAAACGCCGGCGCCGCGCGCTATGGGTATGCCTTGGCGCTGACCGAAGCCGCTGACTACCGCGAAGCGCGGCGGCAGCTGGAGCAACTTCGGCACGCCGATCCCGAGCAGACTGCCTACCTACTTGCGGCCGCGCGGCTTGCGCTCGCCGAGAAGCGGCCGGGCGAGGCGCTTTCTATCTACGGCGAGACGCTGAAACTCTACCCCAACTACCGCCCCGCGGTCCTCGGACAGGCGCAAACGCTGCTCACATCAGGTCAAGCCGAGAAAGCCCGCCGGATGCTGCGCAACTACGCCTTAAGCCACGAGGTGGATGCCGCCTACTATGGGCTTTTGGCGGAAGCGGAAGGAAAACTCGGGGCGGAAGTCGAAGCACAGATAGCGCTAGGAGAACAGAGTTATCTGGCCGGCGAGACCCACTTAGCGCGCGACCAACTGTGCTTCGCCCGCCGCTCCCCATTAGTCGATCACTACCAGCGGCAACGCATCGAGGCGCGGCTCAAGAACATCCTCGGCGATCTCATCGAGGAACAGGAAGCCGAACAAGAGGGAATCGCTCTCGGGCGCATCGGACGGAGCCCCGAAGAGCTAGACCCGGCGCGTCCTTGCCCGGGATGATTTCCGTTGTAATCGACCTCGCTGTTTCCGTTGGCGCGAGGCGCGCGGTACCATATGCTTACATCAGCCACAAGCGCACTCGAACCTCACAATGATGCGATCAAGCACCGAAGACCTCCGCATCACGGAGACCCGCGAGGTCCTCGCACCCGCGACGCTGCACGCCGACTTGCCCGTCACCGCCGCGGCCGCAGGCACCGTGCTAAAAGCGCGCGCGGCGATCCAGGCCTTACTGGGTGAACGCGACGACCGGCTGCTAGTCATTACGGGACCCTGTTCGATCCATGATCCCGACGCCGCGCGTGACTACGCTACAGGTCTCAGACGCGCGCTGGAAACCCACGCCGAAGACCTTTTGATCGTGATGCGCGTCTATTTCGAGAAACCGCGGACTACCGTGGGTTGGAAGGGCCTGATCAACGATCCAAAGCTCGACGGGAGCTTCCGGATCAACGACGGCTTGCATATCGCCCGGCGGCTGCTGCTGGATCTGGCCGAGATGGGGGTACCCGCCGGCACCGAATTTCTCGATCCGATCAGCCCGCAGTACTACGCCGATCTGATCGCCTGGGGCGCTATCGGCGCGCGCACTGCCGAAAGCCAGGTGCACCGCGAGCTGGCCTCGGGATTGTCCTGCCCCATCGGCTTCAAGAACGCGACCGATGGGGGACTACAGATCGCGGTGGACGCGATCATCTCGGCGCGGAATCCGCACCATTTCTTGGGCGTGACCAAAGGCGGGCATGCGGCCATTCTCTCCACGACGGGCAATCCCGATGGGCATATCATCCTGCGTGGAGGCCAACGCCAGCCGAACTACGATGCGCGGAGCGTCGCTGCGGCCGCGGCATTGTTGGCGAAGGCAGGGTTACCGCCGCGCATCATGATCGATTGTAGCCACGCGAACAGCGCCAAGAACCACGAGCGCCAGGTACAGGTCGGCCACGAGATCGGTACCCAGATCGCGGCGGGAAATCGGCGGATTTTGGGGCTGATGATCGAGAGCCATCTGGTGGCCGGGCGTCAGGATCAGGCGCCAGGCCGTCCACTGGTCTATGGTCAGAGCATCACGGACGCCTGCATCAGTTGGATCCAAACCGAGGCACTCCTCGAGGATCTGGCCGCGGCGGCGCGCCGGCGGCGCGATCGCAGGGGCGAGGCGCGCTCGGCGGTTTGATCCCATCAGAGTTTATGTGGATGCGCGCCAGGACCTGCTTGTAGCCGCCGTTCGCGGTGGCCTCGAAAATGCCGAAGAAGTTGCCGACGAAGCCGTCGAACCATTCGCCGCGCTGACTCGTGGTCCAGATGAGCCACAACTCGTCGGCGCCGCGCCGGCTCGCCTCCTCGATGTTGCTTGCCGTGTAAAACACGGCGTCGATATAAGTATCGCGGTCGACATGCACCGGCGGAAACCACATCGGCAGCAAGGCGGCGGCGACGAGAAAGTCCTCCGTCATCTCGGGCGCCGTGACGGGGCGCAGCTCGTGCTTCGAGAAGTTGTAGACGTTGAAAGTCGCTTCGCGCCGGCTCCCACGGATTTTCTTCCAGTCGAGGCCACAGGCATCACGCCGCTTGCCTCGGGCAGTAACGTTCGAATTATCGGCCCGTATAGCTGAG
>JBIMKC010000134.1:0-6509 GCA_043673925.1 Chromatiales bacterium | reverse complement strand
CACGGCCCGGAACTACGCACAAGTCCCCAAGCGCGGCGAATGCGTCGCGCACATAGGCGATATTGGGATCGGCGATGATGCGCATGCACGCGCTCCGCCGTCGCGGACGTTAGGCCTTAAGGACGCCCACCAACCTCGGCGCCCTCCTTCTTCACCGGCAAGAGATCGGCGCGGCTGACCCCGAGCACCAGCGCGACGGGGCTCGCGACATAGATCGACGAGAAGGTCCCGATGACGACACCCAGGATCAGCGCTAGCGCGAAATCATCGATCACACCGCCGCCCAAATAAAACAGCGCGATTAATACGAAGAGCGTGGTCGGCCCGGTGACCAAGGTCCGCGACAAGGTTTCGTTGATCGAGCGATTCATGACTTCGATGGGGCCTTCCTTGCGGAGCTTGCGGAAGTTCTCGCGGATGCGATCGAAGACGACGATGGTATCATTAACCGAATAGCCCGCCACCGTGAGGATGGCGGCCAGCATGGTGAGATCGAATTGCAGACCCAAGAGGCTCACCAGCCCCGCCGTGATGATGAGATCGTGCAGGGTAGCGATGACCGCGGCGACGGCGAGACGCAGCTCGAAACGAAACGCCACATAGATCAAAATCCCGATGAGCGCGAACACCAACGCGAGCCCGCCGTCTTCCACGAGCTCCTGTCCCACTTGAGGTCCGACGAATTCAACCTGACGTATCTCGACGGATGTACCGGCGGCGGTCTTCAAGGCCTCGAGGACGCGATTGCTGAGATCGGCCGAGTTTAGGCCTTCGCGCGGAGGGATCCGCACCATCACGCCCTTCGAGGTGCCGACGTGCTGCACGACTGCATCCTCGAAACCACCGCGCGCGAGCGCGCCGCGCACCTCGGCCAAGTCCGCTGCGCGGTCATACTCGACCTCGATGAGCGTGCCGCCGGTAAAATCGATGCCCAGGTTCAAACCGCGCACGAAGAAGGAGGCGATCGAGACGGCGAAGACAAGCCCCGAGAGCACGAACGCGAGGTAACGCTTGGACATGAAATCGATCTTCGGGGTCTTCTTAAAGAGATCCATAAAGTGACGGCTACACCGCGAGGCGGGCGAGCCGCCGGCCCCCGTACAGAAGATTGATCACGGCGCGGGTGCCGGCGATGGCGGTGAACATCGAGGTCACGATACCGAGCGACAGGGTCACCGCGAAACCTTTCACCGGGCCGGTCCCGAACGCAAACAGCACGACCGCCGCGATGAGCGTGGTGAGGTTGGAATCGGCGATGGTGGCGAAGGCCTTCTGATAGCCGGCGTTGATGGCGGCCTGAGGCGTGGTGCCGTTGCGCAGTTCCTCGCGGATGCGCTCGAAGATGAGCACATTGGCGTCGATCGCCATGCCCACCGTCAACACGATGCCCGCGATGCCGGGCAGGGTCAGGGTCGCCTGCAGCAGCGACATCAGCGCGAGCAGCAGCACCAGATTGAGTGCCAGCGCGAGATCGGCCACCAAGCCGAAGACCCCGTAGTACACAGCGGTAAACACCAGCACCAGCGCGAAGCCGATGACGGACGCGTTGTAGCCCATCGTGATGTTGTCTTGACCGAGACTCGGTCCCACGGTGCGCTCCTCGATGATCGAGATCGGCGCGGCCAGCGCTCCGGCGCGCAGCAGGAGGGCGAGGTTCCGCGCTTCCTCGGTGCTATCCAGCCCCGTGATCTGGAAGTTCTTGCTCAGTTGCTCGCGAATGGTGGCGATATTGATGACTTCCTCGACTGTCTTCTTTACCTTGATGGTTTCATCGCCCTTCTTCTGTTTGTCGATCTTGGTCTCGATGAAGACCACGCCCATGGGCCGCCCGACGTTATCGCGGGTGGCGCGGCTGAAGATGCGCGCGCCTTTGCCGTCCAAGGTGATGAACACGGCCGGGCGATTATCGACCGAGTCCAGGCCCGAGCTCGCGTCGATGATGTATTCGCCGGTCAGCATCACCTGGCGTTTCAAGAGCACCGCTTCGCCCTCGCGCGTCCGATAGAGCTTAGCGCCCGGCGGCGTCTTACCTTCGACGGCCTCCTGCGCGTCGTGTTCCTCATCCACCATGCGGAATTCGAGGGTCGCGGTCGCGCCGAGGATTTCCTTGGCCCGGGCCGTGTCTTGCACACCCGGCAGTTGCACGACGATGCGATCCAAGCCGTGCTGCTGGATGATGGGCTCCGCCACGCCGAGCTCATTGACGCGGTTGCGTAGCGTGGTGAGGTTCTGTTGCAGGGCAAGCTTGCGCGTCTCGCGGATGTAATCCTCCTTCAAGTTCAGCCGCACCGCGCTGCCCTCCGGATCATCCTCGCGCACAAGCTCGAGATCCCGGAACTCCTCATTGAGAAGATCCTCGGCCTCGGATTGACCGGCCGCATCGCGCAAGGTCACGAGGATCCCGCCCCCGGCCTCGCGCGCGATGGTCTTATAGCGGATCTTTTTCTCGCGCAGCGCCGAACGCAGATCGGAGACAAAGCGTTCTTCCGCCATGCGCACGACCGCCTCCATATCGACTTCCATCAAGAAATGCACGCCGCCGCGCAGATCCAAGCCGAGGTACATGGGCTTGGCGCCCAGCGCTTGCAGCCACGCGGGAGTCGCGGGCACTAGATTCAGGGCGACCACATAGTCCGGTCCGAGCGCCGCCGCCACGGCATCATTGGCCTTGAGCTGCGCCTCGGTATCGGTGAGACGCACCAGCAGGCCGCGCTCATCGCGCTCGAGGGCCAGGGGTTCCAATTGCGCCTCCTTGAGCGCGGCGCGCACTGTATCTTCCAGGTCCGCATCATCGAGTGGCGCGGACCGCGCCGTGGAGATCTGCAGGGCGGGGTACTCCCCGTAGAGATTCGGCAGCGCATAGATCGCGCCGAGCACGATAATGCTCAAGATGAGCAGGTTTTTCCATAAGGGATAGCGATTCATCGCCTAAGCCCTATCGCGCTTGCCTAAAGGGTCTTGACGGTGCCTTTCGGGACCGTGTTGGCGACCTGGGCTTTCTGCACCTTAACCTCGACGGCCTTGCCGACATCGATGAGCACGAAGTTCTCCCCGACCTCCAAGACCCGGCCGAGCATGCCGCCGGTGGTGACGATCTCATCGCCCTTGGCCAAGGCCTCCATCATCTTCTTATGCTCTTTGTTGCGCTTCGTCTGCGGCCGAATCATCACGAAGTAGAACACCACGAACAGAAAGACGATGGGAAGGATATCGAGAAAAAACTGCGCCGGCGGCCGCGAGGGGGCTGCCTGGGCGAAAGCGTCGGCGATGAAAAATTCCATTTGACCTCCTTATAGCACTTAAACGGCGCGGTATTATGCCACAGGCAAAGCGGTTTGCGCGCGCCGCCGATAATAGTCCGCGACGAACTCCTCGAGACGCCCGAGCTCAATCGCCAAGCGCATCTCCCGCATCAGGGATTGGTAGTAATGCAGATTGTGAAGCGTATTCAAGCGCAGCCCGAGGAGCTCGCGGGTGCGGTCCAAATGATGGAGGTAGGCGCGGGTGTAATGCTGGCAAGTATAGCAAGCGCAGGTCTCATGGAGAGGGCGGGTGTCCATCCGGTAGGCGCTACTCCGGATCCTCACCACGCCCTGGGCGGTGAAAAGATGGCCGTTGCGCGCATTGCGGGTCGGGAGCACGCAATCGAACATGTCGATCCCGCGGCGGACGGCTTCGACCAAATCATCCGGGGTGCCCACACCCATGAGGTATCGGGGCCGGCCGGGCGGCATCCGCTCGGCCACGTGGCTCACAAGGTCGAACATCAGATCCTTGGGTTCGCCCACCGACAATCCGCCGATCGCGTAACCGTCGAAACCCATCTCGACCAAGCCCCGGAGCGATTGCTCGCGCAGGTGAGGGTACATGCCGCCCTGCACGATACCGAACAAAGCCGACGCCTGCCCGCGATGCGCATCGCGGGAGCGTTCCGCCCAACGCAGCGACAGCTCCATCGAGGCTTGGGCCGCCTCCGGCGTCGCCGGAAAAGGCGTGCATTCGTCGAAGACCATGAGAATGTCCGCGTTCAAGGCCTGCTGGACCTCGATGGCGCGTTCGGGTCCGAGAAAGATGCGATCGCCATTCACGGGCGATCGGAACACGACCCCCTGCTCCGAGACCGTACGAGAAGCACCGAGACTGAAAACCTGAAAACCGCCCGAATCGGTGAGTATGGGCCCCGGCCAGTGCATGAAGCCATGCAAACCACCGTGGGCCGCCACCACCTCCACCCCCGGCCGTAGCATGAGATGAAACGTGTTGCCGAGCACGATTTGGGTACCGGAACCCGCGAGCTCCTCGGGCGTCACGGTCTTGACCGTGGCTAAGGTCCCGACCGGCATGAAGACCGGCGTGTCGATGCTGCCCCGGCCGAGCCGAAGGCGTCCGCGGCGCGCCGCGCCCGAACTCGCGAGGAGATCAAATTTCATCCGCTCGCCAGGCCGCGTAACGATGATGTTATCATGATCGGCTCACCCACATCGCGTCCCCATAACTATAAAACCGATACCCCTCTGCGATGGCGTGCCGGTACGCGCGCAGCACCGGCTCGCGGCCCGCAAAGGCGCACACCAGCATCAACAGCGTGGATTCGGGGAGATGAAAATTGGTGATCATCGCAGCGACGGTCTTAAACTGATAACCAGGATAAATGAAAATACCCGTCTCGCCGCGATACGGGCGCAGCGCACCCTCCGCGGAAGCCGCCTCGAGCGCCCGCACGCTCGTGGTTCCCACGGCGATGACTCTGCCGCCGCGCGCACGCGCGGCGCGCACTTCCCGGCATACGGTTTCCGTCACTTCCATGCGCTCTCGATGCATGCGGTGATCGTCGATGCGCTCCTCGCGGACGGGCTCGAAGGTTCCCGCACCCACATGCAGCGTCACGAACGCCATGGCGATGCCTTTTTCCTTGAGCGCGGCGAGGAGCCTCCGGTCGAAATGCAAACCGGCCGTCGGCGCCGCGACCGCCCCGGGGCGGCGGGCAAAAACCGTCTGGTAGCGTTCCTCATCGACGGCCTCGTCCGGACGGTGGAGGTAGGGAGGCAAAGGGACATGCCCGCAGGCTGCCATCACCTCGAAGAGATCGCCCGCAGCGCAAAGCCGGACTTCATAGAATTCCTCATGGCGCCCGAGCACCTCTAAGGCGGGTCCGCCCGTGAGCGTAATACGGGTCCCGCCCCGTGGCGGTTTGCTGGCCCGGATCAGGGCGGTCGCGCGACGCTTGGAGAGCACGCGCTCCAGCAACATCTCGACCGCGCCGCCGCTATCTTTGTGTCCATATAGCCGCGCCTTCATCACCCGCGTGTCGTTGAAGACTAAGAGATCCTCGGACCGGAGCAGATCTACGATGTCCGCGAACCTGCCATCGCTAATCGCACCCGTCGCCGCGTCTAGGCACAATAAGCGGCTCGCGCCGCGCTCGGCCGCGGGATAGGTGGCGATGCGTTCGGGGGGTAGGCGGTAATGGAAGTCGCTTCGATACATCCTGCCTAGGGTATCGAGTTGCGCGGTAGAATGCCTCGTAAGTCCGGGGTCAAGTCTCCCATCTTGCTATAGATCATCTCTATAGTCTGAAAGATGGGAGACTTGACCCCAACTTACCGAGGATCTCATGCATATAGTTGACAGGCAGTGAGAAATGACCTTCATTCGGTAGCAAGCGTAGATCAGACCGAGGTAAGGCAGCGGCCAGGTAGCGGGCGTGCGCGGGCGGCACTATTTGATCGCGGCCACCCTGCCAGAGTGTAACCGGTAGCGCGATGTTCGAGAACTCAAAACCCCAGGGATTCGCGTAGAGCGCAAACTCATGCATCGCCGCGCGTGCTCCTTGCCGAAACGCTTCTCGCATGGAGGCCACAAGCGCAGGGCGTACCTCGGGGCGCGTTAACGCCGCGCGGTCGGTATCGTCGGCCAGCGCGGTGAGCAGGGAATAGGCGATCTCTGGATAGTTGCCCATGAGGAAGGGTGGGCCGATGCCATAGAGAGGCTTTAACAACCAGCGGGCCCGCCGGGCTAAAAAAAAGCCGAACCGAGCGTGCCAACGTTGCCCTTGATTCGCCCACGGCTCGAAGACCGGTCCGAGGCCACCGACGAGGGCGGCCGCGGTGAGCCGCTCGGGAATGGCGTGCGCGCACGCGAGCGCATAGGGGCCACCGCCGGAAATGCCCAGGATCGCGAAGCGCTCGGTACCCAATACCTGTGCCAACTGCGCGAGGTCCCCCGGCCACGCGGCCAGCGTGTGATTCTGCGTAAAATCGGAGAGGCCGTAGCCCGGACGGTCTAACGAAATCAAGCGCAGTCCGAGCTTGACTGCGGCCGGCTCGAGGACCCGCGCTTCGAGCCGCGAGGCGGGAAAGCCGTGACAGTAAAAGATCGGTTTACCGCCCGGGATCCCGTACTCGCTGAACGCGAGCATGCGCCCGTCGCTAAGCTGGATGCGGGTCACTGTAGGCGGCGCTTTGCTACAATCCCCGAACGGTCTTAAGCTTAAATCCGTCATGCATGAA
>JBIMKC010000133.1:0-6544 GCA_043673925.1 Chromatiales bacterium | reverse complement strand
CCTGATGGGGTTTAAATGCGGAATCGTGGGCCTGCCGAATGTCGGTAAGTCCACGCTGTTTAATGCGCTCACCAAAGCCTCGATCGCGGCGGAGAATTATCCTTTCTGCACCATCGACCCGAACATCGGTCTGGTCGCCGTACCCGACCCTCGCTTAACGGCGCTCGCGGACATCGTCAAACCGCAAAAAATCGTTCCGACCCAAGTGGAATTTGTCGATATCGCGGGCCTGGTGGCCGGGGCCTCCAAGGGCGAGGGCTTGGGCAACCAGTTCCTGGCCCATATCCGCGAAACACAAGCCATGGCCCAGGTCGTGCGTTGTTTCGCGGACGATAATGTAGTGCATGTGGCAGGTCACGTCGATCCCCTGTCCGACATCGAGACCATCCATACCGAGCTCTGTCTCGCGGACCTCGAGACGGTCGAGCGTGCCTTGGAGCGCGTCATCAAGCGCACCAAGATCGGCGACAAGGATGCCTCGGCCGCGAGGGAGGTTTTCGAGACCGTGCGCACCCGCCTCGATTCGGGTCAAGCGCTGCGGTCGGTGGACTTCACCTCTCAAGAGCGCGAGATTTTGCGCGATCTGCACCTGTTAACCCTGAATCCCACGATTTATATCGCGAACGTCAAGGAGGCGGAGCTTCGCGGGAATCACTGGACGGAGGATCTCGTCCAGCACGCCGTGCGTGAAGGTGCGGCCAGTCTCGTCATTTGCGCCGCGTTAGAGGTGGAGCTCGTGTGCTTGAGCGAGGGCGAACGCCGCGAGTACTTAACGGCGCTCGGCCTCGAGGAACCGGGCCTCAATCGACTGATCCGCGCCGGCTACGCCTTGCTGGGCTTGCACACCTATTTTACCGCCGGCCCGAAACAAGCGCGCGCCTGGACGATTGCGGTGGGAGCGACGGCGCTTCAGGCGGCCGGGGTCATTCACACGGACTTCGAGCGCGGGTTTATTCGCGCCGAGGTAATCGCCTATGACGATTTTCTGACCTACCGCGGTGAGAACGGGGCGAAGGAAGCCGGCAAGTGGCGGTTGGAAGGCAAGGAATATGTCCTTCGTGACGGCGATGTCGTGCATTTCCGCTTCAAGGTTTAGTGCTTATGGTCCCGACGCGCGTTCTCCTCGTGGTCTGCCCCTGAGTGGCGGTGAGGCAAGATAAGGCGTTCAGTCGGACTCATTACTCGGTTGGGCGGAATTAAGCAGTTGTTAACCTGACCCCGACCTTCGTGTGTCATGAACACCACGATGTTGGGTTAATATAGCTATAAACGCGCTCGCGCTAAGATTGCTATATAACTAACCAGGATTATAAACGTAGAAGCTGTTTCTACATAAATAAACGAGGTCGATTTCTAGTTGGGCAGAAGCAAAAACATGATTTGCACACTTATCATCAAATGCGTGGGGGGCGCCTACCTTCAAGAGCCGTTCGAGAGGACAATTGAAGTTCCTGATGATATGACTCTCGGTGGACTGCACAACACAATTCAGGAACTGACCGGGTTTGACAACGACCATCTGTTCACATTCTTTACAGCGCGTGGTCCAAGGGGAAAACGAGATCCTGTGGTTGAGACGGATGAATGGGAGGAGGAACGGGACCGTCTGTACGAGATTCCCTTGCGGAACGTGTTTCCCCTTCCGGAGAAAATGAAGTTGTACTATTGGTTTGATTTTGGAGATGACTGGATCTTCCAGATCGGAAAGAGGGGGAAGTCGAAGCCGGGAGACTCGGGTGCCAGATACCCGAAGGTCATTGAGGAAACGGGGCTCAAACCCGTTCAGTATCCGGCATTCCAATGAGAACTGTACGAATTAGGGGACAGACCACGATATATCGATACCAATAGCGCACCTGCTGCGACGCATAAACAAATATATCGTGGTCTGTCCGCTAATTCCGCGGGCTTGCACCGGGTCATGTGATATTTTAGTATCACTATCATGCGCACCGAACTTGTGACAACACTGAAGCGTCATGCCACGGAGCTCCTCTCCGAGTTAGAGCGGGACAAGGAGCCCATCCTTATTACGCAGCACGGCGTACCTAGCGCCTACCTTGTGGACGTTGAGACGTATGAGGCGCTGCAGCGTCGCATGAGCCTGCTTGAAGGGATCGCGCGTGGAGAGAGAGCAATTGAGGAGGGCCGGACCTTATCCCATTCTCAGGCTAAACAGCGCATGGCCCGGTGGCTGAGGTAATTTGGACCGAGCCTGCGCTCAGTGATCTGGATACTATTGCTGACTACATCGCACTGGACAATCCGGAAGCGGCCAAGCTTTTAGTCCAGAAGGTGTTTCGGCATGTGGAGCAGCTGGCAGACCATCCAAAGAGCGGCTCAAAGCCGCAAGAACTGAAAGGTTGGCGTTACAGGCAGATCGTCGAGCCACCATGCCGAGTCTTTTATCGTCAAGAGGTCGCTTGCGTCTTTATCCTGTACGTCATGCGCGGCGAGCGTTTGCTGCGTCCCAGCGTGCTTGCGTCCCGCAGCAAGCCACTATTGGCATATCGGCGTCGTCGCCGGAGGAAGTGGAAATGAGGCAAGCGATATTCCCACCGGGTTGGGACGAGCAGCGTGTCAAGCGCGTCCTTGGTCACTATGAATCACAGACCGAAGAAGAAGCCTTGGCTGAGGACGAAGCGGCATTTGAGGCTGCTGATCAGACTGTGATGTAAATCCCTTCCGAGATCGTCCCCAAGGTTCGAGAGCTCATCGCCAAGCATCGTGCAACGTGAGTTACGGGCAACTCGGCACTCAACAGGACGTGCCAGAAAGCGGCGCGCCGGTTAGCTAACGCTTTCGGGGAGCAGCCGACAAGGCTGCGGATCTTGAGGGGTGGGTCCCCTTACGTCAGCATGCCAAATCCACGACCTTATGCAAAAACGTCAATGGCGCGACTCGCGGGCGGCCCGTTACTTTGCGCCCTTTCTCTGCTGGGCTGCGGCGCCACGGAGCCGCCGCTCTATCAGGGCTACGTTGAGGGCGAGTTTGTCCGCGTCGCGGTCCCCTTTTCCGGCACGCTGGAGAAGCTTCAGGTGCGGCGCGGGCAAATCATCGCCGGCGGAGCGCCCCTGTTTGTCCTCGAAAAGGAGAACGAGGCCGCGGCGCGGCGCGAGGCGGAGGCGCGCTTGCGTGCGGCCGAGGCGCGGCTCGCCAACCTCAAGTCCGGCAAACGTCCCGAAGAGCTCGACGTGATCCAGGCGCAGATGGCCCAAGCGATCGCCGCCGCCCAGCTTTCCGCGAGCGAGCTGAAGCGCGATGAAAAGCTGCTCGCAAACGGTTTCATCGCGCCCGAGCGCTTGGATACCCGTGTAGCGACTAAGAAGGGTGATCGCGCGCGCGTCGCCGAACTTACTCACCAGTTGAAAACCGCCCAGCTCGCGGGACGCGACGAGGAGATCCGCGCCGCGGCCGCCGAATCGGATGCCGCGCGCGCCCAACTCGAGCAGCAGTCCTGGCGACTGGCCCAGAAAACAGCCAAGGCCGGCAAAGCGGCGTTGGTGTTCGATACCCTGTACAGCGAAGGCGAGTGGGTGCCGGCGGGCAGTCCGGTCGTGAGCCTGCTGCCGCCCGGTAACGTCAAGCTGCGTTTCTTTGTGCCGGAGACCGTCGCCGGTAAGCTCTCGCTTGGCCACGCTGTCGAGGCCAGGTGCGACGGGTGCGGGACGGCCATCGCGGCCAAGATCAGCTACATTTCGCCCCAGACCGAGTTTACGCCGCCGGTGATTTACAGCAACGAGAGCCGGACGAAACTGGTGTTCCTGGTCGAAGCCGAGCCGAGCGCGCAAGACGCCGCGCGCCTGCATCCCGGCCAACCGCTCGACGTGCGCCTGCAATGATCTCCCGCTTAAGCTGACAGTCAATATGCCGGCATCTGATTACGCCGTCGACGTCCGCGGGCTCAACAAGCGTTTCGGCGACAAGCACGTGGTGCGTGATCTTTCCCTGCGCGTCGGGCGCGGGGAGATCTTCGGCTTTCTCGGCCCCAACGGCAGCGGCAAGACCACCTCGATTCGAATGCTGTGCGGGCTGCTGACGCCCGATTCGGGAGAAGGTACTTGCCTAGGTTTCGACATCATTCGCGAGCGCGCCGAGGTCAAGGGGCGCGTCGGCTACATGACCCAGAAATTTTCGCTGTGGGAGGACCTCTCGATCCGTGAGAACCTCGATTTCGTGGCCCGGCTCTACGGCATGAAGGCGCGTCGCGACGCCGTTGATCGCGCCCTGGAGAGCCTCGGCCTCGCGTCCCGCGCAAGGCAGCTCGCCGGCGCGCTTTCCGGCGGCTGGAAGCAGCGGCTGGCCTTGGCGGCGTGCATGCTGCACTCCCCGGAGCTTCTGCTGCTCGACGAGCCGACCGCGGGTGTCGACCCCAAGGCACGCCGCGACTTCTGGGAGGAGATCCATCGGCTCGCGGCTGGCGGCATTTCGGTGCTGGTTTCGACCCACTACATGGACGAGGCCGAGCGCTGCCACAAGCTGGCCTACATCGCCTCCGGCCGGCTGCTCACGCAGGGCACCGCTGCTGAAGTCGTCGCCCGCCAAGGACTCACGACTTGGGCGGCGAGCGGCGGCGACCTCACGGCGCTCGCGAGGAAGCTTGAGGGCCAACCAGGAGTCGATCAGATCATCGCCTTCGGCAACTCGCTGCACCTCACAGGTCTCGATGCCGCGCGCCTGGAAGCCAGTATCGACGCGGTCCGTGGCGATGGCGCGGAGCGCTGGGAACGCATCGAGTCCGGCCTGGAGGATGTGTTCATCCACCTGATGAGCAAGGCCGAAGACCGCTTCATCCCATGAGTCGCTTTTCCTTCTCCCGCTGGTGGGGCATCGTCGTCAAGGAGTTCATCCAACTCAAGCGCGACCGGCTGACGTTGGGCATGATCATCGGCATTCCGACCATTCAGTTGCTGCTCTTCGGCTTCGCCATCAACAACGATCCGAAGGGCCTGCCCACGGCGCTGATCGTCCAGGACCACAGCGACGTGGGCCGCAGCTTCGTGCAGGGCCTCATAAACACGGGCTACTTTCGCGTCACCCAGGTCCTCGATTCGGAAAGGGCAGGCCAGGCGTTGCTCGCGCGCGGCGAGGTCCAGTTTGTCGTGACCATTCCGCCGGACTTCTCGCGCAAGCTCTTTCGCGGTGAGAAGCCGGCGCTGCTCATCGAGGCCGACGCCACCGATCCCGCCGCCACCAGCAACGCGCTGGCCGCGGTGCTCCCGTTGTCCCAGAGCGTTCTGCAACGCGATCTCAGCGGCGGCCTGGCAGCGCTCGCGGGCAGCGGCCCGCCTTTCGACGTGCGCCTCCACCGGCGTTACAACCCCGAGGGCATTACCCAGTACAACATAGTCCCGGGGCTAATGGGCGTGATCCTCACCATGACCATGGTGCTCATGACCGGGCTGGCCATGACTCGGGAGCGGGAACGCGGCACCATGGAGAACCTGCTCGCGACACCGGCCTTGCCGGTCGAAGTGATGACCGGCAAGCTCGTGCCCTACATTATGATCGGGCTGGTGCAAGCGACCATCATCATGCTTGCCGCGCGCTACCTCTTCCGGGTGCCGTTCCTGGGCAGCGTGCCGTTGCTCTACGGGGTGATCCTGATCTTCATCGCCGCCAATCTTACGCTCGGCATCACCTTCTCCTCCATCGCCAAGAACCAGCTTCAGGCGATGCAAATGACCTTCTTCTTTTTCCTGCCCTCGATCCTGCTTTCCGGCTTCATGTTCCCGTTCCGCGGTATGCCGGGGTGGGCGCAAACGATCGGCGAAGCGCTGCCGCTGACCCATTTCCTCCGGCTGGCGCGGGGGATATTGCTCAAGGGGCAAGGCTGGTACGATCTCTGGCCCAATGTGTGGCCGCTCGCCGCGTTCATGCTCGCAGTGATCGCGTTGGGGCTGAAGTTCTACCAACGCACGCTCGATTAGGTCAGGGTTAAATGAAGAAAAATGACACTATCGAGGAGGATATCCTCACCGCCTATGAGAAGGGCGAGCTCAGATCCATTTCTCCGTCAAGAGCACTGCTCAAGAAGTACCGCGATTCAGCGCGCGCCACCTCCATTAAAGATCGGCGCGTGAACATACGGCTGTCCTCGCCCGATTTGATGGATATTCAGGTGCGCGCCCTGGAGGAAGGTGTTCCCTACCAGATGCTGATCGCGAGCGTGCTGCACAAGTTCGCTACGGGTCGCCTGGTGGAGAAACCATCGCGTCTTACCACTCGCTCAACCGGGCGCGCTAAAAGGCAGCGCGTCCTACGCTTGCTGGATCAAGACAGATAAGCTTTGAGCGACCTCGATAAGGATTAAGAAGAATATTGTGCCGATCATTCGAAACACGGTTGATACGTCGAAGTTCAACAAGGATGCAAAACCACCCTATGAGCTTCGTCTGCAGGATTTCCAAATGGCGATGCAGGATGTATACGATTTCTTCTATGACGTAAACTCCCATCTAACAGCCAAAGGACTACAGCGGCTAGATGATATGTTACGCCCTGCAATCATGTCGGGCCTACTTTCAGACATGTTAACGGCTAG
>JBIMKC010000132.1:0-6585 GCA_043673925.1 Chromatiales bacterium | reverse complement strand
CGCCATGACGAGGAGCGAGATCAGGAGTGCGGGCAAGTACACCTGCCAGTGATCGGCGCTCGCGAGGTTCGCATGGTCGTGTAAAGCGATCGGCAGGGCGACGAAGCTGGCCGTCAAGCTCATATGCAACAGCATGATGCCGGCGTCGAGACGCAGTAGCTCGGGATGCGCTAGGGTCGTGCGAAGTTGGCTCAATTGGGGCTCGCATTCGCGGTGAAACGTGCTGCGCTCGGGCTCGGGCACGGCGAGGAATAAGACCGCGAGGGCAGCCAGCGCCAAGGCGGCCGAGATCCAAAACAAACCCTGCAAACCTACCCGCGCATCGAGCACGGGCCCCATGACGAAGGCGCTGGCGAAGGCGAGGCCGATGGTGATGCCGATGACAGCCATGACCTTGGTGCGTTGTTCCTCGCGGGTGAGATCGGCCGCCAAGGCCATCACCGCGGCGGAGATGGCTCCGGTGCCTTGCAGTCCGCGGCCCAGGATGACGCCGAGGATGTGATCGGAGAGGGCGGCGGTAGCGCTGCCGATCGCGAATAACACCAGCCCCGCCGCGATGACGGGCTTGCGCCCGAGCCGGTCGGAGAGGCTTCCGAACGGGATCTGAAACAGGGCCTGGGTTAGACCGTAGGCGCCTAGCGCGAGGCCGACGAGCAGCGGGGTTGCGCCCGCGAGTCGGGTGGCGTACAAGGAAAATACCGGTACGATAAGGAAGAGTCCGAACATCCGAAGCAGATAGATCGCACTGAGCGAAGCCGCCGCGCGCAATTCGACTGTGGTCATTCTGAATACCCCGCCGTTCACGGCGGGCACTTTAGCATTGGGGTTTCCAAAGGGGAGTAGTGCAACTCTCCCCTTTGGTCAAGGGCGGGGCTCATACCCCGCCCGCGAAGTAAAATTGATTTCGGGCCCGATGGCGCCATGCGGTTTTGCCTCATCGCCACGATCATCCTTAAAATTTAAATCTTTGCTTGGGTAGCGTAACGCTTCATGGAAACCATTCGCATCCGCGGCGCGCGGACGCATAATCTAAAGAACATCGACATCGACTTGCCGCGCGGCGCCCTCACCGTAATCACGGGCCTCTCGGGTTCGGGCAAATCTTCCTTGGCCTTCGATACCCTCTATGCCGAGGGTCAACGGCGTTATATCGAATCGCTATCCGCCTACGCGCGCCAGTTCTTATCCATGATGCAAAAGCCGGATGTCGATTCGATCGAAGGCCTTTCACCCGCCATCGCCATCGAACAGAAATCCACTTCGCACAATCCGCGCTCGACCGTGGGGACCACCACCGAGATCTACGATTATCTGCGCCTGCTGTTTGCGCGGGCCGGGGAACCCCGTTGCCCGGAGCATGGTTCGGTGCTCGCGGCGCAGACCATCAGCCAGATGGTGGATCAAGTGGTGGCCGAGCCCGAGGGCACGCGCTTGATGCTGCTGGCGCCGGTGGTCCAGGGCCGCAAGGGCGAGCACCGCGACATCCTCGACGCACTCGGCAAGCAAGGATTCGTGCGCGCCCGCGTCGACGGCCGCCTGATCGATCTCGACGAGCCGCCGGCGCTGGCATTATACAAAAAACACGCTATCGAGGCGGTGGTCGATAGGTTCAAGGTGCGGGCCGATCTCGAGCTGCGTTTGGCCGAATCGTTCGAGACGGCGATCAAGGTCTCCGGGGGCGTCGCACGGGTCGCATTCATCGACGATCCGGAACGCCCCGAGCTGGTGTTTTCGGCGCGCTTTGCCTGCCCGCATTGCGCCTACAGCATCGAGGAGCTCGAGCCGCGCCTGTTCTCCTTCAATAATCCGGCCGGCGCCTGCCGCGATTGCGACGGGCTCGGGATCGCCGAATTTTTCGACCCCGCGCAGATCGTGCGGCACCCCGAGGTGAGCTTGCCGGGCGGCGCGATCCCTGGATGGGATCGGCGCAATGTGCATTATTTCCAGCTCATGTCGGATTTGGCCGCGCACTATGGCTTCGATCTCGATGCCCCGTTCAAAGACCTATCCGAAGCGATCCAACACCTCATTCTTGAGGGCGGAGGAAGCGAGGCGATCGCGTTCCACGATACCGACAGCGAGGGTGCGACACGGACGCGCCGCCACCGCTTCGAAGGGGTCATTCCGAACTTTAAACGGCGCTTCCGGGATACCGAATCGAACCTGGTCCGCGAGGAGTTGCGCAAGTATATCAGCACCAAGGCCTGTCCCGCGTGTAAGGGCACACGCCTCGGTACCCAAGCGCGCTCGGTCTTCGTCGGCGGCTTGCGCTTGCCCGAAATCACGGCGATGACGGTGGAGAAGGCGCGGGAATTTTGCGAGGCTCTCCGCCTCGAGGGTTACAAGGGCGAGATCGCGGCCAGGATTGTGAAGGAAGTCAGCGCCCGGCTTCGCTTTCTGGCTAATGTCGGGCTCGACTATCTTACGCTCGATCGCAGCGCGGATTCGCTCTCCGGGGGGGAAGCGCAGCGGATCCGCCTTGCGAGCCAGTTGGGCGCCGGCCTGGTGGGTGTCATGTACGTGATCGACGAGCCATCGATCGGTCTCCACCCGCGCGACAATCGGCGCCTCCTCAGTACGCTTTGTCACCTCCGTGATCTCGGCAATACAGTGATCGTGGTCGAGCACGATGAGGAAGCGATCTGGGCCGCGGACCACGTGCTCGACATGGGACCGGGCGCCGGGATCCACGGCGGCCGGGTGGTCGCCGCCGGTCCGGCGGCGACCGTGGCGCAGCATACGGAATCGCTGACCGGCCAGTATCTCTCCGGCCGGCGGGCGATCGCCTTGCCGCGCGTCCGCACTCCCGCCGATGGCAGACCCGCGTTATACCTTTATGGGGCCCGGGGAAACAATCTCAAATCGATAGACGTGGAGTTTCCCTTGGGGCTCATGATCTGTGTGACCGGCGTGTCCGGATCGGGGAAGTCGACGCTCATCAACGACACTCTGTATCCGATCGCGGCGCGGCGCTTGCACCAGGCGCATATCGAGCCGAAGCCGTATGCCGAGGTCGAGGGGATCCAATGGTTGGATAAGGTCGTCGACATCGATCAAAGCCCCATCGGGCGCACCCCGCGTTCCAATCCAGCGACCTACACCGGTCTATTTGCTCCGGTGCGCGAGCTTTTTTCCGCCACGCAGGAAGCGCGTTCGCGCGGCTATATGCCGGGCCGCTTCAGCTTCAACGTCAAGGGCGGGCGCTGCGAGGCCTGTCAGGGCGAGGGCATGATCAAGGTCGAGATGCACTTTCTCCCCGACGTTTATGTGGCGTGTGATCTCTGCAAGGGCTCGCGTTATAACCGCGAGACGCTCGATGTCAAGTACAAGGGCAAGAATATTGCCGAGGTTCTCGAGATGACGGTGGAGGAGGCGCGGGCCTTCTTTGACCCCGTTCCGGCGATTGCGATCAAGCTCCAGACCTTGATGGAGGTCGGGGTGTCTTACCTCAAGCTCGGCCAAAACGCGACCACGCTGTCGGGCGGGGAAGCCCAACGCCTAAAGCTATCGCGCGAGTTGTCGCGGCGCGATACCGGCGCCACGCTGTACATCCTGGACGAGCCCACGACCGGTTTGCATTTCCACGACATCGAGCAGTTACTGCACGTGCTCCATCGGCTTCGCGATCGTGGCAATACGGTGGTGGTCATTGAGCACAACCTGGAGGTGATCAAGACCGCGGATTGGATCATCGATCTCGGACCGGAGGGCGGGGAGGGCGGCGGACGGATCGTCGCGGTGGGTACGCCCGAGATGCTGGCGGCCGACCCGAGTTCCTACACCGGAAATCATTTAGCGCCGGTGCTGGCGCGCCACGCTCCGAAAGAAGCGCCTGCAATACGCGCGCAACGGGCTTAGGTACCATAGCCTCCGGGCGCCCGAAAAAATCCCTTCCCCGTCGTACGGAAAAGGATAACAGGGGGGGCAGAAGCGCGCGCCGCTTTCGGGCGCGTCCGGTGGAGCGAGGTGTTAGGCGCTCAAAATAGCCCAGTGTTCTTGGTTATTTCCACTAAACCACTGTAACCGGATGATTAACAACCGCCCAGAAAGAGTAACCCTGGTCATTGAAAGGAACAGTTTCCGGCTGGACGTTGCCTTCCTTGTCCGTCGCCCTGGCTTTGAGAGTATGTTGGCCAGGCGATGCGTACCACTTAACGGCCCAGCGTACCCAGGCATTCGAAATATTTGGCCTTATGCGGTGCGCACGCACCCAGTTAGTCCCTCCGTCGAAGCTCACCTCGACGCGCTTGATTTTCCTGTGACCAGACCAGGATCGCCCTGTCAGAATATGCCACCCAGCAAGCAGTTCGGCCGGAAAAGGCAGCTCGAAGGCGCTCTTCACTTCCTGCTGCGTAAGGACAGGAAAATCGGGAGCGTAAGCATCGCCGAAGAGACGGTAGGAAGTAGTGTTCCAAGGCGAGAAAAGTGGCTCTTCCGACACCTCGATCCGACCCACCCACTTGATATTGGCAATACCAACCCAGCCCGGCACGAGGAGACGGACGGGGAATCCGTGGTCTTCTGGCAAGGGTTGGCCATTCATGCCATAGACCAGAAGCGTATCGTCTTCCAGTGCCTTTTCAATAGGGATAGGCCGCCGCACATGACCCTGTCCAGTAACCTCGGGGTCTAGACCCTCGGGCATTACATCTACCGCGGTGCTCTTAAGTCCAGCAAGTTCAAGTACTTTCCTCAGAGGAACACCCGTCCATTCGGCAACGCCAACGGCGCCGAGCTTCCATTGAGTGCCTGATGCTGGCGTGCCCTGCTGGGTATCAAAGAAGCTGCGGCCATTTCCGGCACACTCGATGAATTTTGTTTCGGAGTCTTCCTCTCCCATCGAAACGATATCATCATAACTAAGCTCAATGGGATTCGAGACCCCCGAGCCTTCAACACCTAAGCGCCAGGTATCAACATTAATATGGGGGGTGCTGGTGTGATTGCGCACGAAGAAAAGCTCGTTAGGAACTACGTAGCCTCGTGTCCGCATGGCCTCCCAGCGCATTTCCCGGTTGCTGCCCAGCGTAATGAAAAGGTCTGAGGGTGTGGGCTTAACGACCGATCCCGAGTGTGTAGCCCATGCCCGACGCAGGGTCGCCGGGATAATGCCTCCTGCCGCAGCGATCCCTAACCCTGCGGCCATAAGCTTGAGGAGGTGACGACGGGTAAACCCTGTCGTTCGCTCAAGCTGCCACACATGCCTCTCAATCCTATCTTGGTCATACACGGACTCATTTTTGAATTGATCATTATTCATAATGAATACCTCCCAATTTAGTCTCAGAAATTCCGGACACGCTGCGCCTAACGGTGCACGGCGAGGTGGTGGACCCCGAGGTCGATGTCTTCGACCGGGAAGAGGCCTTCATCGAGCGGGTCAGTCGGCTTGCTCGGCCGGTTTCCGGTGCTCAAGGTCGTTCTCGAACACATCACGACCCTAGAGGCGGTAGACTTCGTGCTGGCCGGTCCCCTGCGGCTCGCCGCGACCATCACCTCATGATGAACCGCAACGTCTAGTGATATGGTACAGTGTTACGCGATGATCTTGGATCTTTTTTCTTGACCAGATAAGGAACAACATTTCCAACCAGAGAATTGGATAGCAGCTAGGCGATGTCTAACTGCGTGTCCTATTCAGGAGAACTTCAATGGCCAAAGGTCAAAAACGCAGTAGTCGTGAAGCTAAGAAACCTAAGCAATCGAAAAAGGCTGCCTTTCCAGCGTCGCCTTTTGATGTGACTTCGGCAAAAAAGCCCGCTGCTCCCGAGCCCAGAAAAAAGAAATAGCGGGCGCGAGGCAAAATCAAGGATCGAGCGAGAGACTAGATAATCGCTCCTTGTGTGTTCGCCCCGGCGCCCTGGACAGCGATTGCCAATATGGGTAATCTCAAGTTAACTGCCTGAATCCGTAGGCAGTTTGACTATAGCTTATTTCCACGGTGGACTTGCCGGTGTATTGAGTAATGCGTCATCAAAGCAAATGCTTAAGCGGAAGCTGAGTGCCCGTTTCTGTCTGCTGGTCTACCTCATGATGGGGGCGGGAAACGGGCAGGCACCGGTCCTGTTCATGATCCTAGGTCACGCCCATGAGATCTACGTCCATTACAGCGATGAGGGCATCCGATTAACCCTGCACCACCCAGGACACGCTGACGAGCACGAACCGAAACCGTTCCTTCCCAGCCCACGTCAGCCCGATGTCCTGGACCAGGTGTTGGCCGCGATCACGGGGCAGGATAATCAAGAAGACCACGTCATCCAGACCCACCCACAGGAGCCGCAGGGCCTGGCAGCCTTCAAAACGATCGACATCCCCAAGGCATTATCTTTACCGGTAACGACTCACCCATTTCCCGTTGAGCTTGCGTCCGTACCCACCCTGGCGCGGCCGCCGCCTGGGATCAACCCCACGCTCGCCTCTCGCCGCACCACCGTCCTGCTGATTTAGATCCCTCTGAAAACTTGCACGCCTCGTATACGGGCGTGTGCAATCCGTGGGTTATGGCCTGGCCTGACCCTTATCGACTTTCAGAGGCGATTTATGTCTTCCAAAACTTTATCGATCTTGTTGCTGACGCAGCTC
>JBIMKC010000131.1:0-6598 GCA_043673925.1 Chromatiales bacterium | reverse complement strand
CTGGTGGCCACGCTGGTGTTCCTCGACGGCTGTTCCACCGGGCTAGGGCCGCGTAGACCTCGTCCGAGAGGTGCGAGATAACTCACGGACGCATGCTGGAAAGTCTTGTCAACGTCCATTGAATCGACTTCCTTTGCTTGCGCGGAATCCCACATGAACCGACTGCTCTCAGCTTTTCTCGCCCTCGGCATTCTCGTGGCTGTACTTCCCCCCTGGGTAAAGTGACCCACCCATGCTGAAGCCTACGCGACGCTTGATTCTTTTCGGAATCTTCTGCGCGCTTACCAGTCCGGCGGTCAGCCAGGAAAAGGTTCCCCCGCCACAGGAGCCGCAATCAAAGCCGGCGGCGGAGGCGCAGCCCGCGCAGCCGGGGCCCGCTCCGTCCTCGCCAGTCGCGGCGCGGGAAGATGTCTCTTCCAAAGCCCTTGAGGACCTTGTCGCCACCATCGAGGATCCCGAGCGCCGAGCTCGGCTCCTCGCGGAGTTGAAGACCCTGCTCGCGGTGCGCAGCCAGCAGGAAGCCGCAACCAAGGAGGAAGAACAGGAAGGCCTCATCGGCGGCCTGGTGAGCTTCTTCGGTGAGCTCTCCGGTCAGATGAGGGAAACTGCCATCCAGCTTCTGGAACAGGTGAGCAAGCTGCCGGAGCGATCGCGCGTTCTCTGGAGGCGCCTGTACGAGCCCGAGGCTCGCAAGAGCTTCCTCTTCGGGGCCGCAGCCGTGGGCGGAATCGTCTTCGGCGCGGCGTTCACCGCGATCCTTGCCTGGATGCTCCTTCGCCGCCCGCGCTCGGGGCTTGGTCAAGGACCGGCGGTTGGCGCGCTGCCGGTCCTTTCTCGCCTCTGGCGACTCCTGGCCCTGGCCGCGCTCAACCTCATTCCGCCGGTCGTCCTCATCGGTGCGTCGCTTGCCACCCTCACCGTCGTTGGCCCTCCCGCGGAAGCGAAAACCATCACACTGGCCATCCTCTGGGCCGTCGTCTTCAAGCAGATCGTTGGCGTCTTGATTGAACTTGTCCTGGCATCGCGCGCTCCTTGGCTTCGGTTCCTGCCCATGAGTGACGAGAGTGCCAGTGCGCTCTCGGCATCTCTCAACCGGCTTGCGTCACTGGGGGTTTACGGCTACTTCCTTATCTGGGCGCTCAAGAACCTGGGGACCGAGGATGCCCTGCTCACGCCCTTGAGGAGCGTATACGGCCTCGTCCTCCTGGCTGGCGGCGTCGTCCTTGTCCTCAAGGAGCGCGGGCACGTGCGAGAGCAGCTCGCATCGCTCTCGACCGGGGCCGAGACGTCTCCGCGGCCGGCGGGCGCAAGCTCCTGGCGCTCCGTCCTCGTCACCGTCTTGGGCCTGTGGTGGCTCGGGGCGATCATCTACATGGTCGGGCTCTACATGGTCTGGGCCTCAGGGGTCCAGGGCGGCTTCATCCTGAGCGCCACCGCCAAGACACTTCTCGCCATCGCGCTCGCCTCCCTTTTCATCTCGCTCACGAGCAGGTTCTCCGGCGCTCTCCAGGTAAAGACCGGATGGCTGCTCTCGCCCTACCCGGAGATCGCGGCGCGCGTTCCTCAGTACAGCCGGGGCTTCAAGCTGGTGCTCGACTCGGCGGCCGTCTTCCTCGCCGCGTGCCTCTCCCTGGAGGCGTGGGGCGTCTCGGCACTCGAAGCCCTTGGCTCGGACGCCGCCCAGAACATCCTCTCGAGCGTCGTCGGCATCTTGATCGTGATCCTGCTTGCCGCCGCGACGATTGACATTGCGACGGTGTTCAGCCAGCGCTACATTGAAGCGCGGGAACGGACGGGGAAAGCCTCCGCCAAGGTGCGCACGCTCGTGCCCCTGGCCCGGCAGGCGATCCGCGCCGTGGTGATCATCATCGCGGCGATCATGATCCTGAGCAATGCGGGCGTGAACACTGGCCCCATCCTCGCCGGCATGGGAGTTCTCGGCCTCGCCATCGGCTTTGGCGCCCAGACGCTCGTGAAGGACATCATCACGGGCGTCTTCATGCTCCTTGAGGACAGCATCGCGGTGGGCGATGATGTTGACGTGAACAATACCAAGGGACAGGTGGAAGCCATCAACATCCGCACCATCCGGCTCCGGGATGGCAACGGCAGTATCCATACCATTCCGTACAGCTCCGTCACCACCATCACCAACATGTCCAGGGACTTCAGCCGCTGGATGATCGAGGCGGCCGTCGCCTACCGTGAGGATGTCGACAGGGTCCTCGAGACTCTCAAGGAGATCGGCGAGGGCTTGCGCCGGGATCCGGAGTTCGGGAGGGACATCCTCGAGCCCATCGAGATCTTTGGCCTTGAACGCTTCGACGAGTCAGCGGTCGTGATCCGGGCCCGGCTGACGACCAGACCGGGCCAGTGGCGCATCGGCCGCGAGTTCAACCGCCGCATGAAGAAGGTCTTTGACGAGCGCGGCATCGAGATCCCCGCCCACCGGACGGTCCACATCGCCGGGCTGGCCGATCTGGCGTCTCACCTCCCGCCACGGCAGGAAGCTCAAGCTCCAGCACCCAACCCAGGCCCGGCGGCAACCACCCCGCGAGCCTGAGCACGGGCAGGATTTCGCTCCACAACATGCGCCCTCGCCGTTACGATAAGCGCAGTTTTGCATTTCCAGAACTTTCCGGCAAGCTCGCGAAATGGCTAAAACCCTACGATGCTGGAACTCCGCGGGGTCCATAAGCGCTACGGCGCCGTCGAGGCACTGCGACCTATCGATCTCGTCATCGTGCGCGGCCGCACCACGGTGCTCATCGGACCGAGCGGCTGCGGCAAATCGACGGTGCTGCGGCTGCTGCTCGGGCTCATCCACCCCGACGCGGGCGAGGTGCGCGTCGACGGCGCGCCCCTCGTGCCCTCGCCGTCGCTGCGGCAGCGGCTCGGCTATGTGGTGCAGGACGGCGGCCTGTTCCCGCACCTCACCGCGCGCGGCAACGTGGAGCTTATGGCGCGCCACGTCCGCTGGGACCCCTCGCGGATCGACGCGCGGCTTTCGGAGCTGACCGAGCTGGTGCAACTGCCGGCCGGCACGCTCGAGCGCTATCCGGCCCAGCTCTCGGGCGGGCAATGCCAGCGCGTGAGCCTCATGCGCGCGCTCATGCTCGATCCCGACGTGCTGCTCCTCGACGAGCCGCTCGGGGCTCTCGACCCGATGATCCGCTCCGAGCTGCAGGGCGATCTCCGGCGCATCTTTCGCGCGCTCGGCAAGACGGTGGTGCTGGTGACGCACGATCTCGGCGAGGCGGGGTTTCTCGGCGACGTGCTCGTGCTCATGCGCGACGGGGCGATCGCGCAGCGCGGCACGCTTGAAGAGCTGGTGCGCGCACCGGCCGACCCATTCGTCACCCGCTTCGTCAACGCACAGCGCAGCCCGCTCGAGGGATTGCGTTGACGCGCGCGCTCGTAGCGCTGGCGCTCCTCGCCGCTGCCCCGGCGCACGCGGAGGTGACGGTCTGCTCGAAGAAGTTCACCGAGTCGGTGATCCTGGGCGAGATGGTGACACAGCTCGCGCGCTCGACCGGCGTCGCGACGCGCCATCGCGCACAGCTCGGCGGCACGCAGGTGGTGTGGGGCGCACTCCTCGCCGGCGAGTGCGACGTGTACGTCGAGTACACGGGGACGCTCGTCGAGGAGATCCTCGCCGGCAGCGCGCTCGACGGTGAAGAGGGTCTGCGCCGGGCCCTGGCCGAGCGCGACGTGCGGATGAGTCGACCGCTCGGTTTCAACAACACCTACGCGCTCGGCATGCGCGAGGCACGCGCGGCCGAGCTGAGCGTGCGGACGATCTCCGACCTCGCGGCCCACCCATCGCTGCGGCTCGGCTTCTCCGAGGAGTTCCTGCGCCGCCACGACGGCTGGCCCAGCCTGCGCGCGCGGTACGCGCTGCCGCAGTCGGACCTCCGTGGGCTCGATCACGACCTGGCTTACCGCGGCCTGGCCTCGGGTGCGATCGACGTGACCGATCTCTATTCGACCGATGCCGAGATCAGCCACTACGGCCTGCGCGTGCTGGTCGACGATCGCCACCAGTTCCGCGACTATCAGGCCGTGCTCCTCTTGCGCGCCGACCTGCCGCCCGCGCTGTCGGCCACGCTGTTGCGCCTGGAAGGCCGCATCGACGCCGCGCGCATGGCCGAGCTCAACGCGCGAGTGAAGCTCGGCGGCCAGGGCGAGACCGAGGCCGCCGCGAGCTTCCTCGCTGGCCTGGGCGTCGCCGGCCAGGCGCGCTCCGAATCGGCCCTGCGCGCGCTCGGTCGCCGCACCGTCGAGCACCTGCTGCTCGTCGGGCCGTCGCTCCTGGCGGCGATCCTGGTGTCCGTCCCGCTCGGCGTGTGGGCGGCGCGGCATCCCCGGCTCGGGCAAATCGTGCTCGCCGCGGCCGGCATCCTGCAGACCATTCCGTCGCTGGCGCTGCTCGTCCTCATGCTCCCCCTCTTCGGCATCGGCGCCCCACCGGCGCTGGTGGCGCTCTTCCTCTACGGCCTCTTGCCCATCGTGCGCAACACCTGCACGGGTCTCACCGACATTCCTCCGTCGGTGCGCGAGTCGGCGGAGGCGCTCGGGCTCGCGCCGGCCGCGCGGCTGCGCCTCATTGAGCTGCCGATGGCGTCGCGCGCTATCCTGGCGGGGATCAAGACCTCGGCGGTGATCAACGTCGGCACCGCGACGCTCGGCGCGATCATCGGCGCCGGCGGCTACGGCGAGCCGATCCTCACCGGCATCCGCCTCGCCGATCTCGGGCTTATCCTGCAGGGCGCGATCCCCGCGGCGGCGCTGGCGCTGCTGGTGCAGGCGGGGTTCGAGCTGCTGGAGCGCTGGATCGTTCCCGAGGGGTTGCGCCTCCGGCCGGAAGGCTAGATATGATCGTGGCTCATGCTGTGGGATCGGTACATGCGCGTACGGGCCGCGACCGGCTGCTGATCGGCGTCAATCTGCGCAAGGAGCGGTCCGTCCACGAAGCGGCCTATGACCACGCGGCCGGCTGACGAGCGCATGGGCCTCGGCCGCTGCCTCCCTTAGCACGGGCAGGATCCGAGCCGCCAGCGCGGGTGGCAGCGGCGCCGTCTCATCGACGGTACAGTAGCGCGCCGCCACGGCCGCGCGATCGACCGATGCGACATCGGACGCATACATCGCCATCGCGCGCCCGCCGAGGCCCAGATCGCGACAGCGGGCGAACGCCCATCGCGTCTCGTCCACCTGCCCGATGCATTCGAAGGGCGTGTGCTCGGCGAGACCCAACATCTCCCGGTACCAGCGCTGGTTCTCGTCGAGGTCGAAGAGATTGATCCCGCCGAACATCGGATCCACGAGCGCGCGCGGCAGGAACGCCTGGTAGCCGAGCCACACGTAGGCGCACTTGGCGCAGCGTCCGCACCACGGCTTCTTCACGTTGCAGGAATGCGTCGCTGGCACCGCGTCGAGGTCGCGCGAGAGGAGATGGAGGATCACCAGGTCGTGGATCGGCTGCAGCAGGGAGAAGTAGCTCATGCCGTCGAGCAGCTCGGCCTGAAGGTACGCATTGATCAGTCGCTCCGCCTCGCGCGACTTGCCCCATTGATGGTTCACATCCTCGCCGGTCTTGTCCCAGACGAGGTTGCCGACGTTGGCGCTGCGCTCGTGCGCGAGCACGATGTACCGGTAGCCGTGCGCGAGCACGAGCGGCAGGACGGCGAAGATCGAGCTCGGCGTCTCCGCCGCGGTGAGCCGCCCGACCCGGAGCTCCGGGTGAAGCGTCAGCACCGGCGAATCGAGGAAGTCGTCGTGGATCCACTGCCGGTGGCGGTGCACCGGCGCGCCGTGATCGAGCAACCCGTCGAGGAGCGCGTGCTGGGGCATCTGAGCGCCGTAGATCGAGTGCGCGTAGGCGAAGGATGCGAACGGCAGGCCGGCCCGCTCGAGCAGCTTCATCGCCACCAGGCTGTCCTTGCCTCCGCCGCAAAACGCGAGCAGCTCGACGGGACCGCGCTCGACGGTCGTGCGCGCCGGCGCGGCGTCGACCGGCGCGCTGGCAAACGCCGGGCCGTTGTAGTCGTGCCAGTCATGCTCCCAGCGCCACTGCGCCCACACCTTGTGGACGACTGTGCGCCAGAGCGCCTCGAAAGCGCGCGTGTGAAAGCGCGCCCACGGGCCGAGATCGACCACCTCCGGTCGCAGGCTCACCAGCTTGTTCAGCTCGAAAGCGGCGATGTGGAAGCAAAGCTTGTCGACGAGCGCGTCGCCGTGCCGGCGGGCCAAGAGATCGAGATCGACGTCCTGCCACCAATAGCTCGTCGAAAACCGCAACCCGTCGGCGGAGA
Organism: Chromatiales bacterium; assembly: GCA_043673925.1. Lineage (GTDB taxonomy): Bacteria > Pseudomonadota > Gammaproteobacteria > JACCXJ01 > JACCXJ01 > USCg-Taylor. The sequence continues at coordinate 284 of JBIMKC010000131.1, read as the reverse complement.
ACGTCATCGCCAGCTGGTGCCGGCTGCGCCCGATGCGCTCGATCCCGATCCGCTTCACAGCGCCTCGTGCGCCCGCACCTCGGCCGGGAATAGGGATTTTAAAAGGCCTCTTTCTTCAAAAGGGAAGATACGACTGAACCTGTTAGCTGTCAAACACGCGGGCCCACGATCGGGGAATTTTCGGGCCGGTCATTGGCCCGAGGCGCCAAGTTTCGGGCCGGTTGGCGTCTCCAGAAAAACCTGGCAATTATGGGCGGTATGCTCTACGTTGTGTTTAACGGCCC
>JBIMKC010000130.1:0-6723 GCA_043673925.1 Chromatiales bacterium | reverse complement strand
GCACCGCGCAACGATGCGGGCGGGCTGCGCAGTAGATTTATTCACAAGCTCTCAGACGTTCCCCATTCCGACGATATTGAAACCGCCATCGACGTACGTGATCTCGCCAGTGATTGCTGAGGCGAGATCCGAACACAGAAACGCGGCAACGTTGCCAACCTCGTCGATCGTAATATTGCGCCGCAGAGGCGCGGTCTTCTCGACATGATCGAGGAACCTACGGAATCCCGTGATGCCCGCGGCGGCAAGGGTCCTGATGGGGCCCGCGGAAATCGCGTTGACACGGATCCCCTCGGGGCCGAGGCTGTGCGCCATGTATCTTACGTTCGCCTCGAGGCTCGCCTTGGCGATCCCCATGACGTTGTAATTAGGCATGGCGCGGATGGCGCCGAGATAGGTCAGGGTTAAGAGAGATCCTTGTCGGCCGTTCATCATCCCCCGCGCCCCGTTGGCAAGCGCGGAAAAACTATACGAGCTTACCTCGTGCGCGATGCGGAAACCGTCGCGAGTGACGGTGTCGAGGTAGTGGCCTTCAAGCTGCTCCCGCGGCGCGAAGGCGACCGCGTGCACCAGAATATCGAGATGATCCCAATAGTCATCCAAATGGTCGAACAGCGCTTGGATCTCGGCGTCGCTGGCGACGTCGCACGCGACGGTGATGGTGGAACCCAATTCGGCGGCGAGTTCCTCGACGCGTTCTTTCAGGCGCTCGTTCTGAAACGTGAACGCAAGCTCCGCGCCCTCGCGTCGCATGGCCTTGGCGATCCCCCAGGCAATCGAACGGTTGCTGGCGACGCCCACGATCAAGGCCCGTTTTCCGTCAAGAAAGCCCATTGAACATTCCCCTAAGCTTGATGGCTCTTTACGGCCGTTACACGCTCATGCGCACCTAGCGCTATCATATACAAGCCATGGTCTTCGAGCTACGCCGTTGATTACCCGGAGTGCGCGACTCCGCGAAGGTTAGCCGATGGCGTTAAGACGCTGGTTCCTGGCCGTTCCCTCGGTGCTGCTCGTGGCGCTCCTACAGGCCTATTTCTGGGTGCCGAGCTATGATCAGCAATCCGTCGGCAATCCCAAGCGTTTGCTTAAGTATATCGAAGCCTCGGCCGCCGATGCCAAGATCCTAAACCCGATCCTCAATGCGGACACCGTCAGCAGCGGCATTACCGACTATGTGTTCGAGGGTCTGTTGGGGGCGGATGAAGATCTCAGGCTCCGAGGCCGTTTGGCCACGGACTGGGCGATCACGGAACAAGCGTATTTAATCGTGCGTCCGGGTAAGCGCTTGCCGGATGGAACGCCGGTTTCCGCCGCCGAGCTTAAAAAGCGTATCCTCGACGCGCGCGATCGCAGCGGCCGAAGTGGCTTGAAAGGATTATTACTGGCTATCGACGTGTTGCATCCTGAAACGCGCGCAGAGACCGTAGTGACGCCGCCAGCCGAGGGCAAACCCGCGGAAATACGTGTTAAGGTGCGGGTTCCGGAGCGCCTCTGGTTTTCGCTAAGCCGGGTGGACCAGGATTTTTTTACTCGCCTCGAGCCCATCTTGGGATCGCGTTACCTTGATGGGTTTCCCTACGAACGGCACGTAGATGCCGAGGAGCCCGGCGCCGCGGATCGACTCCGGGCCCATCTGGCGGAACTGCTTCCGATCGCGGAGCATAACCCGGTGATCTTGTTCCGCCTCCGCCGCGGTGTCCGGTTCCACGATGGAACGGAGGTGACCGCGCGGGATGTGAAATTTACCTACGATGCCATCATGAATCCCAAGAATCTCTCCCCGCGCGTTTCCGACTTCGAGCCGATCAAGTCGATCGAGATCCCCGATCCCCATAGCGTGAAGATCACGTACAAACGGCTGCATTCCCCGGCGATCAACGCCTGGACGATGGGGATCCTGCCCCAGCATCTTTTGAGCGAAGAGGCGCTTAAGGCGGAAACGGAAAACCTGTCCGCGGCGGCGCGCGCGGCCTTCGGCATGCGTGAGAGCCGCTTCAATCGGTATCCGGTCGGGTCCGGTCCCTTTAAATTTGTTGAGTGGCGAGGCGATGAATTTATCCACCTCGAACGCAACGACGATTACTGGGAGGGCCGCCCCGAGTTCGAAGACTACTATTTGCGCATCATTCCCGACCCCTTAACCCAGGAGGTGGAGTTTCGCACCGGCGCCGTCGACTACTACGGGGCCATGCCCCATCAAGTAGCCCGGTATCTAAAGGACGACAGCTATCAGTCGTTTTCGAGCCTCGCCTTGAGCTATAGCTACATCGGGTACAACCTGCGGAAGCCGCTGTTCGCGGACCCGCGGGTGCGCCGGGCGCTCGGCATGGCCATCGACGTGGACGAAATTATCCGCTACCTCTTATATGGCGAAGGCGAGCGCACCACCGGTCCCTTTCCCAAGGAGACCGCTTGGTACGATCCCGCGGTGCGGCCCCTGCCTTACGATCCCGCGGCCGCATCGCGGCTGCTGGAAGAGGCCGGTTGGCGCAAGAACGCCGAAGGATGGCTGCAGAAAGACGGGACCATTTTCGAGTTTAATTTGATCACCAACAGCGGCAATCCCGCGCGCAAGAATATCATGACCATCGCCCAGAATGCCTGGAAGAGAATCGGCATCAAATGCAACACTCAGTATTTCGAATGGGCGGTGTTCTTGGAGGATTTCGTGGACAAAGGCGCGTTCGACGCGGTGGTCTTGGGGTGGACCACTCCGCCGCTCGACCCGGATCTATACCAGATATTTCATTCCAGCCAGTCCGGACCGAAACAGCTTAACTTCGTGGCCTATAACAATCCCGAGGCCGATCGGCTGATCATCCGCATTCGCCAGGAATACGATCCCGAGCGGCAACGCACGCTTGCCCACCGGCTGCACCGCATCATCTACGAGGATCAACCTTATAATTTTCTCTATACACCGCGCGCCACCCGGGTGCTGGACAAGAAGATCGTCATCGTCGAGCGCGACGCAAAGGACCAGGAACGGTATGTAAAGATCTATCCGACCAAGGGCGGAACGATTTCCTATTATTTCAACAAGTGGCGTAAATTGGCGTTTTCTCCGGAGTTTTAGTATTTCAAGAACGATAAGCCATGTGGGCCTATATCCTGCGCAACGTCTGGCAGCGTCTCATTCTGCTCGTCTTCGTCTCGATCCTCGCGCATTCCGTGGTGCATCTCGCGCCCGGCGAGCCGAGCGAAGTGGACCCCTCGAACCCGCGCATGAAACCCGAGGACATCGCGCGCATCCGGGCCGCGTTTCATCTCGACGATCCGCTCTATCTGCAGTATATCTACTGGTTACGGGATCTCGCTTCCGGTGATTTGAAGTCGTTTAAGGACAGCCAGCCGGTGTTGCCGAAGATAGGCCAGCGTCTCTTGAACTCCATGCCCTTGTTTCTGCTAACTACATTGATTGTCTGGGGCTTGTCGTTTCCGATCGGGATCCACGCCGCGGTCCACAGGGACTCTCCTTTCGACCGCTCGACGACCTTTCTGTCCTATACGCTGATTTCCATACCCGGATTTTTTCTCTCCTATCTGGTGATCCTCGGCATCGTCGATACGCTCGACGTACCGGTCATTGGGATGAGCACCTTCGGGATGGACGAGGCCGTGCCCGTGTTCCAATGGATGGATCGCCTCTGGCATCTGGCCATCCCGGCGCTGATGTCGGCCGTGATGGGCATCGCGATCCTTTCGCGTTACGTGCGCTCGCAAATGCTGGAGGTCATCGGCCAAGATTATGTGCGCACCGCGCGCGCCAAGGGGCTGCCCGAGGACATCGTCATCTACCGCCATGCGTTGCGCAATGCGCTCTTGCCCTTCGTCACCATGTTCGGTTTTCTGGTGCCGGGTCTCATCGGCGGCTCGGTGATCTTCGAGCAGATCTTCGCCTGGCCGGGCATCGGCCGCCTGGGTTATGAAGCCATATTGGCGCGCGATTTCCCGGTGATCTTGACGCTGAACTTCATCGCCGCGGTGCTGACCCTCGTCGGCACCTTCCTCGCGGACATCTTGTACCTGTTCGCCGATCCGCGCATTCAGATCGAGTAACCGTGAGCACCGCGCAACCGCAAACCATGGCCGGCGAGGCTCTAGCGCCGGATCTGGCCGGTGAAGCCCCGGCGTTCTGGCCCACGTTTTGGCTAAACCGGCTGGCCGCGGCCGGCGCCGTCGTCCTCCTGATCCTGCTCGGGTTGGCGATCGCCGGCAAGGTGTTGACCGAGTGGTGGGTGGTGTTCGACACGGAAACGATTCGCTTGCCGGATAAATTTAAACCTCCATTCTCCGAGGCTGCTTTAGGCATGATCCCCGCACGGGATATACCCGTACTCGGCCGCTATCTGCTCGGCACCGACGAGCTCGGCCGCGATGTGTTCGCGCGGATGTTGCAAGGCTCCTTTGTGTCGCTCTCAATCGGTTTCGTCGCCGTGGGGATTTCGGTGTTCATCGGCACCGCGCTCGGGGCGCTCGCCGGGTTTTACGGAAACCTGCGGCTCGGCATCATCACGGTGGACACCTTGATCATGCGGTTTACCGATACCATGATGTGCTTCCCGACCTTTTTCCTCATTCTCACCGTGGTCGCGCTCTTGCCGCCGAGCATCTACAACATCATGATCGTCATTGGGCTGACGAGCTGGACCGGCACGGCCCGCTTCGTTCGGGCCGAGTTTCTGTCCCTGCGCGAGCGTGACTTCGTGGTGGCGGCCCAAGCGCTGGGCGTACCCGAGATCCGCATCATGTTCCGGCACATGCTCCCGAACGCGATGGCGCCGGTGCTGGTGTCGGCCACCATTGACGTGGCCTCGGCGATCTTGACCGAGTCGGCGCTGAGCTTTCTCGGCTTCGGGGTACAGCCGCCCTACGCCACCTGGGGGAATATCCTGGCTGACGGCAAGGATTTCATTTTCGATGCGCCGTGGCTTTTTTTCACCCCCGGGTTCGCTATCCTCATCGTGGTTTTGGCCTTTAACCTGGTGGGAGAGGGACTGCGGGAGGCGTTGAATCCGGGGCTGCGGACGCGGCGAACATGACGCGGGTAGGTAGGGCCGGCCATTGACGGTTAAAATATTCTCGAAAGTTCAAAATAACGGAGACTCACCATGCCTAAATACCTCATTGAACGCGAGATCCCCGGCGCGGGTAAACTTTCAGCGCAGGAGTTGCAAGCGATCTCGCAGAAATCCCGCGCTGTCTTAAACGGGCTTGGACCTCAAATTCAATGGGTTCAGAGCTACGTGACGGTCGACAAGGTCTATTGTGTCTATATCGCGCCTAACGAGGAGATGGTGCGGGAACATGCCCGCCAAGGTGGCTTCCCCGCGAACCGGATCTCGGAGGTGGCGTCGGTGATCGACCCAACTACCGCGGAAAGCGGTTGAGTGCCCCGTAAGAGGTAGCTATGACCATCACCAAAACACCCATACCTGGGCGGCCGGTGTTCATCATCGACGGGAGCCGCACACCTTTTCTCAAAGCACGCGCTAAGCCGGGACCGTTCACCGCCACCGAGCTTGCGCTCAACGCCGCCCGGCCGCTGCTCGCGCGCCAGCCCTTCGCGCCGGCGGACTTCGACGAGGTCATCTTCGGTTGCATCATGCCGGGTCCCGATGAGGCCAATATCGCCCGCGTCATCGCTCTGCGTCTCGGCTGCGGCGATGCGACCCCCGCGTGGACGGTGCAGCGCAATTGCGGATCAGGGATGCAAGCCATCGACAGCGCCGCGCGCGACATCGCCTCGGGAAACGCCGAACTGGTGCTCGCGGGCGGCACCGAAGCCATGAGCCATGCTCCGGTGCTGTTTGGCAATGCGATGGTGGCCTGGCTCGGGCAATGGAGCCAGGCGCGCAACTTGGCACAGCGGTTCAAGGCACTGACGCAGCTACGCTTGGGTTACTTGCAGCCCATCATCGGCCTGCTGCGAGGCTTGACGGATCCCGTGGTCGGCTTGTCGATGGGACAGACCGCCGAGATCGTGGCGCACCGCTTTGGGCTGAGCCGTGAGACCATCGACGCCTATGCGCTCGAAAGCCATCAACGCCTCGCCCAAGCGCAGCGCGAGAGGAAGCTGAAAGAGATCGAAACCCTCTACGATTGGCAGGGCAATTACTACGATCATGACGAAGGCGTGCGGCCGGATACGACCTTGGAGCAGCTCGCACGCTTAAAACCCGCCTTTGATCGAGACTTCGGCAAGGTGACCGCCGGCAACAGCGCGCAGGTGACCGATGGGGCGGCCTGCGTGATCCTGGCGAGCGAGAGCGCTGTCGAGCGTCACAAGCTTCCCGTGCTCGGGCGGATCATCGACAGTGAATGGGCCGGGCTCGATCCGAGCCAGATGGGGCTGGGCCCCGTCCACGCCGCGACACCGCTATTGAAGCGCCACGACTTGAGCCTCGCCGATATTGAATTCTGGGAAATCAACGAGGCCTTCGCGGCCCAGATCCTCGCCTGCCTCGCGGCCTGGAACGATGAAACGTATTGCCGCGAGCAGTTGGGCCTGGATCAACCGATGGGGGTGGTCCCGCGCGATCGCCTGAACGTGGACGGCGGCGGGATCAGCATGGGTCATCCCGTCGGCACGAGCGGCGCCCGCATCGTTTTGCATCTACTGCGCGTCCTTGAGCGTAACCAAGCCATCCGTGGCGTGGCCGCCCTTTGCATCGGCGGCGGTCAAGGAGGCGCGATGTTGATCGAGCGGCAATGAATGAT
>JBIMKC010000129.1:4455-6813 GCA_043673925.1 Chromatiales bacterium | reverse complement strand
GCGGCGGTCTCGGTCAGTAATCGAAACGCTTGCCCCAGGTCCTCACTCTGGAAGACCTGGCCTTTGGTGAGGGCCGTCAGAGCGGCCTGCTGTTCCAGCAGGCGTTCGTGCCGGATGCGGTGGGCGGCCGCTTCACCATTCGCCGGATCCTCGCGTTCACCCCGTTTAAGCAGGCGGGCGCCGAAGCGCCGGAGCCTACTTACGATCGATGCTACCCCGCCGCCTGCCCTGCGATACCTGTTCTGCAACCCGCGCTCCCGGACGTGCCCAAGCTCTAGGTTCAACCTTGAAGTATTATAGCGTTTGAGCCAATAGGAAGCTTATCGAATCGGCGGCGCCCGTATACACGATCCTACACCATCGAATGACATCCACGCTCTCCACGATCGAACGCGCATCCACGATGCCCTATGCAGCTTCGCCCACGCTTGAAGCCCGCGATCTGTGTTGCCGCCGCGGGGATCGCCTGCTTCTCACCGGGATCTCCTTTACGCTTGCGCGCGGGGAAATATTGCAGATCACGGGCGCCAACGGCGCCGGCAAAACCACGCTAATGCGGATGATCGCCGGTCTGACGCAACCGGAATCCGGGACGCTCAATTGGCGCGGCCAAACTCTGGAGAAGGTCCGTTGTGCTTATCTGCGAGATCTCATCTACGTTGGCCACGCCGATGGCGTGAAGGGCAGTTTGAGCGTCGCGGAAAACCTCACGCTCGCTTCCGCCTTGCACGGGGACGGGATCCCCATCAACGCGGCCTTGCAGCGTTTGGGTCTTGGCGATCTCGCGGATACGCTAACCCACCGGCTGTCCGCGGGCCAGCGCCGGCGCCTGGCCTTGGCGCGCTTGCTGGTCAACCAAGCCTGCCTGTGGCTTCTGGACGAACCCTTTACCGCCTTGGATAAAACTGCTATAAAAACGGTGGCCTCGATGCTGGAAGAGCACGCCGCGCGCGGCGGGCTGGTCATCTTCACGAGCCATCACTCCACCGACATCACAATCAGCCGCGCTTTGCACCTAGAGGATCAGCGGGAATGGAACGGGGACTAGCGCACGCTTGCGCCTGGATCGTCAAGCGCGATTTGCTCTTGTTCTGGCGGCACCGCGCCGAGGCCGCCAATCCCGTTCTGTTCTTTTTTGTGATCGCGCTCATTTTTCCGCTCGGCCTGGGGCCGGAACCGCAAATGCTCCAGTCCGTGGGCCCCGGCGTGATCTGGATCGCGGCCTTGCTCGCGACGCTCCTGTCCCTCGAAGCCGTCTTTCGCTCGGACCTCGAGGATGGGAGTCTCGAACAGTTGTTGCTGAGCCCGCATCCGCTGACGCTCCTGGTGATGGCCAAGATACTTTCGCATTGGCTGACGGCCGGCTTGCCTTTATTGCTACTCGCGCCGATCTTGGGACTGCAATTCGGGATCGCTTGGTACACGCTCGGCGTGTTGTTGCTGACGCTGATACTCGGCACGCCCGCGCTTAGTCTCATGGGCGCGATTGGGGTGGCGCTGACGGCGGGTTTGCGCGCGGCCGGGATCCTGGCGACGCTGCTACTCTTACCCCTCTATGTGCCAATCTTGATTTTCGCGACCGGTGCGACCGCCGCCGCGAACCGCGGCTTAGCCTGGGGGCCGCAACTTTATATGCTGGGCGCCCTGCTGATGCTCGCCATCACGCTGGCGCCGCTGGCCGCGGCCGCCGCGCTGCGGATCCGCGCTAACTGATCCATGCATCAATTACTCGCTCCGAAAAACTTCTACCTCTGGTCCGGCCGTTGGCTGCGGCCCGTGGCCTGGGCCACCGGCTTATGTATGCTCACGGGTCTCTATTGGGGCCTCCTCATCGCTCCGCCGGATTATCAGCAAGGCGACAGCTACCGGATCATGTTCGTGCATGTCCCGAGCGCGTGGATGTCGCTCTTCGTTTATGCGGTTATGGCCGGCGCCGGGGCCGTGGCCTTGGTCTGGCGTATCAAGATCGCCGAGGTCGTGGCTTCCGCCAGCGCACCCATCGGAGCGGCCTTTACCGCCTTGGCGTTGATGACCGGTTCGCTGTGGGGCAAGCCCATGTGGGGCACGTGGTGGGTTTGGGATGCGCGGCTTACCTCGGAATTATTGCTGTTGTTCTTATACCTCGGCTATATGGCCTTGGAGCAGGCCATCGAGGATCGCAGGACCGCGACCCGGGCCGCCGCGGTGCTGGCGCTCGTGGGCGCCGTCGATCTGCCGATCATTCACTATTCCGTGGAGTGGTGGCACACCTTGCACCAAGCGCCGACGCTCACGCGCTTCGGCGCGCCCGCGATCCATGGTTCCATGCTCGCGCCCTTGCTCGTCATGGCGCTCGCCTTCTTCGGCTATTATGTGAGT
>JBIMKC010000129.1:0-4355 GCA_043673925.1 Chromatiales bacterium | reverse complement strand
ACGGCGCTCGGCATCCGCACCGCCCGCCGCGCTCGATAAAACCGGCGGGGATTAGACATGACACCGCGCCGACGCAGGATCATCGCGATCACCCTGATCTTGGCGGGCGTCTCCGCCGCGGCGGCCTTGGGGCTCACCGCTTTGCGCAGCAACATCTTGTTCTTCTATACGCCGACGCAATTACTCTCCGGCGATCTTCCCCCGACGGCGACGATTCGCCTCGGCGGGCTCGTACCCAAGGGCAGCGTGAAGCGGACACCCGATAGCCTCAAGATAAGCTTCGATCTAACGGACCAGCAAAATACGGTCAGGGTACGTTACGAGGGGCTGCTGCCGGATCTGTTCCGGGAAGGCCAAGGCGTCGTGACGCAGGGGCGTCTAGCAGCGGACCAAGTTTTCAATGCCACCGAGGTGCTCGCCAAACACGACGAAAACTACATGCCGCCCGAGCTGGCCGCGCACCTGCCCAAAGCCAAGGACACTGCGCCGTGATCCCGGAGCTCGGTCATTTTGCCTTGATCCTGGCCTTGGTCATCGCCACCCTGCAATTCGCCTTGCCGCTCGCCGGCGCCCAGCTCGTCCGGGTGCGCTGGATGGCGCTCGCGCGCCCTGCCGCGGCGGCCCAGTGCTTGTTTTCGGCCCTGGCCTTCGGGTGTCTGATTGCGAGCTTTATCGGCAACGATTTCTCCGTCGTCTACGTCGCCAATAACTCCAACACGGCGCTTCCCCTGCACTACCGCATCGCCGCGGTCTGGGGCGCCCACGAGGGTTCTCTGCTGCTCTGGAGCCTGATCCTGAGCGTTTGGATGGTCTCCGTGGCGCGCTTCAGCTACGCCATACCGCTCGCCTTCGTGGCCCGTGTCCTGGCGGTGATGGGGATCATCAACGTGGGGTTCCTATCTTTCATGCTCTTGACCTCCAATCCCTTCGCGCGCAATTTTCCTGCCGCCGCCGAGGGCCGCGATCTCAACCCGCTGCTACAGGACCCTGGGCTGGTGATGCATCCGCCTATGCTGTACATGGGTTATGTGGGGTTCTCGGTCGCGTTCAGCTTCGCCATCGCGGCTTTGATCGGCGGCCGGCTCGACGCGCCCTGGGCCCGCTGGTCACGTCCGTGGACGCTCATGGCCTGGATCTTTCTGACGGTCGGCGTCACGCTCGGGAGTTGGTGGGCTTACTATGAGCTCGGATGGGGAGGATGGTGGTTCTGGGATCCGGTCGAAAACGCCTCCTTCATGCCCTGGCTCCTCGGAACGGCGTTGATTCATTCGCTCGCCGTCACCGATAAACGCGATGCCTTTAAGCGCTGGACTTGTCTCTTGGCGATCTGCGCCTTTTCGTTGAGCCTGCTCGGGACGTTTCTGGTGCGCTCCGGCGTATTGACCTCGGTTCACGCCTTCGCCACCGATCCCGAGCGCGGTGTCTACATCCTCGGTATCTTAGGGCTTACCGTGGGCGGATCGCTCTTGCTGTACGCCGTCCGAGCCCCGCGTATCGTCGATACCGGACGCTTCAATCCGTTCTCGCGCGAGGGCCTCTTGCTTATCAATAATATCGTGCTCTTGGTCGCGGCGGCCGCGGTATTATTGGGCACCCTGTATCCATTGGCGCTCGACGCGCTCGGGCTCGGGACGATCTCGGTCGGACCTCCTTACTTCAATACGGTCTTCGTGCCGCTGATGCTGCTCTTGGGGCTGGCGCTCGGACTGGGTCCGCTGACGCGCTGGAAAAGCCACGGCGGGCGTGAGCTTGCGAATAGATTGCGGCCCGTAGCCTTCGCCTGCGCCATCTTCGCGATGAGCGTTGCTATCGTGCTTGGCCAAGGGAAGGTGATCTTCACATTTCTCGGTCTCTTCGTGGCGACCTGGGTCCTGCTGAGCACCGCACTCGCGGTACGGGAGCGTTGGGCGCATCAACACACCTTGAAAGGGATGATGCGCGCGTTATCACCGGGGTTTTCAGGCATGGCCTTAGCTCACCTCGGCTTCGCGCTCACGCTGGCGGGGGTGACGGTGACCTCGCTCTACGGGGCCGAGCGGGATGTGAAGCTTGCCATTGGGGAGACGGCCGAGCTCGCCGGATACCGTTTTCGCATGGAAGGCCTCAGGAGCGTGCAAGGCCCCAATTACGACGCGACCGAGGCCGAGATCGCCATCTTGCACGGGGACTCGATGATCGCGGAACTTCATCCTCAGAAAAGGATCTATCGCGTACAAACCAGCCCGATGACCGAGGCCGCCATCGATGCCGGATTCACCCGCGATCTCTATGTGGCCTTGGGCGAGCCGATCGGTAAAGAGGCTTGGAGCGTACGCATTCAGGTGAAGCCTTGCGTGCGTTGGATCTGGTTGGGAGGAATGGTAATGGCGCTCGGGGGGATCCTGGCCGCGAGCGATCGGCGCTACCGCTTTGGTCTGCGGCCTGCTCCCGTCCGGCTGGACGGCGCCACGGATCCGGTGGCCTGAGCCGTGGTGCGTTACTTGCTGCCCTTGACGGCCTTTATACTGTTAGTGGCCCTCCTCACCGCGGGTCTCCAGCGCGATCCGAGGCTTGTCCCCTCCCCGTTTATCGATAACCCCGCGCCCGGATTCGATCTCCCGCAATTGCGCGATCCGGCGAAGCGCATCAACACCCAAGACTTAAAAGGCACGGCCACCTTGGTCAACGTGTGGGCGAGCTGGTGCGTAGCCTGCCGCGATGAGCACCCTCTGCTCCTCGATCTGGCGCGCACGAGTGGACTGCGGATCATCGGATTGAACTACAAGGATGAGCGTGAACCAGCGCTTGCCTGGCTGCGGCGCTTGGGCGATCCGTATGAAACGATTGCCTATGACGGCGACGGGCGGGCCGCGATCGAGTGGGGCGTCTACGGCGTTCCGGAAAGCTTCCTGGTCGATGCCGGCGGCGTCATCCGCTTAAAGCACGTGGGACCGCTGACCCCCGAGGTGGTCGAGTCGGAACTGCTGCCGCGGCTGCGGGAGACCGGCCTACGCCTCGCGAACGACACCGAATAATCCATGCGTTGGCTCCTGGCGTTGACTTTGACCTATTCCTTGGCCGCGGCGGCCGCCGATCCGGCCGTCTTCGAGTTCAGCGATCCCCGGCTAGCGCAACGCTTCCAAGAGATCACCGGCGAGCTTAGGTGCCTGGTGTGCCAGAATCAATCGCTCGCCGATTCTCACGCGGAACTGGCCGGCGATCTGCGCCGCGAGATCTTCGCGATGATGCAAGCAGGCCGAACCGATCGGGAGATCATCGACTTCATGGTAAGACGCTACGGCGAGTTCGTCCTCTATCGGCCTCCCATCACGCTTAAGACCCTGGCGCTTTGGTTCGGCCCTGCGGTGATTTTATGCGTCGGACTTTTGTTCCTGTTGCGCACCGTGCGCCACCGCCGCCGCCAGTCCATCACCCTCGCACCCGCTGAACGCGAGCGCGTCGCCAGGTTGCTCGGGACGAAGGATCCCTAACGCTAGCGCCCGGTGCGATCGTTTCGAGTGCCTTCCCCTCCACGCGCCAACGGCCGGTGATCGTATTCTGGGGCCTCGCGGCCGCGATGGTCACCGTGGCATTGGGATTGATATTGGCGCCGCTAGTGCGCCGGAGCGAGTTGCCCGGCCGTGATCCGCAGGAAGCGGCGCTCTCGGTTTACCGCCAACGCTTCCAGGAGCTAGGCGACGATCTCGGGCGCGGATCGCTGACCCAAGCGCAGTTCGAGGAGGCCCGGGAAGAACTTGAGACGGCGCTCGCGGGGGACCTGCCCGCGGAGACAGTCCCGCCGCACGCACGGGAACTTCCGCGCAATTGGCGCACCGCCCTGGCCGTTTCCATCGCGGTGCCGATCCTCTCGGCCGGCGGATATCTGTGGCTCGGCGCTACCGAAGAGCTTGGCACCGCGATGCGCCAGACCGAGGACGAGGCAAACCGCCGCCAACATCTCCAAGAAGCGATCGCAACGCTCGAGTCGCGGCTCGGCGCCGACCCCGATCTTGGGGAGGGCTGGCTGTTGCTCGGGCGTACCTATCTCGCGCTCGCCGAACCCGTGAAGGCAACGGCGGCGCTCGCCCGGGCGCACCGGCTTCTCGGTGATAATCCCGATCTCCTCGTCGATTACGCGCGCGCGGTCGCGATGTCGCACGGCGGCCGGGTGGACGGCCAAGCCGCCGAATTGATCGAACGCGCGCTCAAGCTCGCCCCCGACCACCAGGGAGCACTGTGGCTGGCGGCGGCGGCGAGCATCAACCGTGGCGCTAACGCCGAGGCGCGCGGCTATTTGCAGCGGCTCGCGCAGCAGTTACCCGCGGGGAGCGAGCAGGAGCGCCTGGTGCGCGTGCAGCTCGAGCAACTAGGCGAAG
>JBIMKC010000128.1:0-6825 GCA_043673925.1 Chromatiales bacterium | reverse complement strand
GTGGCTCGAAGCCGCGCCGATCCCCGCTACACCACCGGAAGTGCCGGTGGGTTTGCCATCTGAGTTGCTGCGCCGCCGGCCCGATATCCGACGCGCCGAGCGCGAGCTGGCAGCCGCTACCGCGCGCATCGGCATCGCCACTGCCGATCTCTTTCCGCGCTTCTCTTTAACCGGCGCGCTTGGGCTGCAAAGTGTGGCGGCCAGTGATTTTTTCACCGGTGGTAGCCGCCTCTTTTCCCTCGGACCCGCGATCCGCTGGCCGATCTTCAACGCGGGACGAATCCGGCAAAACATTAAGGTTCAAAACCTGCGACAAGAACAGGCGCTACTCGCCTACGAACAGGCGGTGCTCATCGCGATCGAAGAAGTGGAGAATGCGCTCGTCGCCTACCGCCAGGCGCAGCTCCGCTTGCACGAGCTCACTGAGGCCGAGAAGGCGCAACAGCGGGCTCAACGGCGTTGTCAATGAGTGGCGTGAAACGACTCCGTTGTCTGCAGGTGACAATCTTAGTCCCTCGGACGGCTTTTCGCTTAAACCTTACTTTCGGATCCCGCCCTGGGTCAGTTGCGCGGGATCTAATAAGCGCGCCAGATCATCTTCGGAAAGGTTCGTGAGCTCGCGCGCCACCTCGCGCACCGCGCGACCTTCCTTGTACGCCCGTTTGGCAATCTGCGCGCCTTTTTCGTAGCCGATAACCGCGTTCAAGGCCGTGACCAAGATCGGGTTGCGTTCGAGCGCCTGGTTCAACCGGGCGTGGTTGACCGAGAAACCCGCGATCGCTTTATCCGCGAGGAGGCGCGCGCTCGCCGCCAGTAACTCGATGCTCTGGCAGAGGTTATAACCGATGACCGGCAGCATGACGTTGAGTTGAAAGTTCCCCGACTGGCCCGCGACCGTGATGGTGACGTCATTGCCGATGACTTGGGCGCACACCATGCACATCGCCTCGGGGATCACGGGATTGACTTTGCCCGGCATGATGCTGCTGCCCGGTTGCAGATCGGGCAGGGCGATCTCCGCCAAACCGGCGAGCGGCCCGCTGTTCATCCAGCGAAGATCGTTGGCGATTTTCATAAGGCTCACGGCGACAGTCTTCAATTGTCCGCTCATCTCGACCGCGGCATCCTGGGAGCTCAATCCTTCGAAGAAATTGTTCTTGCTCACGAACGGCACGCCCGTTTGCGCCGCCAGGATAGACGCGACGCGCGCGCCGAATTCCGGGTGGGCGTTAATGCCCGTGCCGACCGCCGAGCCCCCGAGCGGCAAGGCCCGCAAGCGCTCCAGCGCGGCGCCGAGCCTGTCTCTACCCAAGCGAATTTGGGCCGCCCAGCCGCCCAGCTCCTGAGCGAGCGTCACCGGCATCGCATCCATGAGGTGGGTGCGGCCGGTCTTGACGACGCTTTGCAACTCCTCGGCGCGCCGGGTAATCGCGGCTTCGAGATGCGCCAGGGCCGGCAGCAGTCCCTCGGTGACTTGCAAGCTGCCCGCGACATGGATCGCGGTCGGGATCACGTCATTACTGCTCTGCCCCATGTTCAGGTGATCGTTGGCATGCACGGGCGCGCCGAGCCGGCTGCCGGCCAAACGGGCGATGACCTCGTTGGCGTTCATGTTGGAGCTGGTGCCGGAGCCGGTTTGGAAAATATCGACGGGAAACTGCGCATCGTGCTCCCCGCCCGCCACTTCCAGCGCAGCGTTGCAAATGGCTTCCGCCATGCTTCCGTCCAGTAATCCGAGCGCAAGATTCGCTTGGGCCGAGGCAGCTTTGATGAGTCCGAGCGCCCGGATGATCGCACGCGGCATGGGAAGACCGCTGATCGGGAAGTTGTCCACCGCCCGCTGCGTCTGCGCTCCGTAGAGGGCCGAGGCCGGCACGCGGACCTCGCCCATGCTGTCTTTTTCAATGCGATAATCGCTCATGGCTTTCACGATCGTCACACGCCCGTCAAGAAAGTGCGCGTAAGATTAGCTTTGCTCCCAAGGCAAGCCCCGTTGCCGCCAGCCATTGACCCTGCCCCGGTGCTTGTGCGCGTCGAGATCGCCCTCGAATCCCTCCGCGACATTGTAGAGCCGCTTAAACCCGTACTCCGCCAGCGCCTCGGCGGCGGCGCGCGAGCGCTTGCCGCTGCGGCAAATCGTCATCACCGTGACGTTTTCCGCCGGACCTACGCCCCGCAGCGCGTGGCGTATGCGCTCGGCGAAGTCCGGCAACACGCGCCACTCGGGCGCCTCCATCCAAGGCACGTGGAGCGCGCCCGCGGGATGGCCGACGTACTGATACTCCATGGTCGTTCGGACATCGACGATGACCGCGTTGGGATCCTCGCGCTGTAGCTCGAACGCCTCATCGGGGCGAATGTCTTTAATCTCGATCTCTGGCATGATGCGGGCCTCAATTGGAATACGGCATCCATCGCGCGCGGCGCTGGCAAAGCCGCCGCGCCCGTGCAGTATATCGCGAAGCCAGGGCGGGGGCATCACGGTGGGCTAATGAGAATAACGGTTCCTCGGGAGGCATCGATCGTGGGGAGAAAAACATGCCGTTAGCCGCGGGTCCGGTGGCCGCGGTGGACCTCGGTTCCAATAGCTTTCATATGCTGGTGGCCCAGGTCTCCAGCGGGCGCTTGCAGGTCGTCGATCGCATCAAAGAAATGGTGCGTCTCGCCGCCGGACTCGACGATCGCAACTGTCTCGATGAGGCGGCCATGACCCGCGCCCTCGAGACCCTCGAGCGTTTCGGACAGCGCCTGCGCGATGTCCCCAAGGGCAATGTGCGCGCCGTCGGGACCAACACGCTCCGCAAGGCCCGCAATCGAAAAGAGTTCTTGGCGCGCGCGCGGCAGGCGCTCGGTCACCCGATCGATATCATCGGCGGCCGCGAGGAGGCGCGCTTGATCTACCTCGGCGTATCGCACAGCCTCGAGGACAGCGCCGAGCGGCGGTTGGTCGTCGATATCGGGGGCGGGAGCACGGAGCTCATCCTCGGCCAGCAGTTTAAACCCGCCCACATGGAGAGCCTGCACATGGGATGCGTGGAGATGAGCCGGCGATTTTTTAAAGAGGGGATAATTGACGACGACAGCATGGAGAAGGCCGAGCTATTCGCGTTGCAGGAGCTCGAGCCGATCTCCTCCCCGTTTCGGCGCGTCGGCTGGGAGTCCGCCATCGGGGCGTCGGGCACCGTGCTCGCGGCGCAGGAGGTGGTGCGCCATCAGGGATGGACTCAAAATGGCATCACTTCGGGCGCCTTGCGCAAACTGCGCAAGGCGGTGATCGCGGCGGGCCGCATCGATAAGCTGGCGTTCGACGGGCTGCAAAGCGACCGCGCCCCGGTCTTCGCGGGCGGTGTAGCGATCCTCGGCGCGATTTTCCAATCCTTGGGCGTCGAGCGCATGCAGGCGTCGAGCGGTGCCTTACGCGAAGGCCTGTTGTACGACCTTTTGGGCCGCATCGAGCAGGAGGATGTGCGCGCGGCCACCGTCGCCGACCTCATGCGCCGCTATCAAGTCGACGAGCCGCAGGCGGCGCGCGTGGCGGCGACGGCACGGGCCTTACTCGAACAAGCGCCCGGCGCTTGGGGGATCGAGCGGGAGGAGCACGGTCAGCTCATAACGTGGGCGGCGCGATTGCACGAAATCGGCCTCGCCATCTCCCACAGTCAATACCACAAGCATGGGGCCTATCTCGTCAGCAACATGGACCTGCCCGGTTTCTTCCAGGGTGAGCAGGAAGTGCTCGCCGTGTTGATCCGCGGGCACCGGCGTAAGCTGCCGCTCGGCGAGCTTCAAAACCTTGCCGACACGGTGCGGCAACCGGCCTTATACCTGTGCATGCTACTACGGCTGGCCGTCACGCTGCACCGGAACCGAACCGATGCTCCGCTCGCGCCAATCACGCTGGAAGGAGACACCGGGGTCGTGAAGCTGCGTTTCGCGCCGGGATGGTTGGAGCAAAATCCCCTGACCCAAGCCTATTTGGCACAGGAGGCGTGGTATTTGAGTGCCGCGGAGATCAAGCTCAAGTACAAGTGAACGCCACCGCAATTCGGGCTACGCGCGGATCGCGGGTCGGTGGCCGTTCATCGGGAATAATCCTATACTTAAGCAGGTTACGGATGGAGGGGCGCTAATGGATAAGCTGCGGAGGGAAATCAACGGCACGGGCATCGCCGTTTACCCGATTGGGCTTGGGGCCATGCCCTTGTCGATTGCCGGCCGGCCCGAGGAGGCGCAAGCCTTCGAGGTGATCAAGGCTTTCGTCGAGGCGGGCGGTGACTTTATCGATACCGCTAACGTCTACTGTCTCGATGACTCCGACATCGGTCACAACGAGCAATTGATCGCGAAGGTATTGGAGCGCCTCGGCCAGCGAGGCGGCGTCACCGTCGCCACCAAGGGCGGGCTGCGGCGCCCCAAAGGCGAGTGGACCACCGACGGTCAGCCCGCATCGCTGCGGGCCTCGTGCGAAAAGAGTCTGCGGGATCTTAACACCGGCGCCATCACGCTTTATCAACTCCACGCGGTCGATCCCGTGGTCGATCTCGCGGAATCGCTCGCGGAGCTCATGCGGCTCAAGGAAGAGGGGAAGATCCTGCATATCGGGTTGTCCAACATAACCCCGCGCCAGTTGGAACAGGCCTTGACGATGACGCCGATCGCCTCGGTACAAAACCGCTGCAACGTGCTCGAACAGACGGATTTTAAGAACGGCATGGTGACGCTTTGCCAAGCCAAGGGCGTCGCCTATATTCCTCATAGCCCGGTGGGAGGCCACTACCGACATGTGCGGTTAGGCGATGAACCGGTGCTGACGAGGCTTGGGGAAAAATATAGCGCCTCGCCGTATCAGATCGCCCTCGCCTGGTTCCTGCATAAGGGGCAACACATTCTACCGATCCCGGGCGCCAGCAAACCGAAGAGTATTCTCGATAGCTTGACATCCGTGGAGGTTCGGCTGGCTCCAGAGGAAATCGCCGCGTTGGATCGGCTGGGTTAGCTTGGTAAGACCTGCATCGACAGTGCACTGCCTTTACAAAGTGCGCCGATGCCCTGGCGGGGCGGCCCTATTCGGCCAGGAAAACTTCTTCGAGGGGTAGGTGTAAGCCCGGAAACAAAGGCGAGGCAAACTGGTGTTGCGGTTGATAACGCCCCCTCGGCTCGAATCCGCTCGGCCCCAAGCCGTAGACCTCGATGACCTTAGCCTTGGGATCGACGATCCAGTACTCGGCGACTCCGTACCGCGCGTAAAGAGCTTGCTTGTATCCCCGGTCGAGTGCTTCGCTGCCCGGTGACAGGATCTCGACCACCAGATCGGGCGCGCCCTCTATCGCGTGCTCGGTAATTATCGAACGGCGCTCGCTGCTCACGTAGACCAGATCCGGTTGCGCCACCTCGCGCGTCGCTCCCTCGCCGAAGACAACGTCCATAGGGGCATAGAAAATCTCCCCAAGGCGGTGAGCTTTCACGAAGGTCACTAACAAGAATTCGAGGTTACGCGATACGCGCTGGTGGCCGGTGGTCGGTGAAGGAACCATCACGATCTCTCCGTCGAGCAGTTCGTAGCGCTTGTCCGTGGACGCCACCAGCGATCGGTAGTCATCATAGCTATACCGGACATGGGGGTTCGGGGCACTCATCGAAATTCACCTCGCGTAGTTACAGTCTAGTCGATCTTGCGCGAGCTACACCAGCGCGTAGCCTAATGGTATGGACTCCTCCCTTTTAACGGCATCGTGATGTGCCAAAGTGGAGGATGAAACGACCACTTAAACGAAGAGGAGGAGTCTGGTATGAACAGTACAACAATCGGTTTAGACATTGCAAAGAACGTCTTTCAGGTGCACGGTGTGGACGGGAAGGGTAAGGTAGTGCTGTGCAAGTCGCTGAGGAGCGCGCAGGTGTTGGAATTTTTCGCCAATCTTGAGGCTTGCCTGATTGGGTTGGAAGCGTGTGCTGGGGCGCATTACTGGGCGCGGGAGCTGATGAAGCTGGGGCATGAGGTGCGGCTCATGAGTCCGCAGTTCGTCAAGCCGTATGTGATGGGGAACAAAAACGACGCCAACGATGCGGAGGCGATCTGTGAGGCGGTGGGGCGTCCGAACATGCGTTTTGTACCGGTGAAGAGTGTCGAGAGCCAAGATATTCTGGCGTTGCACCGGGTGCGCAGCGGGTTAGTGAAGGCGCGCACGGCCGAAGTCAATCGGTTGCGGGGGTTGTTGGGCGAATACGGGATCGTCATGGGTCAGGGCTTGGCCCAGGTACGCAAGCGCTTGCCGGAGATCCTGGAAGACGGCGAGAACGGGTTGAGTTTCTTGGTGCGGGAGTTGTTTGCTGATCGGTATCGGCAGGTCCTGGAGCTGGACCAACAAGTAGCGGCCTACGGGGCCAAGCTCCAGAGGCTCTACCAAGAGAGCGCCGCGTGCCGCAAGATCGGGGAGGTGCCGGGGATTGGGCCGATCACGGCGACGGCGATGGCCGCCTCACTCGGTGATGGTAAAGCTTTCGAGACCGGGCGGCAGGTCGCGGCCTGGCTGGGGCTGGTGCCTCGGCAGGATTCAAGCGGTGGCAAGCCCAAGCTCTTGGGCATTAGCAAGCGCGGTGACACCTACCTGCGCACCTTGCTCATCCACGGGGCACGTGCGGTGGTGAA
Organism: Chromatiales bacterium; assembly: GCA_043673925.1. GTDB lineage: Bacteria > Pseudomonadota > Gammaproteobacteria > JACCXJ01 > JACCXJ01 > USCg-Taylor. Next base: position 176 of record JBIMKC010000128.1, on the reverse strand, counting down.
GACCGCGGCCAAAAAGACCGATGCCCAGAGCCGCTGGATCAACGATCTCATCAAACGGAGTAACGCTAATATTGCTGCCGTGGCGGTGGCCAACAAGAATGCCCGAGTGGGGGAGTCTATGATATGGGTTGAGCGCAGCGAAACCCGGGGAGAATGAGCTTTGATTCCCGGGTTAC
>JBIMKC010000127.1:0-6920 GCA_043673925.1 Chromatiales bacterium | reverse complement strand
GCTCGTGGTGGTGCCCGGGCGCCTCGTGAACATCGTGACCGTATGATGAAGTCAGTGGCCGTCCTAGCAATCATCATGTGTGGGAATGGATGCGGATTTCACCTGCGCGGATCAAGCCCGGTGGCGCTTCGCTTCTCGGGCGTATTTGTCGAGTCGGCCGGCGCTCCGCAAGTGGCGGCGCAATTGCAGCGCCAATTGCAGTATAACGGCGTCGCCCTAATGGGCACGCCGGCCCTGGCCGAAGCCGTGGTCACGCTAAGAGGCGAGCGCTTCAAGCAGCGCGTGCTTTCGGTCGATCCGCGCACCGGCAAGGTGCGCGAGTACGAGCTTGCCTATCGCGTCGATTTGATGGTGGCCGACGCCAAGGGGCATTCCTTGCTCGCCGCGCAAAGCGTCGATCTGGTGCGCGATTACACCTTCGATGAGACCGCGGCGCTTGCCAAATCCGATGAAGAGCAGCTCTTGAGGCAAGATATGATTCAAGACGCGGCCGCGACGGTGCTTAGACGGCTCGAAACCATTAAAGCGAAGTAACGTGACGGCAGCCCGCCCGCGGCCGCGGGCAAAGCTCAAACCCGGTCAGCTTGGGGCGCGCATCGAACGCGAGGGGCTTGAACGGCTCTACCTCATCGCGGGCGATGAGCCCTACCAGTGTCTGGAGGCGATGGACCAGATCCGATCCCAGGCGCATGTGCTTGGCGTCACGGAGCGCGTGGTGCTCGAAGCGCAAGCGGGATTCGACTGGCAACGCCTGAGCTACGAGGTGAATCACCTGAGCCTCTTCAGCGACCGCCGGCTCATAGAGCTTACGCTCGTGCACGTTCCCCCGAACAACGAAGGCGTACAAGCCATCATCGCGTATATCCAAGGGATGTCAGCGGACACCGTGGTGGTGATCCGCGCGCCCGTCCTCGATTACAAAGCGAAGCAAGGCGCATGGTACCAAGCCATCGAAGCCGCGGGCGTGATTGTCGAAGTCGCGCCGGTGCCGCCCGAGGCGATGCCGGACTGGATCCTGCGGCTCGGCGAACGGCGCGGTCTCATCCTGGATCAGGAGGCGGCAATGTTCATTGCCGAGCGGGTCGAGAATAACCTGCCCGCGGCAAGTCAGGAGCTTGAGAAGCTCCGGCTTTCCTTGCCGGGCGGCAAGGCGGGTCTCGAGGACGTCGTCGCGGTGGTCGCGGACAGCAGCCGTTATGACGTGTTCGCCCTAGTCAATTGCGTGTTGGAAGGGCGCCTGGCACGATCCCTGTCCGTGCTCGCGGGACTCCGCGTCGAGGGTACCGAAGCCGCGCTCGTGACCTGGTCTCTGGTGCGTGAGCTGCGGATCCTATGCCGCTTGGCTTATAACCAGGCACACAAGCTTCCTCTGGAGCCTTTGTTCGAGGAATTCCGCGTCTGGGATCGGCGTAAAGCGGCCTTGAAACCGGCGCTGCGGCGCCACACCGTCGCCAGCTTGCGGGAGCTGCTGCTGGCCGCCCATCAAGTAGAACGAGCCATCAAAGGCGCAAGCCCAGGAGATCCGTGGCTCATGCTGGCGGAGGTGGCGATCGGCCTCGCCACAAGCAGTGCCTCGCAACGGAAGCGGAATTACAAACTGAACGACTGACCTAAATAGACCTGGCGTACGGTGTCGTTGGCGAGAATGGCCTCCGGCGCACCCTCCGCGATGATGGTTCCTTCATTGACGATATAAGCCCGATCGCAGATCCCCAGGGTCTCGCGGACGTTATGGTCGGTAATCAAGATCCCGATCCCGCGCGCCGCAAGCTGTTTGATGACCTTCTGAAGATCGAGCACCGAAAGCGGATCGACGCCGGCGAAGGGTTCATCCAACATAATGAACTCGGGCTCCGCCGCCAGTGTCCGCGCGATCTCCGCGCGCCGCCGCTCGCCTCCTGACAGGGTTTCGCCCATACGATCGGACACGTGGTGAAGATGGAATTCTTGCAGCAGGCCCGTCAGCCGGCGTTCGCGCTCAACCGCATCGAGAACCGATCGTATCTCCAGTACCGCCAGGACGTTGTCCCTCACCGTGAGTTTTCTGAAGATGGAAGACTCCTGCGGGAGATAGCCCAGCCCTAAACGCGCGCGCTGGTCCATCCGTAAGGCGGTGATGTCGCGGCGGTTAAGAAACACGGCGCCGGCGTCATTCGGCACCAGGCCCACGATCATGTTGAAGCTCGTGGTCTTGCCCGCGCCATTCGGACCCAGCAGTCCGACGACTTCTCCGCTTTTAACTTTTAGGCTGACATCCTTGACCACCTGCCGCGACTGATAGGTTTTGGACAGGTGCCGGGCGCTGATGACGTGGGCCGATTTTTCGCCTGGTTTATTGTCTTGATACGGGTCCACCAGCGCGGGAGGCGCGATCGGTTCCGCTCGACTCCGTTTTCTTAGCCGGAGGAATGATGATCCGTACCCGGCCATCGTCCGTGGCCCCGTTATCATTGGATAGCTCGCCGGGGCGCGCCTTTCTCGCTTTAAGGACATTGCGAGCGGTATCGTAGGTCATGTGGTGGCCGGTGTAAATCTGCCGCCGTTGCACGATTTTGACCTTGTTGGTCATATGGATCAGTTGCTCTTGCGCCTGATACCTCATGTTGAGGGCCTCGCCCTCGATATCCTCCTCCTCGTTGTCGGGGCGTTGCCGGTAAGTCGCGGGTGCGCCTTCCAAGAGCGCTTCTTTTAGCTGTTGGTCAGCCGCATATTTCAAGGTGAGGGTGTGGCCGGTGAAGTGCGTGCTCCCTTGGATGACGATGACGTTCCCGCGGTAGATCGCAACCCCTATCTTATCGTCGATTTCGACGAAGTCCGCCGTGACTTCAATCGGTTGATCGCGATCGGTGGACAACGCGGCGGTGGCCGAGACAAAGAATAAACCCGCCAGCAACACGCCGGAGTTAACGCTTTTCGTCATAATGAGTGCGCACGTTTTTCAGCAGTTCGACCAGGCTAAGCGCGAGCCGCGCACGCATCCCGATCCCTTTCGTGACGGACGTGGGCGTGATGATCGTGGTGGCGCTATCGGTTTCAGCATAGCGCTTTTTGGGCAGTATCCTGAGATCGGGCGCTTGCACCTCGATCTCGCGCACGCCCTTGGGGCTTTGGCGCCACACGCTCACGTTTCCGTACAGCAAGACGGTATCGTTGTTGGCCCCGATCCATCCCGAGTCGGCACGGGCGAACCACGGCGCCTCCGGGTTATCGCTATACAGCTCGAGGGTGGGATGAAGGAGTTTCGTGGTGTCATCCCTGAAGTGGAACATGCGCTTGGCGCGGAGCCGGCTATCGAGCTGGCCGCGCTCGTCCATGGCGGAGCGCACGAAGTTCTCCATGTAAGAATCAGGTTCATCCGGGCCGACCGCTTCGCGGCTGATATTCTGCTGTTCGAGGCGCTCCAGGATCCAAGCGGTGGTGCCGGCAAAAACGCTAAGTGCGATCACCCACGGCCAGTGCTTTAGCTTGCGGAAGCTTAAAACCGTCACAAAAACCGTTCGCTAGCTCAAGTACCGGTCGTAAAGGTTTGCGAGCGCGCCTTGCGCGTCCAGGAGCAGTTCGCACAATTCGCGCACGGCGCCGCGTCCGCCCGGTTGCCGTGTCCGCCAATGCGCGTGTTGACGCACTAAATGATGCGCATCGGCCACGGCAACCGCAAGTCCGGCGCGGAGCATGACCGGCAAATCCGGCACATCGTCTCCCATGAACGCCGCCTGCTCGGCGCTCAAGCCGAGCTCGCGGAGCAGGGCATTGAAGATCGATAGCTTGTCGGAGGCCCCCTGGTAGACGTACCGTATCCCGAGCTCCATCATGCGCTCTTCGACCGCCGCCGAAGTGCGTCCCGAAATCACGGCGATGTGTAAGCCGGCTTCGCGTAGCATGGTCAGCCCCTGCCCATCGTGGGTGTGAAACAGCTTAAACTGCTCGCCTCGATCGCCTAGGATCAGGCTACCGTCGGTCAGCACCCCGTCCACATCGAATGCGGCGAGGCGGATCTTCGCGGCCCTGGCCTTGACCCGATGCAGCGGTTCCGCGAGGTCCGCCATGACGGGAACGTTACAGGACCCCGGCGCGCAGTAAATCGTGCATGTTCAGCACGCCGCGCAGATTGCTCTTTTCGTCGGCGACTAACAACGCGTTGATCTTGTGCCGCTGCATCAGGTTGAGCGCTTCGGCCGCGAGGCAGTCTTGGCCGACGGTGACGCATGCGGGCGTCATGACGCTCCGCATGCGTGCTCGATGGACGTCGACGCCGCGGTCCAGGGCGCGACGCAGGTCGCCGTCCGTGAAGATACCGGCGATCCGCAGCCCGTCCTCGACGATCGCCGTCATACCCAGGCCCTTGCGCGACATTTCCACCAGCGCGTCCCGCAACAGCGCCTCGGCGGTGACCACCGGGATCTCGTCCCCGGTATGCATGAGATCGGAAATACGCAGCAGCAGCCTCCGCCCCAGTATTCCGCCCGGATGCGTCTGCGCGAAGTCCGCGGCGCTGAATCCGCGCGCCTCGAGGAGGGCGATGGCCAGCGCGTCTCCCATGGCCAGGGCCGCGGTCGTGCTCGAAGTCGGCGCCAAACCCAAAGGACAAGCTTCTTGCGCCACGCTAACATCCAAGTTGACGGAGGCGGCGCGTGCGAGGGTCGATTCGGGCTTGCCGGTGAGCGCGATGAGCGGGATCCCTAGGCGTTTAATGAGCGGCAGCAAGACTATTAGTTCCACGGTTTCCCCGGAGTTGGAAAGCGCGAGCACCACATCCTTGGTGGTGATCATGCCCATGTCGCCGTGACTGGCCTCGCCGGGGTGGACGAAGAACGCCGGGGTGCCCGTGCTGGCCAAGGTGGCCGCGATCTTGCCGCCGATATGGCCGGACTTACCCATGCCCAATACCACGATTCTGCCCTCGCAACTCAAAAGATAACGGCAGGCGCCGACGAACTCCAGGCCGATGCGCGCGCCGAGAGCGGCCACGGCTTGCGCCTCATTGTCGATGACGGAACGTCCCAAGGCTTGGAGCCGTTCGCCAGCAACGCGCTCCTCTGGGGGATGGTCACGCATGGGTCAAAAAATTCCGGTACGCTGGTAGCGCTTCAAGGGGAAGAAACCCGTTTATCACTTTCAAGTACACCAAACCTTGAGATGAAATTCTATGGTAAGTGCGAAGGATTTGCATGTGAGCTACATTACGACCAGCCGTGAAAAGGAACCTGACCTCGATGCGTCACGATGATCTCAAGCTGTGGGTAACCCGGATCCTTAAAACAGGTGAGTTCCAGCTCAGCGCGGCATCGAGCGACGCCAGCTTCCGGCGTTACTGGCGGATCCAGCATCGGGATCGCTCCTATATCGTGATGGATGCGCCGCCCGAACGGGAGAATTGCGAGGCGTTCATAGACATCGCCAAGCGTCTGGGAGAGGCGGGTTTGAATGCCCCCCAAGTGTTGGCGGGCGATCTTGCGCATGGGTTTTTGCTCTTAACGGATCTCGGAACCAGGCTCTACCTGGACGAGTTACGGCCCGACAACGCCGGACAGCTTTATCGTAACGCCCTGAACGCCGTCGTCGCGATGCAGGTGCGCGCCGACGGCCGGGGACTTCCTCCTTACGATCGCGATCTGCTGATGCGGGAGACGGACCTGTTTCGGAGATGGCTGCTAGCGAAGGAACTCGATCTGCGCTTATCGGCCGGCCAAAACGCATCGCTGGACGCGAGCTTTGCATTCTTGGCGGAATCGGCCTTGTCGCAACCCCGAGTCTTCGTACACCGCGATTTTCATTCCCGAAACCTATTGATCGGCGCGGGCAATGATCCCGGGATCCTCGATTTCCAGGACGCGGTGATCGGGCCTGTCACTTATGACGTTGTTTCTTTACTACGGGATTGCTACATTCGCTGGCCGCGGAAGCAGGTCGAGGCCTGGGCCGCGGAGTATTACCGGCGGGCGCTTGCACATGGCATTTTAAGTGGCGTGAGCCTCACGGCGTTTTACCGCTGGTTCGATCTGATGGGCGTGCAGCGGCATCTCAAGGCCAGCGGAATATTCGCGCGTCTATGGCATCGCGACGGTAAGCGCGGCTACCTCAATGATATTCCTAGAACGCTGGCGCACATTGCCGATGTGAGCGTGCGCTACCCGCAATTGGATTCGCTGCATGTCCTGCTGGTCGAAAAAGTCATACCTGCAATTAACGAACGGTGCGCGCGATGAAGGCGATGATCTTGGCCGCCGGCAAGGGGGAACGCATGCGCCCCTTGTCCGATCGTCTGCCCAAGGCGCTGCTGCAAGTCGCGGGTAAAAGCCTGATCCAATATCAAGTCGAGCGCTTGGTCCGCGCGCGGATCACGGATATTACCGTCAATCACGCGCTGCACGGTGATCTCATCGAGCAGACGCTGGGTACCGGCGCAGCCTTGGGCGCCTTGCTGCGCTATTCGCGCGAGGGGACCGAGGCGCTGGAAACCGGTGGGGGTATTTTAAGGGTACTGCCGTTCCTGGGACCGGGGCCGTTTATCGTGGTCAACGCGGACATCTGGACCGACTACCCCTACGAAAAATTAGCGGGCCAGCCGCAACGGTTGGCGCATGTAGTGCTGGTGGATAATCCGCCGCACCATCCCGCCGGGGACTTCGCGCTCACCGGAGATGACGTGGCATTGGCCGGCGATCGCCGGCTAACCTTCGGCGGAATCGGCGCCTATCGGCCGGAGCTATTCGACGATTGCCTTCCGGGCACGTTTCAGCTCTCCGCGGTGCTGCGCATCGCGATATCCCATGGCTTGGTGACCGGGGAGCGCTACGAGGGAGCCTGGGTGGACGTCGGCACGCCCGAGCGATTGTTGGCGGCAGAGAACCTCGTTCAATCGCAACGCTGAGAGCTTGTGAATAAATCTACTGCGCAGCCCGCCCGCATCGTTGCGCGGT
>JBIMKC010000126.1:0-6954 GCA_043673925.1 Chromatiales bacterium | reverse complement strand
ATGTCACTCACGGTAAATTCCCGCGGATCGCGCCAGTCGGAGTAATAGCTGCGGTCGCGCTCATAGGGCGGAACGACGGATAGCTCATCGACCAAGACCTTGATCTCTTGCTTGCCGACACGCTCGATGTACTTGCGGAACGCTTCTCCCGCGTTTCGTTCTTGCAGATATTTGGCGGTGATACGCTCGACAAAATCAGGCACCCGCTTCGAGGGGATCGCCCCGATAGTCAGTCCATAGGCGCCTGCGTTGTGCTCCCATTCGCCGCCCAAGACCACCCGGAAGTGGGGCACCGTGGTGCCGCCGACTTTCCGGCTCACCCCGTAGAAACCCAAGTCCGCGAGATGATGTTGACCACAGGCATTGAAACAACCGCTGATCTTGATATGCAGAGCATTCACCGCGGCATCGAGACCGGGAGCAATTCCCGCAAGCCGCTGACTCAATTCGCCCGCTAAGCCGCGTGAGGACGCAATGCCAAGCTTGCAGGTATCGGTGCCCGGGCATGCGACCACATCACTCACCGTGCCGGCGCCGGGCGTGCCCAGCCCGATCGCGCACAAGCCTTGGTATAAGCCAGGCAAATCCGCCTCGGCGACCCATCGGAGGACGATATTCTGCTCCACCGTCGTACGCACGTTGTCTCCCGAATAGCGCCTGGCGAGATCGGCAAGCCGCCGCATTTGCCAGGACGTAATGTCCCCTATGGGAAGCGTCACCGCCGCGACGGCGTACCCGGTTTGCTTTTGCCGGTAGGCGTTTGATGCGCGCCAGCGCTCGAACGCACCGCCGCGCGAGGCGCCGTTCAGCGGTTGCGGTGCTTGCAGCGGATGTTCGCGGTAACTTGGAACCTCCCGCAGATAGGAGGTCCAGGCCACATCCTGCGGTAAGGTGACCCGTTCGGCCAACACCAGTTCCCTAAATCTATCTATACCGAGCTTATCAATCAAGAACTTAATACGCGCCCGGCCGCGGTTTCTCTTTTCACCGAGGCGCGCGAAAACCCGCGAGATCGCTTGGGCAAGCGGCAGGATCTCGGTCTCCGGGACGAAGTTGTCGAAAAGCTTCGCCTGATAGGGCACCGCACCCAATCCTCCCCCCACATACATTTCGAAGCCGCGCTGGCCGGTTCCCGAAGCAACGTGCGCGATAAATCCGAGATCATGCATGTTCACCAGGGCGCAGGCGCGTTGCTTACATCCTGAAAACGCCACTTTAAACTTGCGCCCGAAATCTTGAGTGTCCGGGTGACCGAGAAGGAATCGAGCCGTGGCCTGCGCATAAGGAGTGACATCGAAGGCTTCATCGCGGCAAACCCCCGCCAACGGACACGCGGTGACGTTGCGCACACTGTTCCCGCAGGCCTCACGCGTGGTGATACCCACGGCGGCGAGGCGCCGCATAAGGTCCGGCGTATCCTCGATGTGCACGAAATGGAGTTGTATGTCCTGGCGTGTCGTAACGTGACTGATACCGTCCGAATATTCCTCGGCTAAATCCGCGAACACGTCCATTTGATCCGGGGTTAATCCGCCATAGGGAAGCTTGATACGTTGCATCCCGGGAGCATCCCACAGTGTGTCGGGACCTTTGGTTAAGGTGTTGTCCGGAAACGCGAGAGTTCGATGCGCGATACCGTCGTGGCGTTGACCGTTATCGTAGCGTTGCCCATAGACGCCACGTCGCAACCGGGTCTCCGCGAAGAGCTTATCCTCGACCTTTCCCTGGCGTTTCAGCTCGATCTGGGTCTCGAAGATGTCGATTTCGCGCCCAATCCTAGGCGGTATCTTGGCAGCCAGCACCTCTTTCCACGTCATTCCCGCAGTCTCTCCCACTGAACGATTACTCGGCAGACATAATATCAAGGATGATGAATTTTATCAGTGAACTCCTTGAATTGATCAGTGCACTCGGCGCATGAGTAAAACGGCGGCCAGGAAAGTGGCGGCCGTTGGAAACATCGCACTGAGCACCGGCGATAGATCGAATACCACGCCCAATGACCCCGCCGCTTTGTTGATGATATGGAATACCAGGCCGATGCATGACCCGATGACGACCCTTTGCCCGATACCCGTTTTTTGCGCCGTGACCAACACAATCGGAATGGCAAGAAAGACCATGACGCCCGTGGCCAACGGATATGACAGCTTCGCCCACAGTGCGTGCCGGTAGTAGCGGCTGTTTTGCCCGTTTGCCTCTTGAAAGCGGATGTAGTTATACAGATTGATCATCGACAAGTGCTGGGGGTTGATCGCGACGAGATAGATAAGCTTGGGATCCAACAACGAATCCCATGTTGCATGCTCCATTCGCCGCTTGCGCACGCGATCCGCGTCGAAAACGGTCTGATCAATCCGTTCGAGAACCCATCGGCCTTGCTTGTAATAAGCCTGCCGCGCGGAAGTGCTTACGCGGAGACGATTCTGGTCGTCGAATTCATAGATGTAAACCCCCTCCACGCGATTGCCGGGTAACACCCGGCGAATGTTGATATAACTCCGCCCGTCCCGAGCCCAAAAACCGCCCGCGGACTTAGGCGCGATCTGATTGGTCGTCGCAATCGACTTTCTGTGTTGCGCCAACGCTTCGCTGGGCGGGGCGATATACTCGCCTACCACAAGGGAGGCGAGCACGAATACGGATCCCAGCTTCATTACTGATAAAACGATCCGCGCCAGCGACACCCCGGAGGTTCGAATCACGATCATTTCGCTATTGCGAACCAGCGTGCCCAGACCGATTAAGCTGCCGATCAAGGCGGCGATCGGGAACAGCTCGTAGGTCAAGCGCGGGATGCTGAAAAAGACAAACTCAACGATGGCGAGGATCCCGTACCCGCCACGGCCCACCTGATCCAGGTCATCGATAAACTTAAAGAAAGAAAATACCGCGACCAGAACCACCAACACACTCGCGATCGAACTCATTACGATCCTCGCGATGTAGCGGTTCAAGGTCCTCATCACTGCGAGGGGCGCCGCTAACTACGCACGCGGCAAAAGACGAGAGCCACGGCAAGTAAACCCGCGGCGAGGACGACCATCGGGCCGTTCCCGAACGTGACGTAAGGGGTCGCGCCCGTGCGTGCGCGAACCCGTGCCTTGAGTGTGTATGGCCGAAACTGCGGCGCCTGCGCCACCACCTTGCCCCGGTGGTCGACAACGGCGGAAATCCCATTGTTGGTGGCCCGCAAGAGGAACCGGCCGCCCTCCAGAGCACGCATGCGCGCCATCTCCAAATGCTGGTGAGGCGCGATCGAGTCTCCGAACCAGGCATCGTTGCTGACATTAACCAAAAGCCGGGCCACTGGAAGCTGTTCGATGACTTCTTCGCCGAATGCATCTTCATAGCAAATGGAAACGCCGACCGGGACACCGGCGACCACAAGCGGTGCTTGGACCCGGCTGCCGGCGCTGAAGCTCGACATGGGGATTTCCAGGAAATCGAGGAGTTTCCCCAGTAGCGCCGGGAACGGCAAGTACTCGCCGAAGGGCACCAGGTGGCGCTTTCGATAGATCCCCGCGTGCCGCCCGATAGTGGCGACCGCGTTGTAATACCGCTCCCCGTCAGGGTCTCGATAGGGCACGCCGAGGAGGAGTTCGGTCCCCGTTTGCCGTGCCTTTGCGGTAAGTACGCGAACATACGGCGTGGTCTCTGTATAAAACTCCGGTATGGCGGTCTCCGGCCACACGACAAGGTCGGCCTTCCCCCAAGAGGACGCCGTCAGACCGAGGTAGCGATCGATGGTTGTCTGCCGCTCCGCGGGCAACCATTTTATCGCCTGGGCAACGTTGCCCTGAATGAGCGCCACCGAGAGCGATTTAGTCGCCTGCGCTTCGGTCCATGTCACCCGGCCCAACACCAGTGCAGCTATCCAAAGGACCGATAGAAACACAGGGTAGCCTAAGCGCGAGGGACCCCGGAGCATCGCGCAGAGAAGCCCGGCGCTTAGCGCCGCCGCGAAACTTACTCCGTATACACCGAACACCGGGGCGAGGCCGGCGAGCGGAGTATCCACCTGGCTATAACCAACATTTAGCCACGGAAAACCGGTCAAAACCCACCCCTTGAACCATTCCATGAGCGTCCAGAGAGCCGGAAGCACGACCAGAAAGCGCGCCGCGGCGGACACCCGAAACCAACGGTTGGCGAGCGCTCCGATCAGCCCGGGATAAAGGGCGACAAAGGCGATAAACCCGGCGGTCACGGTGACCGAAAAGCCCAAGACGGGCATCCCGAATTGATGGATGCTGATTTGCACCCAAAAAACACCCGTTCCAAGCATTCCGAGGCCATAAAGCCAGCCGCGCCAAAACGCCCGCCGCGGCGAGACCTCGTCCCAGAGATAGAAAAGAGCCGCGAGTGACAGCACGGCGAGCGGCGCCAGCTCGAAGGGCGCGAATGCCAATGGCAGAATCGCACCCGCGGCGAGGCTCGCTACATCCCCGGCAAGACTAAGCCAGCCTTTATTCGCCAAACCTTCCCGCCACTCTGCGGCGAGCGCCGGCGCGCGGCGCGCCACGGCCCGGCGATCACGCATTTTGCCCCAAACCTTAGCCAACTCCAGCCTTCGGCTGCTCGCCGGCCCATTCCTGTGCCCGGCCGACACGCATTAAATGGATGCGGCGCGGATCGGCGCGGAGTATGGTAAATTTCCAGCCTCCGTACTCGATCGCCTCGCCACGCGCCGGCATGTGACCCAAGGCCTTGAGGATGACGCCGCCGATGGTGTCGAATTCCTCGTCCGCAAAGCCGGTTTGAAAATAAGCGTTGAATTCGTGAATCGGGGTCCGCGCCCGAACGGTGTAGCGATCGTCACGGTGCTTCCTGATATATCCTTCCTCGCCGACGTCGTGCTCGTCGCTGATGTCACCAACGATCTGTTCGATGACATCCTCGATGGTCACCAGCCCCGACACCCGTCCGTACTCATCGACCACGATGGCCATGTGGTTACGGCTACTGCGAAATTCCCGCAATAGCACGTTCAAGCGCTTGCTTTCCGGCACGAACACCGCCGGACGCAACACATCCCAAAGGTCGAAGGGGGTAGACTCTGTCTGCGCCAGATAAGGAAGCAAGTCTTTCGCGAGCAAGATCCCCAGCACCTCATCGCGTTTGTCATCGACCACCGGAAACCGCGAGTGCCCGGAACGGATCACCCGCGGCAGAAACTCATTCACGCCCGCGTCCGCGGGGACCACGATCATCTGCGCGCGCGGTAGCATGATGTCGCTTACCTGCATTTCGAAGACCAGCAGCGCACCCTCGATCATCGCCAACACCTCGGGATAAATCAGATTGCGTTGCTCGAGCTCACGCAGTAAGTCCGTGAGTTCTTGCTTGTCCTGCGGATACACGCGCAGAAATTCCCTAAACCTTCTAAGCCACGAATTCTTTCGAGTTCTACTAGGGTGGTTTTCGTTCATGCACCGGGCACATCGCTGTAAGGATTCGGATACCCGAGTCTTTTGAGGATAGCTTGTTCTAGCCTTTCCATCGCTTCGGCTTCACGCTGCGTTTTATGGTCATATCCAAGCAGATGCAAAACGCCGTGAACGATGAGATGCGCCCAATGAGCCTCGGGAGATTTTGATTGCTCATGGGCTTCGCGCATGACCACGGGGGCGCAAATCACGATATCGCCCAGGAACGCCGGAGCGGCGCGATCGAGACCCTCGCTCGGGAAAGATAGTACATTGGTCGCGCCGCGCCGCTTGCGCCAACGCCGATTCAAATCCGCGCCCTCCGCTTCGCCGACAATGCGCACCGTGACCTCGGCGCTCGCGCACCGGCGGATCAGGGCCGCGCGTATCCACTTGATCACGGCCCGGTGCGTGGGCAGGTCCGCGGCTCCGCAAGCAAACTGCAGCGCTAATCGGATCGCCATCAACAGGGCTCGGCCGCGCTCCGGCTTCCGGCTTCGTAGGTTTCGTAAGCCTCGACCACCCGTGCCACGAGCGGATGTCTTACCACGTCCTTGGCTTGGAAAAAAGTAAAGCTCACTCCCTGCGTCTGTCGTAGCACGTCGATGACCTGCCGCAGTCCCGACAGCCGGCCCGCCGGCAGATCTACTTGCGTGATATCGCCGTTGATCACCGCGGTCGACCCAAAACCGATGCGCGTGAGAAACATCTTCATCTGTTCCGAGGTGGCGTTTTGCGCTTCGTCCAGAATGATCACGGAGTCATTCAAGGTCCTCCCGCGCATGAACGCAAGCGGCGCGACTTCGATGATGTGACGCTCGATATATTTCGAGACTTTGTCAAACCCCAGCATCTCGTAGAGAGCGTCGTACAAGGGCCGCAAATAGGGGTCCACCTTCTGGACGATGTCCCCGGGCAGGAAACCTAAGCGCTCGCCCGCCTCCACCGCGGGCCGGGTTAATACCACGCGCCGCACCGCTTCTCGTTCCAAGGACTCGACCGCGCAGGCAACGGCCAGGTAGGTCTTACCGGTCCCCGCGGGGCCGATGCCAAAATTAATGTCGCATTGGCGAATGTTATCGACATAACGGCGCTGGTTCGCGCCGCGGGCTTGCACGACACAGCGCGGCGTTTGGATACGGTGATCGTCGTGCTCAGCCTCCTCCAAAATCTCTTCGATGCCGGCTTCCTGCAGATGCAGATGGATGCGCTCCGGACAGAGCATCTCCTCAACGGTCGCCGCATACAACTGTTCGATGATACGGCCGGCCGCGGCTACCGAGCGCGGCAGGCCGATCACCCGGAAGGCATTACCGCGGTTGTTGATCTCGACCCCCAAACGGCGTTCTAGCAGCCGCAGGTGCTCATCGAACTGACCGCATAGATTGTTCAGACGCTGGTTATCGAGCGGCGCTAAAACAATGTCGCTCGCAAGTGCGGGCGGCAGCTTCTTGGTCGTACTCAAGCGAACACTGGGCGATCAGAGCTTGTGAAAAAACCGTCGCGAGCGAAGGGAGGTTGCGTT
>JBIMKC010000125.1:1524-7015 GCA_043673925.1 Chromatiales bacterium | reverse complement strand
ATTAGACGGTAACCGGGCGAGCTGATATTACTCCTCGCAAACGCGCCCCAGATCCCGGTGGGACCGAATTCGAAGCGGCGCGCGCCAAACAGCGTATCGAAGCGACCGTTGTGGTCATCGGTAGGGTCCTCATCTCCGCTCGCATAATCGTATTGAGCCAGGAAGCGAGGCGACCAGGGAAGAGCGAAGGTGTAACCGATCTGCCCATGCTGCATATGAGCAAAGTGATCAAGATCCTTGGTGTCGGTTACTTGGGTGGAGGCGCGCGATTGGCCAAACTGATAGATAGATTCGAGCTCGAAATCGACCTGTCCCTTAGCAGGATCTTTAAAGATCCGAAACCCCGGCGTATAGAGATCTCGGTCCCGCGTCGCGAGATCGGAGCCGTCCTCTTCGTTCAACGCCAGGAAATAGATTTCTCCGTTGGTGCCCCAAATGATCTGATCGCGGCGTAAAAACAAGGCGCCAAAGTAGGTGTTAAAACTTTCTTCATCGAATTCGACTTCATCGTTCACGATTTCGCTAACGGTGTCCGGGAGGCGGGTCACGGGGAGCACGAAGAAGCTTCGCGCTTGCCATTGCCCCGGTACCTCAGTCATAAAATGTAAACCCGTGAACGAGTTGATGGTATTCCGGAAGGAATTTCGTGCAACCAACCTGCGGCTCCCAAGATCGATGGTTTGGCGCCCGCCTTTGAATTCGGCGCTCAAATCGGAACCCAAGAGAGTCTTGGTGTTCCAAGCGGCGTAGGCTTGCAAGAGTTCGCCTCCATTGACCTGGGTCGTGTCGATCGGGGTCCCGCTGTCGTCGAGTGCCAAGCGAGAGTCCATGAACTCGCCGCCAACCTGCCACGACGCGAATGTCGCTTCAAGCAATGCCAGCGTGCGAAAAGCAATGACTTGATCACCGCCGGTGCCGAGCGCGCGAAATTGATTGTCGACGCTTTCATAGCGCGTGCGATGCTCGAAGGAGAGTTGTAACCAGGGGGGTAAGCCTAGCGCGTCGTGGACTCGCCACGGCATGGGTGAAGCAGCTTGCTCGGCGCTGAGCAGCGAACTCCAAAGGAGTAAGGGATAGACCAGTGTCGTTTTTGTAATCATTTAATTCGCTCTAAGTCTTAGGTGGTAACTACTTCGTGACTCGACTCCCGAGATGGTGATTATCGATTCTCTTTCCGGTCACGGACGACCTTTATTCGAATCTCAATATGCATATTCATACCGAATATAATAAATTCCCACGCCTGTAATATAATATGTGATATAGCATTCCCTAATAAATAGGAAAAGTTATACATATATGAGTAGGCGCCGCATCCGGTTTAGCGAGGAAAGTCGGCCATGGAGGAGATGAGGACGGCGGCGGTGACCGCATTGAACATGGTACTGGGTTTCGATGCGAGCCTCGCCGAAATCGTGTTGTTGTCCTTGCTGGTCAGCCTAACGGCGGTGGCCTTGGCGACGTTGATCGGATTTCCGCTGGGCGCGGCGATCGCGATCACCCGATTCCCGGGCCGTCGGTTCTTGATGATCCTTATGAGTGCTTTGATGGGCTTACCGCCGGTCGTGGTCGGCTTGACCGTGTACTTATTGCTATCGCGTTCGGGTCCGCTCGGTGAATTCGGACTCCTGTTTCGCCCAACGGCGATGGTGATTGCACAATGCATACTGGTGACACCCATCATTGCCGCCTTGAGCCGGCAAGTGTTTCGGGATCTATGGGAAGAGTATCAAGAGCAGCTGAGATCGCTCGGCGCCAGCCGCATTCAAGCACTGCGGACTCTACTGTGGGAAGGACGGTATCGATTTCTGACTGTGGTGCTCGCCGGTTTCGGGCGGGCGGTCGCGGAAGTGGGGGCGGTTTTGATCGTAGGGGGTAACATCGCGGGCGAAACCCGGGTGATGACCACGACAATCGTGTTGGAAACCGCAAGGGGGGATCTCGCTCTAGCGCTTGCGATCGGTTTCGTGCTCATCTTTATAGTCTTGATGATTAATGCAGCTGTCTACTTTACCAAGGCCTCCGAACCGTTCGCCGACTGAGATCTCCTCGATCGCCGGACCGCGAGGATTACGGGCAGGTGGGGGAATCCTCCCTCTTCGAATAGAGAGGCTTAGTTTTCATAGAGACGGTCAGGCACTGTTGGAAGAAGTTTCTTGCTGTCTGGATCACGGTAGGAGCACCGTCGTGCTCGGACCCAATGGCGCGGGTAAGAGTCTGTTCCTGCGTCTCTGCCACGGGCTTTTGGCCCCGAGCAGTGGGCGGATCAGGTGGCTCGGGCCCGCCGCCGATCGAGCACAAGCCTACCAAGCGATGGTGTTTCAAAGGCCCGTCCTCCTCCGTCGCTCCGTGGCTGCCAATATCGATTATGCCTTAGGCATACAGGGTATCGATCGCGCCGTGCGAGGATCGCGAGTCACACAAGCATTGATGATGGCGGGGCTGGAACGGCTGGCAGGCCGCTACGCGCGGATCTTGTCGGGCGGTGAGCAACAGCGCTTGGCATTAGCGCGCGCCTGGGCAGTGGACCCGGAAGTGTTATTTTTAGACGAGCCTACAGCGAATCTGGACCCGGCGGCGACGCGCGCCGTCGAAGACGTGATCCGGATCTTTCGCGATACTGGCACCAAGATCATCATGACCACCCATGATTTAGGACAAGCACGCCGTCTGGCTGACGAAGTCTTATTTCTACACCGCGGCCGGTTGCTGGCGCATGCACCCGCGCCGGATTTTTTTGCCGATCCTATCCATCCCGATGCGAAAGCCTTTCTGAAAGGCGATCTTTTATGGTGAAGCTTTTTAACAACGACAAAAGGAGTGCAATCATGCAACTGTTTCTAGGTACACTACGATGGGCTGTCGTTTCGCTCGCGTTGTCGGCATTACCGGTGCTGGCCGCCGATTCGTTTATAACGTTGGCGTCCACGACTTCCACGGAGGCTTCCGGGTTTTTCGACTATTACCTGCCCCTGTATAAGAAAACATCGGGGATCGAAGTGCACGTCGTCGCGGTCGGGACCGGGCAGGCGATCAAATTAGGCCAAAAAGGCGATGCCGATGTGCTACTGGTTCACGACAAGATCGGTGAGCTTCAGTTCGTCGAAAAGGGTTACGGTGTCGATCGCCGCGAAGTGATGTATAACGACTTTGTGATCGTCGGCCCCGAAAAAGATCCTGCCGGGATCAGATCTCAGCAGGACGCGGTCAGTGATTTTCAGAAGATCGCAAAGTCCAAACAGACCTTTGTATCCCGCGGTGACGATAGCGGCACCCATCGCCTCGAATTACGCTTATGGAAGGAAGCCGGCATCGATCCGAAAAAGGGGCTGGATAAAAACTACAAGGAAGTCGGTTCCGGTATGGGGGCGACGCTCAATACCACGGTGGGTTTGAATGCTTATACGCTTTCGGATCGCGCCAGCTGGGTGACGTTCAAGAATCGCGGCGAACTGGCCTTGCTGGACGAGGGCGACGAAAAGCTCTTTAATCAATACAGCGTGATCTTGGTGAACCCCGCGAAACACAAGCACGTCAAGAAAGACGCGGGTCTAGCTTTTATGGATTGGATGACCTCATCCGAAGGTCAGGCGGCCATAGCGGCATTCCAAGTGGAAGGCCAGGTACTATTCAAACCCAATGCTGCAGCTGTAAAGAAAACGGGGACCAAATAAGATAAAGTCATTGTGGAGATCCGGTTCGGTCTGCATTGGTCGATGGGGCTCGCTCAAGCGGAGGCGGTCGAGCCTGAGCTCTTCCGACTACTACAATACATGCACGAGCGCGGCTCGCTGCAGGCCGCCGCTAAAGACCAAGGGGTTTCCTATCGTTATGCCTGGGGCCTCATGCAGAAATGGGAGCGCGCGCTGGGCCAGCCGCTGGCACGTCTAGAACGCGGTCGGGGCGCTACCCTGACGCCGCTCGGGCAAAAACTGCTTTGGGGGCAGCGTCGCATCAACGCACGCTTGGGGCCGGAGCTCGAGAGCCTCGCCTCCGAGCTTGCCGCGGAACTGCGCGCGGTCCTGCAGGTGGACAGCGGGCCGCCGCTGCGTATTTACGCGAGCCACGGGTTGGCGATCCCGCTCTTGCGCGATCTATTGCAAGCAGAGCGGGGGATCCGGGTCGATCTCCAGTTTCGCGGCAGTCTCGACAGCGTACGCCTCTTGCGCGGCTCAAAGTGCGATCTGGCCGGTTTTCATCTCCCGGACGGGGCGCTCGGCGCGCGCCTCGCGCCGCGCTTTCGGCGCTCGTTGGACCCCAACTCGGATGTGCTCATTCATGCCGTGCGCCGCCGGCAGGGAATAATGGCGGCGCAAGACAATCCCAAGCGCATCGAATCGGTCACCGATCTCGCCAAGGATCTGCTGCGCTTCGTCAATCGCCAACCCGGATCGGGGACGCGCATGATCCTGGACCTCCTGCTCGAAGAGGCCGCTGTCGTGCCCGAGGCGATCCATGGCTACAGCACCGAAGAATTCACGCACATGGCGGTGGCGGCCATCGTGGCGAGTGGCGGGGCGGATGCCGGCTTCGGGATTGAAGCGGCGGCGCGTCGCTTCGGCCTGCATTTTATCCCGGTCACGTGGGAAAACTATTGGTTTGCCCTGCCTCGCGACACCCTCTCGAAGGCCGCGGTATCGGAGCTTGTCAGCATGCTGCGTAGCGCCGAGTTTAAATCCCAAGCCGGTGCGCTTCCGGGTTACGATGCTGCTCACGCAGGGACGATCGTGCCGGTCGATAGCGTCATCGCCTATAGCGACGCCCCGGTAGTCTGGGCTATTCCGCCTGCTCGCGACGATTTTTTTCACAAGCTCTGAGCAAAAAGGGCGTTTATTCCATACCCGGCCTTACACCCATCGTGACCCATGGCGTTACATCCTGAATTCCCTGAATCGCCTTATGCGGTGCTGCCGCCGGACCGGCGCTGGTTTCCGGCCGCGGAAGAACTGCGGAGCACGGCCTACGAAAAGCTACTGCCGCCCCTGGTCGCCAAGGTACGCGGTGAGGTCGCGGCCTGGCGGGATAGCGGCTATGTAGGCGCCTCGGAGACCTCGCGCGCGCTCCTGAGCTGGTGGTTCGAGACCGAGCACCTGGTCGAGGAAGCCGACGGCACGCTGTCGCCGTTCCGTTATTACTTCGCGCAGCGGGAAGCAGCGGAGACCGTGATATGGCTGCATGACGCGCGCAAGGTCAGGGACAAGTTCGACCTCCTCCGATTCGATGCGTCGGGCGGGGTCTCGGCGGGGATGTTTGATGAGGACTGGCCGCGCTACGTCGTGAAGATGGCCACCGGCGCGGGCAAGACCAAGGTGCTATCTTTGCTAATCGCCTGGAGCTTTTTTCACAAGATCTACGAACCCCGCTCGACGCTCGCGCGGAACTTTCTCTTGATCGCACCGAACATCATCGTGCTCGACCGCCTGCGCGCCGACTTTGACGGCCTGCGCATCTTCTTCAACGACCCGATCCTGCCAGACAACGGCCACGCGGG
>JBIMKC010000125.1:0-1424 GCA_043673925.1 Chromatiales bacterium | reverse complement strand
ATCCACGATCCGAAGATGGCCTGGTTCAAGAGCATCCAGGACATCCACCACCGGATGCTGCAGAAGGACGGACGCCTGGCTTTGCAGGTGGACGTGACCGCCACGCCCCGGCACAACAACGGCGCGATCTTCGTGCAAACGGTCTCGGACTATCCGCTGGTCGAGGCCATCCACCAGAACGTCGTCAAACACCCGGTACTGCCGGACGCCCCGAGCCGCGCCAGGTTACAGGAGCACAAGAGCGCGATCTTCACCGAGCATTACGCGGACTACCTGCAACTCGGGATCGAAGAGTGGCGAAAGAGCTACGCGGAGCACGAGGCCTTAGGCAAGAAGGCGGTCCTGTTTGTCATGGTGGACGACACTCGAAACTGCGACGAGGTCGGCGCCTGGCTGGAAAAGACCTGTCCCGAGCTGCAAGGCGCGGTGCTCATCATCCATACCAAAAACAACGGAGAGATTTCCGAGGCGGCTTCGGGCAAGAACAAGGAAGAACTGGAACTGCTGCGCAAGCAGGCGAACTCGATCGACTCCTGGGCCAGTCCATACAAAGCCATCGTCTCCGTGCTCATGCTCAAGGAGGGCTGGGACGTGCGCAACGTCACCACCATCGTCGGCCTGCGCGCGTTCGCCGCCCCAAGCAACATTCTCCCCGAACAAACCATAGGGCGCGGCTTGCGCCGGATGTACTTCGGCGCGGATGTCCCGGAGACCGTCTCGGTCATGGGCACCCCCGCCTTCATGGAATTCGTCGAATCCATCCAGAGCGAGGGCGTCATCTTCGAACGGGTGCCGATGGGGCCGGGCGCCGGCCGCAAGGATTCGCTCATTGTCGAGGTGGACACCCAGAACGCCGACAAGAACCTCGATGTGCTGGACATTGAAATCCCGAAACTCTCGCGCCGCTTCAACCGGGAGTACAAGAACCTCGAAGCGCTGGATCCGGCAAGCTTCGGCAATCCGAAGCTTCCGCTCAAGCCCTTCACGCCGGAAGAGACGCGCGAGATCGTCTTCAAGACCATGCTCGATGCCGAAGTGCATCACACCATCCGGCTCGATAGCGCCGGCCCCGCGGACTACCGCTCCGTGGTTGCTTTCTTCGCCCGCCAACTGTTGAGGGAACTGCGCCTCGTGGGCGGCTACGACGTGCTCTATCCGAAGGTCAGAGCGTTCATGGCCGAGCATCTGTTCGAAGCAAAGCCGGTCAACCTCGAAGATCCGGTGGTGCTGCGCAACCTCTCCGAGCCCGAGGCCGGGAAGATCCTGTTCGACTCGTTCAAGCAAGCCATCAACGCGCTCACGGTTCAGGATACCGGCACATCCCGGATCGAAGATCGCATCCGGCTGCGCGACACCCGTCCTTTCCGCACCGAGAACCGGCCCTACCTCGCGCCCAAGAAATCGCTGTTCAGCAAGATCGTCGG
>JBIMKC010000124.1:3576-7045 GCA_043673925.1 Chromatiales bacterium | reverse complement strand
TAGTTTACCCGAGCTATCACCCGCAAATCGGGTCCTATGGCGCGGGTGTCGAGGATCGACAGTTCGATGCATTCCGCCATCGTTGCGATCGTGTCGAGGCACGCCATCGGCAGCGCTTCACTTCCCATCAGCTTGGGGGCGATATAGATAACGATTTCATCGACGAGACGGGCTTGCAGTAAGGCGCCGTTGAGGGTGGGCCCCGCTTCGACCAGAATCTCATTGAACTCCAGCCTTCCGAGATGGTTGAGCACCGATTCGAGATCGAGGCGCTCTCCACACATCGCGATCGCGATGATCTCGACGGCGTTGGCAATGCCCGTCGCGGACTTATCCCGCTCGCCGTTCCCCGTAAGAACCAGAATGCGGCCCGGTTCGGACAGCATCTTCGCAGTCCCCGGAAACCGTAACCTGGAGTCTAGAACAACGCGCACGGGTTGGCGGAAGTCCGCCGCTCGGAAAGGGCTCCGCACTGTGAGCACGGGATCATCCGCCAGCAGCGTGCCGATGCCGGTCATGACAGCGCTACTTTGCGCTCTTAAACGCTGCACGTCAGCGCGCGCCGGACCGGACGTGATCCATTGGCTGGCGCCGGAGTGGAGCGCGACTCGGCCATCGATGCTGATCGCGATCTTGGAGGTCACAAAAGGCAGGCCGTGTTGCATGCGTTTGATGAACCCGCGGTTCAGCGCGATCGCCTGCTCCTCCAGCACGCCGGTCCGTACAGGTATTCCGGCTTGCTTTAAGCTTAGCAAGCCGTGGCCGTTGACCCGCGGGTTGGGATCGAGCGTCGCGGCGACGACTCGCGCGACGCCGGCTCGAATCAGCGCCTCCGTGCACGCGGGCGTTTTACCATGGAAGCAGCAAGGTTCCAGATTGACATAACAGGTCGCGCCCTGCGCGCGTTTTCCCGCGGCGTTGAGGGCCAGCACTTCCGCATGGGCTTCTCCCGCTAACCGGTGCCAACTCTCGCCGACGATAAGACCGTGGTGCGCAAGGACACAGCCAACCCGGGGATTGGGATGGGTCGTGCACAGGCCGCGGCGCGCCAGTGACAAGGCGCGCGCCATGAACCGATAGTCCTCCGCGGAGAAATCAGGCACGGGGCTCTAACTCGCGGGGTCCTTCCCGAGACGTTCGATCTCGTCGACGAAAGCTTGGACGTCTTGGAAGCTCCGGTACACGGATGCGAAGCGAACGAAGGCGACGCGGTCCAGCGACCGCAACTGTTCCATGACCAGATCCCCGATGAGCCGCGAGGCTACCTCCCGTTCACCGTTGGAGCGCAATCTTCGTTTGATCTCGGCGAGGGCATGCTCGACGCGCTCGCTCGGCACTGGGCGCTTCTCGAGCGCACGCAGCAGACCGGTGCGAAGCTTCTCCTCTCTAAAGGGTTCTCGGCGCCCATCGGACTTGATAACGCGCGGCAGGTTCAACTCCGCCGCTTCGTAAGTCGTAAATCGTTCTTGGCAAGCCGTGCATTCGCGTCTGCGCCGGATCTGATCGCCGTCACCCACGAGCCGCGAATCGATGACGCGGGTCTCGGGCTCAGTACAGAATGGGCAACGCACGTGACCGCCTTCTGCGAGCGGGGCGAGCGCTCCCCCTACCCGCCGCTAATTCCGCGACGCGTACGCCGCCCGCCGCGGAAAGGGAGACCGCGTCTAGTTGCCGTAGACGGGGAAACGTCGGCATAACTCAGCGACCTCCCCTTTAATGCGCGCGATCACCGCGTCGCTCTTCATGTTCTCGATGATCTCACAGATCCAGGCCGCGACCTGAGCACACTCGATTTGTTTGAATCCGCGCGTCGTCACCGCAGGAGAACCAATGCGGATCCCGCTGGTAACGAACGGCGGCTGCGGATCATTCGGCACGGCGTTCTTGTTCACCGTGATGTGGGCGCGGCCCAATGCCGCGTCCAGCTCTTTCCCGGTGAGCCCCTTAGCAACGAGGTCGATCAAGAACAGGTGATTGTCGGTGCCGCCGGAAACCACCTTGACGCCGCGCTGCAAGAACACCTGCACCATGGTTTTTGCGTTCCTGATGACCTGTTCGGCGTAGGCCTTGAACTCCGGTTGCATCGCCTCCTTGAAGGCGATCGCCTTGGCGGCGATGACGTGCATGAGCGGCCCCCCCTGATAGGCGGGAAAAACCATAAAGTTGATCTTCTTTTCGATCTCGGGGTTATCCCGGCCCATGATGAGACCCGAGCGCGGGCCGCGCAGCGTCTTATGGGTGGTGGTCGTGGTGATATCGGCAATATTCATCGGGCTCGGGTAGAGGCCCGCGGCCACGAGACCGGCCGGATGGGCGATATCGGAGACCAGGTAGGCGCCGACTTGATCGGCGATATCCCGAAAACGTTGCCAGTCGACGATCCGCGAGTAAGCCGAGAATCCGGTCATGACGAGCTTCGGTTTGTGCTCAAGCGCGAGGCGTTCCGCTTGGTCGTAATCGATCTCACCGGTTTCGGTATTCAAACCGTACTGCACGGCCTTGAATATTCGACCCGACACATTAACGCTGGCGCCGTGGGTTAAGTGCCCGCCGTGGGCGAGACTCATACCCATAATCGTGTCGCCGGGGGTCAAAAGCGCGAGATACACCGCCCCGTTGGCCTGCGATCCGGAATGCGGCTGCACGTTGGCAAAGCCGGCACCGAACAACTGCTTGGCGCGGTCTATGGCAAGCTGTTCCACGATATCGACGTACTCGCAACCCCCGTAGTAGCGTTTACCGGGGTAGCCTTCCGCGTATTTATTCGTCAGCACCGAACCTTGGGCCTGTAACACCCGTGGGCTGGTATAGTTTTCGGAAGCGATGAGCTCGATGTGATCTTCCTGCCGGCGGCGTTCGCCCTCCATGGCATTCCAGATCGCATCATCGTAACCGGCAATAGTCATATCTTTCTTAAACATAGTAAGACTCCGTGGGCTGCAAGCCGACGAGATTATCAAATAAGCTTAAGCCTGAGAACCTGGAAGAACCACGTGGCAGGGCATTGCGGTGTTCTCCCCGCCGCGGGTATCTTACTCAGTAACTAGATCTGGAGCTAGGATGCAGGGCGGTGGCTGGGCTGGGGTGGGTTCACCGCGAGAGATAAGAAAAGTGGAATTGCTGCCCTCAGCGTCCTTGCGAAGGACAGCAATTCCGGACCGCTTAGCGGTTACTGCGCGCTCTTGGGCATACTGACGTCAAGACTCTCGCGGTTCATCTCGACCGTCTTCTCGCCAATGCCTTGGACCATCACCAGATCGTCCACGGACTTGAACGGTCCGTGCTTTTCCCGATACGCGACGATCGCTTCGGCCTTGGCCGGCCCTATGCCTTGGAGTGCGTTTGCCAAGGTTGCGGCATCGGCACTGTTGATATCAACAGACTCTCCGGCAAAGACAAGGGCGTTGAACAGGAACAGAGAAGCAAACAATAGTTTCTTCAGCATAAGACTCCCTTCCAATAGAAGTGG
>JBIMKC010000124.1:0-3476 GCA_043673925.1 Chromatiales bacterium | reverse complement strand
CGTGCGGAACCGGCGTCGGATGCAGGCCGTATCTTGGACCGGTGTTACATGGTGAAAGTCACGCCGTCTATCAACGCCCCCGCAAGCAACATGCTTGCCGTGGAGCGCCACTCGTAGGTCCCAGGATCGATGATAAGCTCGCGTTCGGCGGTGAGCCCGGCCAGTCCGTCGCCCAAGAGATGATAGAGGGTTTCATCCATGCGCATCGTAGTGATCGGGGACTGGAGCGCTCCGCCCTTGACCCAGAAGCACGCGAATCGCGTCGTAGCGGTCACGCGGCAGTCGTGACGATCGGAAAAATTGCAATACCAAAGGTTGCCGATATAAAGTCCTGTCTCAAGTTCTTCCAGGAGATCCAAGGACGAGGGGAGCCGCCCGCTTTCCATTACCAGCGACATGGGGGTTTCACTTTCGGCGTTGAGCGCGATCCCATATTCAGCCGCGCTGCGTTGATCGGCGAGACAATCGACGAAATGGCCGCTTTCGATCAGGTTTACCGCGCGGGGTTTTAGAAAACCCGAGGACGTAAATTGTGGATTTAGACCGCGCGCATGCTCCTCCACGAGCGTGACGCTCGGATGCAGAGCTTTTTCATGGCGCATTAGTTTGATTAACGGTGTGTGCTGGGTGCGCAAGCTTTTCAAGCTAAATCCTCCCCAACCCGCCAGTCCAAGGATTTCGCCGAGCGCCTGAGGCGCAAGGAAAGCGCGATAGCGCCCCGGCGCGAGCGCCTTGGGCGGTCTGTATAACACCTCGAGGTGCTCCCGGACCCGCCCAACCGCTCGCCGTAAGTCCTCGCTCTGCCAAGCCTGACCCGCGTAGCCGAGCTTAACGGATTGCCCGTTATTGACATGGCAACTGCTATCCAAATGGAAGCTACCGGTAGAAAACCAATTTGTCTGCCCGAGGCTATTTGCAAACCCTCGATACAGGGTCCCGTTGGCCCATAGTCCCACGAGATCGAGCCCGTCCGCCGCCGCCAGGATTTCGGTGAGCGCGTGTTCACTGTCCGGTAAGTCAAAGTGGCGATTATCCTCGGTGCTGCATACGGCGGTGGCATAGAGCAAATAGGGATCTTCGTGGACGAAATCGAGTTGTAACCGCAGCTCGGAAAACAGCTTCTCCAGGCGCGAGCGATTGTGCGTGAGATCGTGAGTCAGGGTACAGGCACCCTGGCTCTGGCGCCGGCCCCGGATCAAACACAAGCGCAGCTCACTGTGCAATACGTGGCCGGCCTGCCGGATCCGTCCGCGGCTCAGGCGCACGAAATCCGAATCTTCGCCCAAGAAGTTCAGTAAACAGACTTCATCCGTCCGCGTGAGCGCGGCCGCCATGGCACGCACGGACTCGAATTGCCCGCGCAGGTCATGCATTCGAGAAGACATCGACGTCGCGGAAGACACAGGCGGGCGCCGCGTGCCCGACATGGATGGTCTGGTTCGGTTCGCCTTTCCCGCATGTACTAAGCCCCATTACCCGCCAGGTGCTAGCATCGCCCACCGCGCCAAGGTTGCGCCAGAAGGTCGCGGAAGTGCCGCGATAATTGGGATTTTTTACCAGGCCTTTTACCTCTCCGTCCTTGATTACCCATCCACACTCGCAGCCGAACTGAAACTTGTTTCGCTGGTCATCGATTGACCAAGAGCGATTGGTGTTCATCATGATCCCGTGTTCGATGCCCCGCACCAGCGCCTCAAGCGGGCTCGTGCCGGGTTCGAGATTGAGATTGGCCATCCGATCGATCGGCGGGCGGTGCCAGTGTTCGGCGCGCGTGCATGCGACCCCGGCGATCCGGGCTCGAGCCTGTGACGCCTGACCACCGAGGGGCCGTTCGAGGATACCCGCCCGGATCAAGTACTGGCGTTCCGCCGCGCTGCCCTCGTCATCGAAGGCGTAACTCGCAAACTGCTCCGGGCGGGCGGGGTCGAAGGTCACGTTTAATAGCTCCGATCCGTAGCGGTAGTGGCCGAACATGTCCAAGGTGACGAAGCTCCCACCTGCATAATTGCGCTCGTCCCCGAGGATACGATCAAGCTCGATTGGGTGGCCGATGCTCTCGTGGAGCTGCAGGATCAATTGACCCGGCAAGAGGAGCAGGTCCATGCGGCCGGCGGGGCAATTCGGGGCTTCGAGGAGCAGGAGCGCCTCTTCGGCGATCCGCGCGGGCAGGCTAAAGAACCCCAGCTTCTCGAGTTGTTCGAGGCCCCCTTGGCGGCCGCAGTCCGCCCCGAAGCTACGGCGTTGTGTATCGATACCGTTACTTGCCACGGCGACCAATTCCGGGATCAGGTCAGTCCATTCTTGCTCGATCTTACCGCCCAGGCTCGTGCACAGGACCGTGCGCGTGTGACGCAGCCGAACGCTCGCCTGCCAATCGACGATTTTCTCATGGCATTTGATCTTCCGGGCAGCCTCCATCAGGGCGGCGACGAGATCACCGAGAACATTGCATTGCCAGGGCTGCGCTGCGGTATAGACGCCGCGCCCATCGACGCGCGGTAGGTGTTGCGCCTCAAAGAGCGCCCGGGGAGCCGATGCACGGGCCCATTCGCGGGCTTCCAGAGCGGCCGTTCGCAGCCCCTCGCGACTGAGATCGCAGGTGGCCCCGTAGCCCGCGCCCTCGCCTTCAAGCACCGTGATAAAGGCGCCGGATCGCAGGCGTCTGAGCGTAGGTTCGAGCACATTTTGCCGCACCTGGATGATCTGTTCCTCGCTCTCGGTCCAGCGTAGCGACCAGTAATCGACCGGCGGTATGGTGTCGGCGCAGAGATCGGGTAGCGAACTGTTCATGCTAGCGGCGCACCCGCAAACGAGGCATTCCAGCCTTGGCGTAGGGAACGATGATGGTGGAGGACGCTGAGGCCGTCAGCCAACCCTGCGGCTAGGCCGCCACATCATCGGCGAATGCGGCGCTCATTTCAACGGGTTTACCCGTGAAATAACCTTGCGCGTAGTCGATCTCGAACTGTGCCAGCAGATTCAACACGGCACCGCTCTCAACATGCTCGGCAACGGTTTTCTTCCCAAATGCCTTCGCAATCTGACCCATGGCTTTTACCAGGCTTGATCGTCGGGACGATCGGCCCGCCCGCGTATGAACGATCCGTCGATCTTAACATACTCCATCGGTAGCTCTTTCAGGTAATAAAACGAGGAAAACCCGCGTGGCGGTTCTGGGTCAGGATGATGAGTTGGGCCGTATCCAACACTTGGGTGACGAAATCACGCTCTTGGCCTAGCTCGTTGACCCGTTCGGAGAGATCCTGGCTCTACTTCGCGATCTCGCCGTGCAAGGTCTCGAGCTGTGAGGAGAGGGTTACGGCGGTCGTATTGAGGACATCCACCTCATCCCGAAGCCAACGGCCCGCGTGCATTCCGGAGATCGCCACTCGATTCATCTTCGCTCTCCTTTGGATTGGTTAACCAATGCGCCTAAAGGGTAGCCTGGGTGGCCCTACATAGCATCTGTTGTTCCG
>JBIMKC010000123.1:0-7065 GCA_043673925.1 Chromatiales bacterium | reverse complement strand
CCCAACGCTAAAAATGCGTCGCGCGGGTGGTCGGCGAAAAATTGGATGCCGTAGACAGGATTGAGCGCCCGAAGCACCCGGGGCTCGTTGATGATCGCCATCGCCCCAAGCGCCGCGAGGCTCAAAAACCAAACGCACATGATGGGGCTGAAGGCCGCCGCAACGCGCGCCGTGCCTCGGCGCTGAAACATAAAGAGAGTGCAGAGCACGCTCAGGGTGATCGGGATCACGTAGGGCGTGAGCGCCGGGGTTCCGACCTTGAGGCCCTCCACCGCGCTCAACACCGAGATGGCCGGCGTGATGATGCCGTCGCCGTAAAACAGCGCCGCGCCGAAGAGCCCGAGCAACATCAGTGACCAGACCCGCCGCGATTCGCGCGACACCGTGCGCCGGACCAGGGCCATGAGCGCCATAATCCCCCCCTCGCCGTTGTTGTCGGCCTGCAGGATAAGCACCACGTATTTGAGCGATACCACGATCAGCAAGGCCCAGACGATGAGAGACAAGATCCCGAGTACGTTGCCGTGCGTGACCGCAATCCCGTGCGGGCCATTAAACACTTCTCGGATCGTATATAAGGGACTGGTGCCGATATCGCCGTAGACCACGCCGATGGCGCCCACGGCGAGGCCCATCGTGGTGTTACGCGCTGGCGGCTGCATCGGCGAGATGCCTGGCATTTTCATCAAGACAGGTATTTTCATATCGTGGTGTTACGCGACGGCTGCATCGGCGAGGGGATCGATGCCGAGGGCTAGGGCAGAGGCAGAGCGCCCGATAAAATTCGCTCGAGCGTCGCCACCAAGAAGCGATGCTCGCAGGCCAAGACCCGCTCGGCAAGCGTCTTGGCCGTATCCCCGGACTCGACCGGAATCGGGCACTGGGCGAGGATCGGACCCCGATCATATTCGGCATCCACCAGATGAATGCTCACCCCGGTCTCCGTCTCACCCGCCGCCAAGACCGCCGCGTGCACGCGATCCCCGTACATGCCTTGCCCGCCGAAGCGGGGCAATAAGGCAGGATGGATGTTGATCACCCGCCCTCGATAGTGCCCGAGCACCCGGGGACCGAGCCGTTTCATGTACCCTGCCAATACCACGAGTCCGGCCTCGTGGCGAGTCAATACCGTTAAAATCTCCAGATCGAGCGCCACCGGATCGGGGTGAGTCCGCAGGCTCAGATGGTAATCCGGAATGCGCGCGCGGCGCGCCCGGAGCAAGGCTTCCGCATCCCCGTTGTTGCTGATGACCACGCGGGGCTCGGCCGCTAAGCGTCCGCTGTTGCAAGCGTCGATGACTGCCTGCAGGTTGCTCCCGCGATGGGATGCGAGCAACCCGAGCTGATTCAAGGGGGGTAGGCTCCCTGAACGGGGCACGCGGCGATCGATCATCGCCGGCGTTCGATCTGCGCTAAGATCTCCTCGTAGCTCCGATCCACGACGCCGCCAAAGAGCGGATCCTCGCTCGCCGCGGCGGCCGCCGTCAGTTCTGTCCAATCTTCATCGCTCAGGACCTTGATTAACCTTGGAAATATGTCGCTCTCCTCGCGCGCGGAATGTGCGCGGATGAGCGCGACGTATTCGTGTCCCAGCGTGCTGAGCTTATCGACGGAGGTGATCCCTCCGCCGACCACGCCTCGCACCAGATCGGAGAAGACCTTCCCCCTGTGCCGCAAGCGATCATGCTCCGCGATGAGCTCATCGACCAGATCGTGACTCTCCGGATCGAGTTGCGCGAGCCGGATAAAGATCCGGTCTTCCAAAGGATGATGGACCACATCCGGATAGACCGCCATGTAGTCCATGATGTCCGTCATCAAACGAAAGTTGCCGTTCGCCCCGCGGTCAAGGGTCTCGATCTCCGCATCGAGCAAGGCTAAGAGCTTGGAAAAATTATCATGCTCGCCTTGCAGCCGCCGTATCAACTCAGACATCTCGCCCCTCCTCGGCCACTCTGATGTCAGTTACATTCTGTAACGGGACATGCGTTTAGGCTCGCACCTATAGCTTCACGCTGTACGTCCTCTGCACATAGTCATCCACCAACTGCTGGAATTCCTCGGCGATCCTCTCCCCGCGCAGGGTCAAGGCCTTCTGCCCATCGATGAAGACCGGCGCCGCGGGGGCCTCGCCGGTACCGGGAAGGCTGATCCCAATGTTGGCGTGCTTGCTCTCTCCGGGCCCGTTGACCACGCACCCCATGACCGCCAAGCTCATGTCTTCCACCCCCGAGTACTTTTCGCGCCAGAGGGGCATTTGAGCGCGGACATAGGACTGGATCTTCTCCGCTAGCTCTTGAAAAACGGTACTCGTCGTGCGGCCGCAGCCGGGACAGGCGGTCACCAGGGGCGTGAACGAACGCAAGCCCATGGTTTGCAGGATCTCTTGCGCCACGACCACTTCGGTGCTCCGCTCACCCCCCGGTTCGGGTGTGAGCGAGACGCGGATCGTATCGCCGACCCCTTGCTGAAGTAACATCGCCAAGGCCGCGGTCGAGGCCACGATCCCCTTCGAGCCCATCCCCGCCTCCGTGAGCCCGAGATGCAAGGCGTAATCGCAGCGCCGAGCGAGTTTCGTGTACACGGCGATCAAATCCTGTACACCGCTGACCTTACACGAGAGCACGATATGATCCCGGCCGAGCCCAAGCGCTTCGGCGCGCCGGGCGCTGTCAAGCGCAGAGACGATCAAAGCCTCCCGGGTGACTTCCCGCGCATCCCGCGGCTGCGCCAGCCCGGCGTTTTCGTCCATGAGGCGGGTTAGCAAGGCTCCGTCCAAGCTGCCCCAATTCACGCCGATCCGGACGGGCTTTCCGTACCGGAGCGCAGCCTCGATCATGACGCTGAACTGTGGATCGCGCTTGGGCCCGAAGCCGACGTTACCCGGATTGATACGGTACTTGGCCAAGGCCTGGGCGCAGTCAGGATACTTCGTTAACAAGAGATGGCCGTTGTAATGGAAGTCACCGATGAGCGGCACGTGGCAGCCGGAGGCATCCAGCATCCCGCGGATGCGGCCCACCTGGTGGGCTGCATCCTCGGTATTGACGGTGACGCGCACCAGCTCCGATCCTGCCGCGGCCAATTCCTGTACTTGCTTAACGGTCGCCACCGCATCGGCGGTGTCCGTATTGGTCATCGACTGCACCACCACCGGCGCGCCGCCTCCGATGATGACCGATCCCACCGTAACAGCGACACTGCGCCGGCGCGGCGAAGCCGCGTAGGGCCGCTGCCCGGAGGGCTCCGAGACGGGATTTTTAACGGGTTCTAGCATGGGTCCCCCAGATATTCTAAACCTTGCGTTTAATGTTATCTTAGAAGTGTGAATGGGCGCAAAAGCGACTATAGGAGGCTAACGCATGGCTCGAGGTATTAACAAGGTGATTCTCATCGGTAATCTCGGTGCCGAACCCGAGGTTCGGTTCATGCCGAGCGGCCAAGCGGTGGCTAATGTCCGCTTGGCGACCAATGAAACCTGGCGCGATCGTGAAACCGGGGAGCAACAAGAACGCACCGAGTGGCATCGCGTAGTGTTCTTCGGCAAGCTGGCCGACATCGTCAAGGAATACCTGCACAAAGGTTCGCAGATCTTCGTCGAGGGGCGGATACAGACCAAGAAGTGGCAAGACAAGGACGGCCATGACCGGTATTCGACCGAGATCATCGCGAACGAGATGCAGATGCTGGGCGCGCGTGGCGGGGGTACGGTGCCCTTCGAGAACGAGCCTCCGGGCGAGCCGGCCCCGGCGCCTTCCGCGTCTCCGGCAAGCCCGCCGGCCCCCGCCGATCTCGACGACGATATTCCGTTTTAGCAGGCGCGGCCCGAAGGAAGCCGCGGGGCCAATGGCACGGCGGGCGTGGACAGGTATGGAAGCTACGCTGAGCTCTGTGCGTCCGAAGTCGAAGGGCGGGACTATCGCGTGCACGTTCGGCTAGCGGATTCTCCGTTTGCCGTGGTCGCCCCGCACGGCGGGCGCATCGAGCGCGGCACGCTGCCGATCGCCGAGGCGATCGCCGGCAACGAGCACACGTATTATTGTTTTGAAGGGATCAAACCGCGCCGCAACTACTGCCTCCATATCACCAGCGATAAATTCGATGAGCCGCGCGCCTTAGCCGCCGTCCAGCGCGTACGCACCGTCGTAACTATCCACGGCGCCGGCGGATCGGGGTGCGTGGCTTATCTCGGGGGCTTGGATAGCGCGCTGCGCGCGCGCTTAATTTCCGCGCTCGACGCATCGGGCTTCGCCGCGGCCGAGGACCCGAGCCCCACGCGCCAAGGCACTGGGAAGACCAATATCTGCAACCGCGGACGCTCGGGGCGAGGGGTGCAAATCGAATTACCTGTTGGTCTTCGCAAGCAGATATTCAACGAGATCACGTCCGGCTTATGGCATCCGAACGCGCTATGCCACCGCTTCGTGGACAGCATACGCGCGGTTTTAAACGAGTATGCGCAAACATCCTAAGCGCCTTTCCGCCGCGGTCCGAAGGACGCGATCCAATCTGTCACCCCGCGTCAGTCGAGCGGCCTCGGCATGGCGATCCCATAGCCCTGCGCATAGTTGACGCCGATGGCCTTGAGCCGATCGAGCGTCGCCGGGTTCTCAACACATTCCGCGATCGTGGTGATCCCCATCACGCTCCCGACTCGGTGAATGGCCTCGACCATAGCGCAGTCGATTTGATCCGTCACCATGTTTCTCACGAAACCGCCGTCGATCTTGAGGCAATCGACCGGCAGGCTCTTTAGGTAACTGAACGAGGCCAAGCCGCTGCCGAAATCGTCTAGGGCGAAGCAACAGCCGCGGGCCCTGAGGGCGCCCATAAAGCGCCTGGCGTTGCTGAGATCGGCCACCGCCGCGGTTTCGGTGATCTCGAAACAAAGGCAGGGCGGCGGCCCGTTCCATCGATCCAACTCTCCCAAGACAAAGTCTAAAAAGGCCTCATCACCCAGGGACGGCCCGGAGAGGTTGATGGCAAAGCGGACGCGGCATTGATCGGGGCCGCGCGCCCGCAGCACCGCCAGGACCTGCCTCACGACCCAGCGATCGACGGATTGGATCAGACCGTAGCGTTCCGCCGCTGGGATGAAGGCTTCGGCCGGCACGATCGCCCCGTCCTCATTGAGTAGCCGTATCAGTACTTCCGCGTGTTCGAACTCCGCTCCCCGTTCCCCCAAGGGCACGATCGGCTGTTGGTATAATCGGAAGCGTCCCTCCGCCAAGGCACGGTGGATGCGCGGCACCCATTGCATCTCGCTATGGCGTAGCGCCAGTTCGCTGTCGTCGGGCTTATAGACATGCACGCGATTGCGCCCCCTCCCCTTCGCGGCGTAACAGGCGCTGTCGGCGGCCATCAGCACCTGCGCCACGCTATCCGCGGCGGCCGGGATCGGCACCAGACCGATGCTGACACCGATGGCGAAGATCCGATCCTGCCAGGCAAACCGGAAGTCACTCACCGCGCCCCGGAGCTCATCGGCGATGCGCAGCGCTTGGGTCACCGTGCAATACTCGAGCAGGACGCCAAACTCGTCGCCCCCGAAGCGCGCGAGGGTGTCGCGTTTACGCACCTTGGATCGCAACTGCAGCGTGATCTGGCGCAATAGATCATCGCCGGCGGCATGGCCGCAGGTGTCGTTAACCACCTTGAACTGATCCAGATCCAGGTACAGCAGCGCATGCTGCGCGTCGCTTGCGTTAGTGCCGAGGACACGTTCGAGGCGGCGTTCGAACTCAGGGCGGTTAATGAGCCCGGTCAACGCGTCGTGGGTCGCCTGATAGGTCAAGCGCTTGACCATCTCGCGTGTGTCGCTGATATCGCGAAAAACGAACACCGCCCCATAGAGTTTCCCCGCGCTATCCTGGATCGGGGTGGCCGAAGCCGAGATCGCGAGCGCTTCCTGATCGCGGCGTAACAGGATCGCGTGCTCGTCCACCGCGGTGCATAGCTCCCCGAGGCGGCCTTCCGCCAGTAATCGCGCCAGCGGTTCATCCGCGGCCGGCTGATGCGCGCGGATGATTTTCAGGACTTGCTCCAGCGGCAAACCTTGTGCTTCGGCCTCGCTCCAGCCCGTGAGCCGCTCAGCCTGGTGATTTAACAAGCTGATGCGGCCCTCGACATCGGTGGTGATGACCCCTTCCCCGATCGAGGCGAGCGTCACGCGATAGCGCTCCTTTTGGCTCTCGAGCTGCAGCATCTTGTCTTCGAGCTTGCGCACCAGGCTCGCGTTGTACTCTTTGAGATAGACGGCATCGCCGGTCGACGGTTCTCGCGGGCTCGCGAGCTCCCCGGCCGTCCGCTGCTTGATCACCTCCTGCAAGATCTCCATGAAGATCTCGGGTTCCTGAGGCTTGATGATGAAACGCGCCGCGCCCAGGCTCAGCGCGAATGCCTCGTCGCGCGGGTCGGTGTAGGTCGCCGTGTAAAATACAAACGGGATCTGCCGGTAGCGGTTATCGCCCTTCACGGCGCGACAGAGCTGAAAGCCGTCCATGCGTGGCATGAGGATGTCGGAGACGACCAGGTCGAAGGGTTGCTCGGAGAGCCGCTCCAGGGCCTCTGTCCCATCGTTCGCCGAGCGCACCCGGTAGCCGTTGGCGGGCAGGAGCGTCTCCAGCAGATAGCGGTTTGCCTGGTTATCGTCGACGATCAGAATGTTCATGTCCCCCCGCGGGCGGCCGGTCGCGGTCTAGAGATACTGAGCTATCTGCGCCACAAAGGTCTCCGGAACGATGGGCTTCTCGATATACCCCGAACAACCGAGCCGAAGGGCCTTATCGCGATCGCCCACCATAGCGTAGGAGCTGACGGCGACGATGGGAATTTGGGCGGTCTCGGGCAGAGACTTGATCCGTTGAATGGCCTCGTAGCCGTCCATCTCGGGCATGTGAATATCCATGAGGATCAAGTCCGGGCGCTGCGCCTGGGCTTGCGCGATCGCCTCGAACCCGTTGCGCGCGGTGATGACCTCATAGCCCTGCGTGCCGAGCAGAAACACCGATAGATAACGGCTCTGATCGTTGTCCTCGGTCACCAGGATTTTCTTGCTCATCTGTT
>JBIMKC010000122.1:0-7091 GCA_043673925.1 Chromatiales bacterium | reverse complement strand
CTCGGGAAACTGGGCCGGATGAAGGCAGGCCGCCAGGATTTCTAAGGAGTCGACAATACGCGGACCGGGTCGGCTGAAATAAGCGGACCCATCGACGACATAGACCCGGCCGCTTCGAACCGCGGGCAATCCCTCCCACCCGGTTGCACGTTGCAAGCGAGGCAAATCATCTAAAGTGCGTGCCACCGCGCATCCACAGCAGGCGATTATCAGGACTTCGGGCTGCGCCTCGCGCACACTCTCCCAGAGGATGCGTCTTGAGTCTTCCCCCTTTTTCCCGAGGATCTCCTCGCCCCCGGCCATCTCCACGAGCTCCGGTCCCCAATGCCCGCTGCAGAATGGCGGGTCTATCCACTCCATCAGAAAGCAGCGGAGGCGATCGCTTGTTTTCGTAGCGCGAGAACGTACCTGCTCTATCCGTGTTTGCAGCGCGCTCACCACAGTCTCACCGCGCTCGGTGACCCCGAGCGCCGCGGCTACCTTGCGGATATCCTCCAAGATATCCACAAGACCGGCGGGCTCCAAGTTCACCACCTGCGGTGGCTCGGGCAGGGAGCGGGCGAACGCTGCGACCGAACCATACCCAACCGCACAGACATCACAGAGGCGTTGGGTCACGATGACCTCCGGGCGCAGCCCGCGTAGCAGCGCCTCGTTCAGGGTATAGAGGGAACCTGTCGCGGCAAGCGTCTCGCGTACCCAGCGGTCTACTTCAGCACTCAGCAAGTGCTTTTTGTGGATGGCACAATGCGTCACCCGTGGTTTCTTGTTGGCCGCCGCCGGATAGTCACACTCGTGCGATACCCCGACGAGGGAATCCATCAAGCCCAGGGCGCCCACGATCTCGGTAGCAGCAGGTAAGAGCGACACAATGCGCATCGGACGCGTTGGCGAGTCTTTTTCCATTTCAGTTCGATAACGCGATGGGTTGCTCATTCATGGCAGCGATTTGTTCGCGCAACTCGAGGATGCGATCCTGCCAGTAACGCTGGGTATTGAACCACGGAAATGCGGCAGGAAAGGCTGGGTCTTCCCAACGCCGGGCGATCCACGCGGAGTAATGGATCAAGCGCAATGTGCGCAACGCCTCCAGGAGATGTAGCTCGCGGCGATCAAACTCGAAGAAATCCTCATAGCCGCTCAGCACGTCGCTCAACTGCCGCGCCATCGCAAGCGGCTCTCCGGAGAGTAACATCCACAGATCCTGCATCGCAGGGCCCATGCGACTATCGTCGAAATCGACGAAATGCGGTCCACCCTCGGTCCAAAGCACGTTACCGGCGTAGCAGTCCCCATGTAGCCGCAGTGCCCTGAAATCGCCCGCGCGGTCAAAGCAATGCCGCACACCGTCTAGCGCTTGAGCGACCACGGTCCGATAGGCGCTCACGAGATCCGCCGGGATAAAGTCGTGTGCAAGCAGGAACTCGCTCGGCTCGTCACCAAAGCTGGCAATGTTCAATGCCGGTCGTGCGACGAACGGCCGTAACGTGCCGACCGCGTGAATTCGGCCGATGAAGCGCCCCATCCAGGCCAGGGTGTTGCGATCATCGAGCTCCGGCGAACGGCCGCCTTGGCGAGGATAGATCGTAAATCGGAATTCGCCGAAGGTGTGCAATGTGGTTGCGGGATGCGGACCCGCGCCGGAAGCTTTGGTCGCCAACGGCGCCACCACCGGGATCTCGCGCTCGACTAATTCCTGCACGAAGGCGTGTTCTTCAAGGATCGCCGCATCGCTCCAACGCCCAGGACGGTAAAATTTCACCACCAGGGGCATCCCCTCTTCCATGCCAACCTGGTAGACGCGGTTTTCGTAGCTGTTGAGCGCCAGTAGGCGTCCGTCACTCTGCAAGCCCACGCTATTCAATGCATCGAGCATGAAATCGGGAGTCAGCCGCTGATACGGAGTAGTTCTCGTGTCTTGCGTTACCGGGACGATGGCCAAATTGGTATCCCTAACTCGTAACACGCGGTGGAGAAACGTGGCCCAAGATTCTGATAGACAGCGTAAGCCGGGATCATGTCCGTTGCTCAAGCAGGATCCTGATCTCACTGATCTCTTGTCGCAGCGCAGCGATCTGCTGCTCGAGCTCCGACAGACGATCGTGGTCCGAATGCGTGAGACTGACTTCCATATCCGGGCCGGCAGCGCTCTCCGCTGCTTGCACTTCCCCACTGAAAAGGTGGGCGTAACGAGATTCTCTTCTCCCGCCTTCACGCGCAAGCTTGGCAACGAATGGCCCATCCTCCCGCTCGATCAAACTTCTCAGGGCGGCTTCAACCTCTTGCACATCATTGAACTTGCCAAGGCGCTCTGCACGCGTGCGCAGGCCACCGGGCGTCTGCGGGCCCCGCAACAGCAACTCGGCGACGATTGCAAGCTCCTGTGCTGACAATCTTAAAGCACCGAACGCCGTATTACAGAAGCGATGTTGGTATTTCGTAACCCGGCTCCCAAACCCTGTTTTCGCACTTACCAAGTGCTTCTTGATGAGCCCGTCGAGCGTTTGTTGTACCGTTGCCTCATCGAGGTTAAGCACTGGATCGCGGTTGCTTTTCTGGTTACAGGCGTTGGTAAGCGCATTGAGCGAGAGCGGATATTGGTCGGGGGTGGTGATTTCCTTTTCCAACAAAGCACCAATGACACGGGTGTCGTAAAAAGCGAGGTTGCTATGCATGGTAGACTTAGGATTAGGCCTATATAACTATCTAACTCACTTTATCATTCGCTCGTGCCTAAATCCTGGCGCGCCGCGACGAGCGGCGATGCTGAAAGCTCGAAGGTATGAAACAGTGCCCGCCAACCCCGTGGCCGGGGTTGGATGCCGGAGCGGTCCCGGAGCGCCAACGCGATGACGGGGATTTCTGCGAGTGGGCGGACAAGATCGGAAGCCTGTGGATTGGTGAAAACGCAGAGCAGATCGCCGCCTTCGAGCGCCGCGGCTATCTCCTGCTCGAACCGCGTTTGCGCAGCGTCCGCGGGCAGGGCAATGGCGCCGCCGCTGCCCAGCAGAAAGCCTATGACCGGCGCGCGCAGCCAGCGCTCCGCCACTACAAACCGGATCGGCCGGCGTACGGCGGCGGCAATGATAAGCGCGTCCACGATGCCGCCGGATTCGCAGCGCAGCAGCGCGGTTCCGGTTTGAGGAATGTGTTCCAATCCTGTTTTCCTGATGGGGAACACGGAGTGAACCAGCAGCCAGACGATAAAGCGCAGGAGAAATTCCGGGACCAGTGTGTAGATGTAAAGCGCGACGAAGGCATTAACGATCCCGGTAAGCAGGAGGACCTGCGCGACCGTGAAACCGGCCTGGCCGAGTCCGATGGCGAATCCGGCCGAGATGACCATGAAGAGCGCGTTGAGGATGTTGTTGCCGGCGATGATGCGGGAACGGTGGGTGGGATCGCTACGCGCCTGAATAAGCGCATACAAAGGCACGGTGTAAAAGCCCCCGAAGACGCCGATAAGAACCAGGTCAAGCACCACGCGCCAAGCCTCGGCCCGCGCGATAAACTCAGTCCACTCGAGCGTGGATGGCTGCGCGAAACCTCGGGAGGCGAAATAGAGATCGATGGCGAATAGCGTGAGGCCGATGGAGCCGAGCGGTACGAGAGCAAGCTCGAGGCCGCGCCCGGACATACGCTCGCAGAGCAAGGAGCCGGTCCCGATCCCGATCGAAAAAAGCGCGAGCAGCAGTGTGACGACAGACTCATCCCCGCCGAGGACCTCTTTGGCGAAATTCGGGAACTGCGACAGAAACGTCGCCCCATAAAACCAAAACCACGAGATCCCGAGGATCGATAAAAACACAGTTCGATTGTGGCGCGCGAAGCGCAGATTATCGCGGGTGGCCGTCACCGGGTTCCAGCAGATGGCGAGCTGCGGATCGGGCGCGGGTGTAACCGGGATGCGGCGGCTGACCGCATAGGCTAGAAGGGCGGTACTCACGGTGGCGATCGATACCAGGGTCTTGCCCCAGTTCGCCACACTGATGAGTATCCCGCCGAGCACGGTACCGAGCAGAATCGCGACGAAGGTGCCCATCTCCACCAGGCCGTTACCGCCCACAAGCTCTTCGGATTTCAAGTGCTGAGGCAAATAGGCATACTTGACCGGGCCGAAAAGTGTCGATTGAACCCCGCCTAGGAACAAGGTGAACATCAGCAAGCCCAAGCTCCCGAGGTAGAATCCGGCCGAACCCAGGATCATAAGGCCAAGCTCGAGCAAAACCGTATAGCGAATGAGGTGGGATTTTTCGTATTTGTCCGCGATCTGCCCGCTGGTCGCCGAAAACAAGAAAAAGGGCAGGATGAAAATAGCGGCGCTGAGATTGATGAGCGCGTTGGCATCTTGAGCGCTGAGCGAAGTCACCTGAAAGGCGAACATGATGACGAGAGCGTTCTTATAGACGTTGTCATTGAAGGCGCCCAGGAACTGGGTCCAGAAGAACGGAACGAAACGCCGCTCGCGCAGGAGCGAAAACTGGTTTTCTTGTTTCATTCACTAATACCCCGCCGCCCGGGCGGCGAGGTAACGGGCTACCTGGGCCGTGCTGACTCGGCCTCGGCGGCGCCGCTCGCGCTACCGGCGGGACGCCGCACGGGCCTATTTGGAGGCGACGGTCTTACCGTCAATCACCAGGCTTACGATGCCCCGATCCAGGATATAAGTGCAATCGACGGCACGGAATTCGCCGCCAGGCGGGCCTTTCCATTGCAAGGTCACGCTCGTAGTGCCGTCGCTGGTCATGTAGTCCGCAGTACCTAGGTGGGATTTGAGGAACTGTCTCGCGGCGACGGGACACTCCGCCGCGGCGTTTTCCTTCAGGTGCTTGATCGTCAGCATGAAGGAGTCGGAGGCCTGCTGCCGTCCGGTAGTTTGCATCATTATGGCTACCGCCCCAACGCCTGTGAATATCAATATTCCCCAGAGAAGCTTGGCGGGGGTGATACGCTCGGTTGAAGGTAATTTCGATTCCATCATAGATCTCCGCGAGTGAATTAGGCCATGTTCTGCACGGCTCCCGCTTGTTCGTGTACAAAAAATTTCGGGCCAATCACTGCCAGGATAATGAATCCCTCGTTGCGCCTCAAGCCGGCTAGGGGAAATCACCTACGGGGCCGCGGGAAGCACCTGTCGCGCCGCACCAATCTCTATCGGTCCAAGTTTGAAGTAAAATGGCGCTTTCTCATACGGTTCTGCGCGAGGCGATGGTGATATTACAGGTTTTGATACTCTTGGGCGTGGCCAACGGGGCGCCAATCGTTGCGCGGGAGCTGCTCGGCGAGCGCTTTAACCGGCCGCTCGATGGCGGCAAAACATTCATCGACGGCGCGCCGATTTTTGGCAGCACAAAAACCGTGCGCGGGATCCTCGCCTCGTTGCTCATGAGCGCCGCGGGGGCTGCGCTGTTGGGCCTTTCGGCCAGCTTCGGTGCCTGGTTCGCCGCGGCGGCGATGCTCGGTGATTTATTTTCGAGCTTCATCAAACGGCGCATGGGTGTCGCATCGAGCACCCCGGTGACCGGTCTCGACCAGATCCCGGAAGCCTTGTTTCCGGCCTTGGCCGCGCTCCTTTACTTAGACCTTAGGGCCCTCGATGCGGCGATTATCGTCATGTTGTTTTATCTGTTGGAAATCGCGGTGTCGCCGGTGTTATACCGCCTCAGGATCCGCAAGTTCCCCGAATCCGGCCCGCGCGCATGATCCCGCGACAGGAACGCCC
Organism: Chromatiales bacterium; assembly: GCA_043673925.1. GTDB lineage: Bacteria > Pseudomonadota > Gammaproteobacteria > JACCXJ01 > JACCXJ01 > USCg-Taylor. The sequence goes on along the minus strand of JBIMKC010000122.1, from coordinate 1,369 downwards.
GGTTATCGTGGGGATCTTGAACCTCACGCCGGATAGCTTCTCCGACGGCGGGGCATACGCCGATGCAGACTCGGCGGTGCTCCATGCTTGCCGCATCGCCGCCGAAGGGGCGGATATTATCGATGTCGGCGGCGAATCGACGCGCCCGGGCGCGGCGCCCGTCGCCGCGGCGGAGCAAATCCGACGGACCGGTGAGGTGATCCGGCGATTGCGCCAAGCCTTACCTGATCAGGTGGCGATCAGCATCGATACGACGCTTGTCGAGGTGGCGGCCGCGGCGCTAGAGACCGGCGCCACGATCATCAACGATATATCCGCGGGCCGTGATGACCCCGGGATGTTCGCGTTGGCCGCCGAGCGTAAGGTCGCTTTGGTGCTGATGCACATGCAGGGCACGTCGATTACGATGCAAACAGATCCTCACTATCAGGATGTGGTCGGGGAGGTGCGGGCGTTTCTCATCGAGCGCGCTAGTCTGGCGGAAACGGCCGGCGTCGAGCGCGAGCGCATCATCATCGATCCGGGGATCGGATTCGGTAAGACCAAAGACCACAACCTCGCCCTGCTCGCCGATCTGGGCGCGTTCGCCGCTACCGGTTACGCCGTGTTGCTCGGCGCCAGCCGCAAGCGATTCATGGGCGGCGCGGAACAAACCCCGCGCGAGCTGGTCGGCGCCACCTGCGCCACGACCGCCTTAGGCGTCGCCGCCGGCGTGCGTTACTTTCGTGTCCACGATGTCAAGGCCAATCGTCAAGCCGCCGATGTAGCTTGGGCGATAATGCGCGGGCAATAGCGCGTCGTCGCCCTCGAACGGTCGGAACTGGACCCCCGCCGTAGCGTCCAGAAAAGCCTTGAGCTGCTCCAGCGAGCAAAGTCGCGTTTCGTTCATGTCGATCACCATGGCTGCAATGATCGACCCAAACGCTACCTTTCAGACTCATACCTCGTTGGAAACACATACCCACGTTCAGACTCATACCATATTGGAGAAGACTGACGCTTGTCTCTTTGACCCGGGGTAGACTGTCGTGGGCTCCCGGGGCCCGTCCGAGGGCCGCGGAGAACATAGCGAATTGACGATTGAGAGGTTCACAATGAGAAAGTCGCACAACCGACCCAAATCGACGGCGATGACGAGATCGCTCAGTTTGGGTTCGGTGCTAGTGGATTTTGCGCCCCTGCGACACAGTTCATCGTCGTGATTTTTAATCCGGACGGCGTAAGTCGGGCTGCGGTCAACGCTGGCTTCTTCCTACATCTCTACCGCTAGTTCGCCGCCGATGCCGTGAACGAAGAGAACCGCATCGCGCAATCGTGCGGTTCATACAGACGGGTCTACAGACGGGGTCTGGTCTTGGTTGCGGCATGG
>JBIMKC010000121.1:0-7197 GCA_043673925.1 Chromatiales bacterium | reverse complement strand
GCGACCCATGAACGACACCCCACGGAGCGGTCCCAAGCGGAGCGATATCCTGCTCCCCGTCCTGTCGCTTCTGGCCGGCGTCATGGGTTACATCGCCTGGGAGCGCGGATTTCGCGAGCATCTGCAACCGGATTGGGTGCGGCGCGACGACGCGACGCGCTTCATGTATGGCTCGATCGGGGCGGAGCGGGATGCGGGTATTCCGTACTGGATCTTTTACGTCCTGCCGCGGATGTTTCCCGAAAAGCTTCCGGGCCCGGGCGGTTACGCCGCGCTCGGCCTGCCTTGGGAGGAAGGGCAGGAGTTGCCCATCGGGTTCACGAAAAAGACCCTCGGTTTTCCGCGCGTCGCCAACAACTGCGCCCTGTGTCACACCGCGCGTTATCGGATCGCACCCGACGCCAAGCCCGAGTTCGCGCCACTGGGACCGGGTCACACGACTAATATCCAGGCATTCTTGCGGTTCGTTATCGATTGCGCCAAGGACCCGCGCTTCACCAGTGACAATATCCTGCAGGAGATCGAAAACGTCACCAACCTCGATTGGATCGACAAGCTGATGTACCGCTTCTTCATCATCCCGGCCACCAAGCAGCGCTTGCTGGAACGCGAGTCGCAGTATCCGTCGATCTACCGCACCGACGTCTCCGACTGGGGACGCGGGCGGGACGACGCCATGAATCTCATCAAGTATTCTCTGAACCCTATCGACGACAGCTTCGGCCCGGCCGACTTTCCAGCGATCTGGAACCTCAAGAAATACGACTCGACGCCCGGCGACAGGGATCCGCAACGCATGAACTTCGCCGGCGACACTTGGGATGCATATACAGTCGTCATGGATTCAGCGCTCGGGCTTTTGGGCGGCGCGCCGCATGATAGGGAGGAGCTTATCGAGGGGGTGCAATGGATCACGGACTACGCCAAACGCACCCCGCCGCCCGCATACCCATTCCCGATCGACACGGTGAAGGCCGCTGACGGACAGGCCGTGTTCGATGCGCAATGCGCGTTCTGCCACGCCCAGGACAGTGGCCGGATCGGCCGCCCGCTGCCGCTGGTTGAAATCGGCACCAGCCGCGGGCGCCTTGATCGCTGGAACAGGAGCGCCGCCGTCAAGGCCAACCGGGCTGTCGCGGCCATGGGCATCGAACGCCGCGGCCTCGTGGAAGAGGATCTCATCGGATACAAGGTGCCACACCTCGACGGGATCTGGCTGCGCGCGCCCTATCTCCATAATGGCTCGGTGCCGACCTTGCGCGATCTCTTGGACCCCGCGACAAAACGCCCGCGCGTTTTCTATCGCGGCTACGATGTCTATGATCCCGAGCGGGCCGGGTTCATCGCGCAGGGGCCCGAGGCCGAGCGCACCGGGACGCGCCACGACATCAGCAAGCGAGGCAATGCAAACCAAGGGCACGAGTTCGGGACCCACCTCTCCGGGGAGGAGAAAAGCGCACTCATCGAGTACTTGAAAACCTTTTAGCGCTGGATGACATTGAAGACACTGATCCTGGGCGGGGTGCGCTCCGGCAAGAGCCGGCTCGCGGAGACGCTTGCCTTGCAAAGCGGGCTGCCGGTGACCTATGTCGCCACCGCGATCGCGGGCGACGAGGAGATGCGCCGCCGCATCGAGTTGCACCGGCAGCGGCGTCCGGCCGCCTGGACGGTGGTGGAAGAACCCTACGCACTCGCCGGCGCCCTGCGCGCACATGCGGTAGAAGGCCGTTGTGCCGTCGTGGACTGCCTCACGCTCTGGCTCACGCAGCTTCTATGCGCGGGCGAGGAGTTACTCGCGAAAGAACGCGACGCGCTGCTGGCCGTGCTGCCAGAGATCGAAGCCCGCCTCATCCTGGTGAGCAATGAGACCGGCCTCGGCATCGTCCCGCTCGATGCCCTGACCCGCCGCTTCGCGGACGAGGCCGGGCGCTTGCACCAGGCGCTCGCGGAGCGCTGTGAGCGCGTCGTCCTCACGCTGGCGGGTCTGCCCTGGGTGTTGAAAGGAGAAGAGCTGTGAATGATTCGATTGACTGGCTTCGGGGGCCAGCCGCATCGCCGAACGCGGCCGCGGGCCGCGAGGCGGCGGACCGCCAGTTGCAGTTGACCAAGCCTCCGGGTGCGCTGGGGCAACTCGAGGCGCTCGCGATCCGGCTCGCCGCGTTGCAGGGCACGCCCAAGCCCGCCGTAGAGCGGGTGCACGTCACCGTCTTCGCCGCCGATCATGGGGTCGCCGCCGAGCAGGTCTCGGCCTTTCCGCAAGCAGTCACCGTGGAGATGCTACGCAACTTCGCCCACGGGGGCGGCGCGATCAATATCCTGGCGCGGGAGCTAGGCGCAATCCTCGAAGTCATCAATCTCGGCACGGTGAACGATCCCGGGCCGCTCGAAGGCGTCCTGGACTGCCGTCTCGGTCCCGGCACGGAAAATTTTTCCCGCGCACCGGCCATGAGCCCGGAGCAATGCGCGCGCGCAACGCGCACCGGCCGCGACACGGCCGAACGCGCGTTTCTCGCCGGGGCGCAGCTCTACATCGGGGGCGAGATGGGGATCGGCAACACCACGGCCGCCGCCGCACTGGCCTCCGCTTTGCTCGATCTCCCGCCCGAACAGCTCGCGGGACCCGGCGCCGGGCTCGCTCCCGCCGGTGTCGCGCATAAAGTGGAAGTTATCCGGCGCGCGCTCGTTTTGCATCAAGCGCATCTCGCCGACCCTCACGAGGCATTGCGGCGCCTGGGCGGCTTCGAAATCGCGGCGCTCACAGGCAGTTATCTCGGGTGCGCGCAACTGGGTTTACCGGTGCTTGTGGATGGCTTCATCACCAGCGTCGCGGCGCTCGCGGCGGCGCGCCTGTGTCCGGGCGCGGCCCCGTGGTTTATTTTCGCCCACCGCTCGGCCGAGCCGGGTCATCGTCTGGTGCTTGCGGCCATGGACGCCCAACCGCTCCTCGATCTGGGCCTGCGGCTCGGCGAAGGCAGCGGCGCCGCGGCCGCGGTCCCCTTGCTGCGGCTCGCCTGCGGCTTGCACCGGGACATGGCCACCTTTGCCGAGGCCGGTGTTTCCGGGAAGGAACGCTAGGCGTGGCGCGATGACTTTCGTGGATCTGCTGCGGCACGGCGAAGCCGAGGGCGGTGCGCGCTATCGCGGCAGCAGCGACGATCCGCTCACCGCCGAGGGCTGGGCGCGGATGTGGGCGGCCCTCCCCGAAGACGCCCATTGGGACCGCATCGTCAGCTCTCCCCTCGCACGCTGCGCCGGTTTCGCCCGTGAGCTTTCGCGGCGCCGCTCGCTGCCGATGGAGCTCCACGAGGACTTGCGGGAAATGCACTTCGGTGCCTGGGAAGGACGCACGGCCGCTGACCTCGCGGCCATCGATGCCGAAGCGCTGATCCGTTTCTGGCAGGACCCGCTTAAATGTACACCTCCGGGCGCGGAAACCCTGGCCCAACTCCAGTCACGCACGCTCAGCACCCTGAAGGCGGTGCTAACGCAATACCGCCATCAGCGGCTGCTGCTCATTACCCACGGCGGACCGATCCGCATCCTGCTCTGCCAGGCATTGGGAAAACCGATCGAGAAATCGTTGCAGATCGAGGTCCAGCCCGCCACGCTGCACCGGCTGTGCGGCCACGTTGATGCAGACGGTACGATGCAGGTGCGATCGCGGACCCTGTGACGCCGTGAAGCGATTGCGAGCTTTCCTCATCGCGCTGCAGTTTCTGACCCGGCTGCCGGTGCGCTTGCCGGACGCGCCCGGCGAACAAGACAGCGGCCGGTCCCTGCTCTATTACCCGCTGGTCGGGCTCCTGCTCGGATTCACCCTGGCCGCGTTGGCTTGGGCGCTGGGAGCGGGCAGCACCCTGCTGCACGCCGCTATCCTTCTGGCCGCCTGGGTATTGATGACCGGTGCGCTGCACCTCGATGGGCTGGCCGACAGCGCCGACGCCTGGGCCGGGGGGCGGGGGGATCGCGAACGCAGCCTGGCGATCATGAAGGATCCGGCCTGCGGTCCGGCCGGCGCGGTGGCGCTTATACTGCTCTTGCTCGTCAAGCTCGCCGCGCTGGAAGCGCTGGCCGCTCAACAGTTACCGCTGGTGCTTGCGCCCATGCTCGGACGCGGCGCGTTGCTGGCTTTGTTTCTTTCCACGCCCTACGTCCGCCCCGGCGGCTTGGGGGAGGTTCACGCCCGAGCGCTTCCACGCCGGCCGGCGGTCATTGTCGTGCTCGTTATCGTGGCCGCCATCCCGATGACGATGGGCAGTGATGGCTTGTGGATGCTGGCATCCGTATTCACTACGTTTATGCTAACGCGCGCCGCCATGCTCCGCCGCCTCGGCGGAACCACCGGTGATACGGCGGGAGCGGTGGTCGAGATCACCGAATCGGCCGTGCTCATCACCGCCGCGATGGTTTAAGTAAATAACCCGCGGCTGCTCCTGCGACTGCTATGCATCGCGACGCTAACTTCTAACGAGCCCCCTCATCGTCGCTCAATGGGTTCATGAAGCTTGTCACGGGTCTTCGTTACTGATCGCGTGCAACAAAATTTATTGGTCTACGTTGCGCTACAAGCGAGTCTCGTTTAGTCTATGTGACTATATCCGACACCAGAGGGAATCTGTAAAATCCGCCGTGTCTCGGCTCAGTTGGGCAGTTGCCTCCGCGGTGGAGTGGTTGCGCACCCCTCCCCTCCGTCGCGCGTCCGCTTCACGTCTACGCAGGAGGCAACTGCCCAACTAAGTTTAGGCCGGGCGAGTTCCGTGCGAACCTGTCACATCTAGCAGGTTCAAATGCAGATCCCTGGAGGTACCATAGAGGATCGCCGGAGTCGTCCAGGCAGCACGGCATATCTGGAACTTTCCAAAAATCGCGAAGATCGGCTGGAGGAGTGGCGCAAGCCCCGCAGGGACGGAACGATCAAAAGCTGTATCGCAATTGGGCACCCACAACATCGACGCTCGCGGACTCGAAATCGCCGACCAGCGTACTGCTAAAGGTTCCCAAAGGCGCGAGATTGCTCGAAACCAGATTGATGGTGTTTTCGATCTCGGCGTCTTCGTAGAAAACGTGGGTATAGCCCAGATCGAGCACGAGGTTCTCTTGGTAGGTGTAGCTCGCGCCCACCGCTAGCCAATGATTATCATTATCCGGGATCCTCGGCGTGCGGAATTGCTTGCTGCGAACGGGCGTTTCATCGAACGAGTACCCGGCACGAAAGGTCCAGTCGGGGTTGTAGCGGTAATCCACCCCTAGTGCAAAAGTCCAACTGTCTTCCCAGTTTTGCGGTGTGACATCGTCGGGGCCGCTATCCGCAAACCGGATCCGGATCTCGTCGAACCGGCTCCAGTTCGTCCAGCGTATGCCAGCGGTCAGAGCCCACTGCGGATGGAATTGGTGATATGCGCCGATGTATAGCGTTTCCGGTAATTTCAGACGAGCTTTTGCACCTACCGTTCCCGACAAACCGGGCACCCCTTCTAGTTTTCTGATCCCGTCAAAGGTCTGCTCGATGGTGGAACGAAAACCCACGCCGAAACGGGTAATCTGGCTCGCTTCATACATGGCGCCAACATCGTAGCCTAGGCCCCAGTCTTTTCCCCTGACACGGACAAAGCCATCCGGAAGCTGCAGGCCGGTGAAAACAGCCCGGCTTAGGGTCGCGTCCGCGTGCTGAACGCTGATACCTCCTCCGATGGAGAAATAATCGTTCAGTCGAAAGGCGAAGGATGGATTGATATCGATGGTCTTCAGTTCTGAACGTAATGCGTGGTAACGACCTACCCAGTCGCTCTTATAATCCGTAACAAATCCGAATGGGGTGGTGATCCCCAGGCCGAGCCTGAATCGCTCTGCGGGATCGGTAACAAGATAGGTCGCCGCGATAGGTCCATCGGTGCCGCCATCTCGGTTCGCGCCGCCGGTCGGCACGGTTTGCCCGAGTATTCGTAATGTCGATCCTTGGTTTTCAAACTCCGAACTGGTGGTGACGTAAAACAGGCCGCCTTGTATTTGTGTGTCTTTTAGAAGGGTCATAGCCGCGGGGTTGTAGAAGATTGCTGAGGCATCATCTCCGACCAGACCGTATCCGGCGGCGGCCCGACCGATCCCGGGCACGGTTTGTACGCTGATTTGGAACCCTCCGCAGAGGACGCTACTACTGAACATCAGTAGGCTCGTGACCCACAGCACATTGATTGACACGCGGCAGTTAGACTCGACCATCAATCGGTTCCTTGGTTGTTGAAATCGCTTGGTACTGACACGGAATTGCAGTATTCTTGAGGTGCGTATTCTATAGATTACGGCTTGGTTGGAGTACAGCGAAGATAGCTAGGAATCATTTTTGGAGGTCCTAATGCCTTCATCGCGAGTAAGTGAGCTTATCGACACGGCGCTGCGCGCCACGTCCGTCGACGACATCCATTCCCTCGCTTCCGCTCTCTGTCGCCAACTCGGTTTCGAAAGTTTTATCTATGGTGCGCAGTTCCCCGCCTCGCTGGTCAGGCCAGAGTTCGTCTTGATTAGCAGCTATCCACAGGAATGGCGCCAATTATACGACGAGAAGGGGTATATGCGGATCGATCCGACCGTCGCGCACTGCAAGCGTCGAACGACTCCGCTACTATGGAGCGATATCCGAGCGGGTAATCCTAAGATAATCGACTTTATGATGGCGGCTCGCGACTTTGGTTTGGTTAACGGGATGAGTTTCCCGGCACACGGGGGTCGAGGCGAGGCAGCCATGTTAAGCCTTGCATCTCATACCCCGCGCAACAGTGGAGCAATATTCGTTGAAGCGTTACCTGTCGCCTATCTGATGACCGGTTATATGCATGAAGCGGTCCTGCGCGTCTTCGATGACACTAAACTTCAACATACGCAAATCAAGTTGACCGAGCGCGAAAAAGAGTGCCTGCTCTGGACAGCCGAGGGTAAGACATCCTGGGAGATGTCCAAAATACTCAACATCTCGGAGCGAACGGTGATTTTTCATCTCAAGAATTGTAGCGATAAACTCGTCACTTGCAACCGCCAACAAGCGGTCGCCAAGGCCGTATCGCAAGGCCTCATTTCTCCCCGGTTATAAGACCTGCCAAACGCGCAACTGACATAGTCACCGTCCTTCCATTGAACGAGACAATAATTCGCCGGGCCGGCGACGATGGCGTCTCGAATTTCGTTCCGTCTATGACATAGTAT
>JBIMKC010000120.1:0-7226 GCA_043673925.1 Chromatiales bacterium | reverse complement strand
TATTTCACGCGCATTCCCGGTCGCGCCCCCTCGTCGGGATTGAGGAGAAAAATGTCTTTTCCGCCCGCGCCGGCCGCGAGCACCATACTCTCGGAAACCCCGAATCGCATCTTGCGCGGCGCGAGATTGGCGACGACGACCGTGAGCCGGCCGACCAATTGCTCGGGGGCGTAGGCCGACTTGATACCGGCGAAAATCGTGCGTTGCGCGCCGCCGAGATCGACAGTGAGTTTAACTAGTTTATCGGCGCCCTCGACGGGCTCGGCGCTGACGATGCGGGCGATGCGTAGATCTACCTTGCCGAAGTCTTCGACGGTAATTGTTTCGGTAGCAAGCTCGGCCCCAGGAGCAATCGTGCTCGGTTTCAAGCTCTCGCGATTCGCGGCGACTAGGGCCTCGATAGTTTTGGGGTCGATGCGCGTGATCAAGTGCCGGTAAGGGCGAATACGTGCTGGCAGGGTGTCGAGATCACGCCAGTTAAAACCCCGGTCGAGTCCAAAAAGATCCCGCGCGACGCGTTCCGTGAGATTGGGGAGGATGGGCGCGAGGTAGACCGAAAGGACATAAAACGCATGCAAGCTCTTCGAGCAGACCAGTTGCAATTCTTCCCTACGAAGCGGATCTTTTTCTAGTATCCAAGGTTGGTGCCGGTCGAAGTATTGGTTGACAGTGCCCGCAACGCGCATGACTTCGCGCAGGACCGCCCCGTAACTACGGCCTTCGTAATTTTCGGCAATCGGGCCGGCCGCGTCCAAGGAGTTTTGGATCAGCGCGCGGGCGTCCTCGGGACAGTGAACCGGAGCGGCCAACTCGCCATCGAAGCGCCGGGTGATAAATCCGGCCGCCCGGCTCGCGATATTGATGTATTTTCCAATCAGATCCGCGTTTACGCGGGAGGCGAAGTCCGCGAGATTGAGGTCGATGTCCTCCATCGTGCCGTTGAGCTTAAAGGCATAGTAGTAGCGTAGGTACTCGGGGTTATTGATGTGCTCCAGATAGCTGCGGGCAGTGATAAAGGTGCCGCGCGACTTGGACATCTTTTCTCCGTTCACGGTGAGGAAGCCATGCGCGAAGATGCGCGTAGGCGTACGGTAGCCTGAATAATGCAGCAGCGCGGGCCAGAACAAGGCATGGAAATACAGGATGTCTTTCCCAATGAAGTGATAGAGCTCGGCCTTCGACGCCGCTCCCCAGTACGCCTCGAAGTCGAGCTCGGCGCGCTCGCAGAGATTCTTGAAACTCGCCATGTAACCGATCGGCGCATCGAGCCAGACATAGAAATATTTCCCCGGCGCCTCCGGGATCTCGAAACCGAAGTACGGGGCATCGCGCGAAATATCCCAATTTTTAAGACCTGCGGTGAACCACTCATTGAGTTTGTTGGCGGCTTCGGGCTGCAAGTGACCGGCGCGCGTCCATTCCCTGAGAAAGTCCTCGCACTCGCTCAAGCGAAAGAAATAATGATCCGATTGCTTGCGGATCGGGGCCGCGCCCGAGAGGGCGGAATAGGGATTGATAAGCTCGGTCGGTTGATAGGTGGCGCCGCAGATCTCACAGGCGTCTCCGTACTGGTCCTGGGCATGACAGCGCGGGCATTCACCCTTGATAAACCGATCCGGCAGGAACATGTTCTTGACCGGATCATAGAGCTGCTCGATGGTGCGCGCTTCGATCAGCCCCCGGGCTTTTAGCGTCAAATAGATGCCCTCGGCCAACGCACGGTTCTCTTGCGAGTTGGTCGAATAGTAATTGTCGAAGGCGATGTGAAACTCCGTGAAATCACGCAGGTGTTCCCCGTGCATCCGCGCGATGAGTTGCTCGGGCGGGACCTGCTCGGTCTCGGCGCGCAGCATGATGGGCGTGCCGTGGGTGTCGTCGGCACACACGTAGTAGCAGCGGTGGCCGCGCATCCGCTGGAACCGCGCCCAAATATCGGTTTGGATGTATTCTACCAGGTGCCCGAGGTGAATGGGGCCGTTGGCGTAGGGGAGGGCACTGGTGACCAGGATGTCTCTCGGTCCGTTCAAGGCGGTAATACTCCTTCAATAGGGATTTCTTAAGTTAACATCAAGCCAACGCCGTGTCATCGCGCCTCGTGGCTCCAGGATTTGGTGTAGAATGGCCGTCTGCATTACCTGGCCGCAATCAGCCATGACAAGCATCACGAAAGACCACATCGAAGCCGCGCTCAAGCGCTATCAAGACCCTTATCTCGGCTGCGATCTCATCCGCGCCAAGGCGGTCAAGGATATACGCATCGACGGCGATTGCGTGAGCGTTGCGGTCGAGCTCGGTTATCCGATCAAAGGCTGGAGTGAATCCTTGAAGGGCGCGCTCAAGGAAGTGCTCGGCAATGTCGAGGGCGTTCGCGAGGCAAGTGTCGAGGTCACTCAGAAGATCATTTCGCATTCGGTGCAAAAGGGCGTCTCTCCCTTACCCGAGGTCAAGAACATCCTCGCCATAGCTTCGGGCAAGGGCGGTGTGGGTAAATCAACCGTCGCGGTTAATCTAGCGCTCGCCTTTCAGGCGCAAGGCGCGCAGGCCGCGATCCTCGATGCCGATATCTACGGTCCGAGCCAGCCCCGGATGTTGGGCTGCCGGGGGAAACCCGAGACCGTCGACGGTAAATCCTTTGAGCCTTTAGTCAGCTACCACGTGCAAGCCATCTCGATCGGCAATCTCATCGACGAAGAGACGCCGATGATCTGGCGCGGCCCGATGGTGACCTCGGCCCTGGAGCAGTTGCTCACCGGTACCCAGTGGCGCAACGTCGATTACTTGGTCGTGGATCTCCCGCCCGGAACCGGCGACATTCAATTAACCTTGTGCCAGAAGATCCCGGTCAGCGGCGCGGTGATCGTCACCACGCCTCAAGACATCGCGCTGCTTGATGCGCGCAAGGCGCTCAAGATGTTCGAGAAGGTCGAGGTCCCGGTGCTCGGCATCGTCGAAAACATGAGTATGCACGTCTGTAGCCAGTGCGGGCACGAGGAGCCCATCTTCGGGCAAGGCGGCGGCGCCGCCATGGCCGCACAGTACCAAGTAGATCTCCTCGGATCCTTGCCGCTCGAGATCGGGATCCGCGAGGGGGTGGACAATGGCCGGCCGACAGTGGCCATGGACCCCGGCTCGCGGGCGGCGCGGATCTTCCACGACCTCGCGCGCAAGATAGCGGCGAAGCTCTCGCTGCGGGCCAGGGACTACTCGGCGCGCTTCCCGAAGATCGTGATCCAGAATACCTAAGTACGATGTCCATAAAATCCGATCGCTGGATCCGGCGCATGGCCGCCGAGCATGGCATGATCGAACCGTTCGAGCCCGGCCAGGTCCGCGCCAACGGTGACGGCAGGCTCATTTCCTACGGCACCTCGAGCTACGGCTATGACATCCGCTGCGCCAACGAGTTTAAGATCTTCACCAACATCAATACGACCATCGTCGATCCCAAGAATTTCGATCCGCAGAGCTTCGTTGATGTGGCAGCGAGCGTATGCATCATCCCGCCGAACTCCTTCGCGCTCGCGCGCACCGTCGAGTACTTCCGCATCCCGCGCAATGTGCTCACCATCTGCCTTGGGAAGTCGACCTATGCCCGCTGCGGAATCATCGTCAACGTCACCCCCTTGGAGCCCGAATGGGAAGGACATGTCACCTTGGAGTTTTCGAACACCACGCCCTTGCCCGCGAAGATCTATGCGAATGAGGGCGTCGCGCAGGTGATCTTTATCGAATCGGATGATCCCTGCGAGACCTCTTATCGAGACCGCGGGGGAAAATACCAGGGGCAACGGGGCGTGACCTTGCCTAAGACCTGAGGGAGGGCAGCGATCCGTGCAAGAGGTGGCCACCCCGAGACGCGACAAAATCGTCACGCTTCTTTCCGCCGACGCCCCGCGCGAGCGGGTGCTCGTCAAGGGCTGGGTCCGGACCCGCCGGGATGCGAAAGGACTCTCATTCCTTGAGCTTAACGATGGGTCGTGTCTCAGAAACATCCAGGTCATCGTGGACGCCGGGCTCGGCAACTATTCCGAAGCAAAGGATCTCGGCACCGGCGCGGCGATTGCGGTCGAAGGCAAGCTGGTCGCCTCTCCGGGGAGCGGGCAGCAGTGGGAGATCCAAGCCGATAGGATCACGGTCATCGGGACCTGTCCCGAGGATTACCCTCTGCAAAAGAAACGGCATTCCGACGAATTCTTGCGCACCATCGCCCACCTGCGGCCGCGGACCAATAAATACGGCGCGCTGTTCCGCATGCGGTCGCGGCTTGCGCATGCCATTCACCAATTTTTCCAAGACCGCGGTTTCTGCTATATCCATACCCCGATCCTGACCGCCTCGGACTGCGAAGGGGCCGGAGCAATGTTCGGCGTCACCACACTGGACTTGAGAAACGTTCCGAAGCGAGACGGGCGCGTCGATTTCAGCGAGGATTTCTTCGGAAAGGAAGCGAAGCTGACGGTCTCCGGCCAGCTCTCGGGCGAGATGTTCGCGCTCGGGCTCGGTGATATCTACACCTTTGGTCCGACCTTCCGGGCCGAGAATTCCAACACCGCCCGTCACATGGCCGAATTTTGGATGATCGAACCGGAAATGGCGTTCTATGATCTCGACGCGGACATGAGCCTCGCGGAGGAGTTCATCCGCTATCTCGTCACCGACGCGCTAGATCGCTGCCGCGAGGATCTGCGGCTCTTCGCGCGTTTCGTCGATTCATCCTTAATGGCGACACTTGAGAATATCGCCGCGAACGCCTTTGAACGCTTGCCTTACGACGATGCCATCGAGGTTCTGCGGCGCTCGGGCGAATCCTTCGAGTTCGAGCCGGCATGGGGCGCCGATCTGCAGTCCGAGCACGAGCGTTACCTCACCGAGCGTCATTTCAAGAAACCGGTCATCGTCTATAACTATCCCAAGGACATCAAGGCGTTTTATATGCGGCTCAACGACGATGGACGCACGGCCGCCGCGATGGATGTCCTGGTGCCGAGGATCGGAGAAATCATCGGCGGCAGCCAGCGCGAAGAGCGCTACGATGTACTCCGGTCGCGCATCAAGGACATGGGGTTCGATGAGGGCCATTATTGGTGGTATCTGGACTCGCGGCGCTTCGGCAGCGTGCCTCACAGCGGTTTCGGGCTGGGGTTCGAGCGCTTCTTGATGCTGGTGACGGGGGTGACCAACATTCGCGACGTGATCCCGTTCCCGCGCACGCCCAAGCACCTAGAGTTTTGACCAGGCTTTTATTACAAGCCCTCGAGAGGTGTGACTAAATCGTCGCGAGCAGCCCCGAGCGCCAGGAGCCGCAGAGCGAGCGACGAGACATATCAACTCGATAGGCGAGGAGCGAGCGAGCACGCGACGCAGCGATCGGGATGCGCAGTAGATTTATTCACAACCTCTGAGCTACGAGCGCGCGAAGAGGCGGTGCTCCGCCTTCGGAATGCTTACGCGTCGTAGTAAAGTGCGAACTCATACGGGTGCGGACGCAGCCGGATGGGATCACATTCCTTGGTGCGCTTGTAGTCGAGCCAGGTCTCGATGACATCGGCGGTAAAGACATTTCCTTTCATTAGAAAGTCGTGGTCTTTCTCTAGCGCATCGAGCGCGGCTTCGAGCGAAGCGGGACAGCTCGGGACCTTGGCCAGCTCTTCGGGGGGCAAGTCGTAGAGATTCTTGTCGAGCGGATCGCCCGGGTTGATCTTGTTCATGATGCCATCGAGGCCCGCCATCAACATCGCCGCGAACGCCAAATAGGGGTTGCAGGAGGGATCGGGGAAGCGGACTTCGAGACGCTTGGCCTTGGGACTCGGCGAGTACACCGGAATGCGGACCCCCGCCGAGCGGTTGCGCGAGGAATAGGCCAGGTTGACGGGGGCCTCGAAGCCGGGCACGAGGCGCTTGTAGGAGTTGGTGGTCGGGGCCACGAAAGCGCAAAGCGCCGGGGCATGTTTCAAGATGCCTCCGATGTACCACAGGCAGAGATCGCTCACCCCGGCATATTTATCGCCGGCAAAGAGCGGCTGACCCCCTTTCCAGATGCTCTGGTGGGTGTGCATGCCCGAACCGTTGTCCCCGAAGAGCGGTTTCGGCATGAAGGTCACCGTCTTGCCGTGCCTGAGCGCTACATTCTTGGTGATGTACTTGTACATCATCATCTTGTCGGCCATGCGGGTGAGCGAATCGTAGAGCAGGTCGATCTCCGCCTGTCCGGCCGTCGCGACCTCGTGGTGGTGCTTCTCGACCACCATTCCGGCTTTTTCCATCTCCAGGATCATCTCGGTGCGGATGTCTTGCTGCGAGTCGGTCGGCGGTACGGGGAAGTAGCCTTCCTTGTGGCGCGGTTTGTGGCCGAGATTCAGCCCATTGTCGCTGCCCGACTCCCAGATCCCTTCCGCGGACTCGACGTGGTAATAAGCCTCGTGGGCATTTTGGTCGAAGCGAATGCCATCGAAGATGAAGAACTCCGCTTCCGGCCCGAAGTAGGCGATATCGCCAATGCCGGAGCTCTTCAGGTAATTTTCAGCCTTGGCCGCGACGTAGCGGGGATCGCGTGAATATTGCTCGCGGGTGATCGGATCGACGATATTGCAAATCAACGAGAGTGTCGGGCATTCGGTAAAGGGGTCGATGACGGCCGTGACCGGGTCCGGCACCACCATCATGTCGCTGGCATGGATCGCCTGCCAGCCCCGGATGCTGGATCCATCGAACCCCAGCCCCTCGTCGAAGATTTCCGGCACGGCCTGGCTCACCGGTATCGAAAAATGCTGCCAAGTGCCGGGGAAATCCTGGAACTTGAGGTCTAGAATTTCAATGTTCTTGGCCTTGATGAGATCGATGATTTCTTTCGGTGTCATGGATGGTTCTCCTCGTTTTTTGGTTGGGATCGCTCTGCTGAGTGCCCCCGATTATTATTAGGAGGATGCCCCGGGCATCCCCTCGCGCGGAAAAGTATAGCGCGTGTCAACCGCCGCTCGCTATCGGCCAATTGTCCGTTATCCTCCCGGAATCTCGGTCTCAAGCTCCCGCAGACGGTGGCGGAACTCCTCGGTCACCGCCCGCGCCTCGGCTTGATCGCGTACGGCCCGGGGAGTTAGCAGGACCATTAGCTCCTGGCGCTCGGCGTTGTCCGTGGTGGCGCTGAACAGAGCCCCGAGCACCGGGATATCCTTGAGGAATGGGATACCCGTGTTCGACTGGGTTTTGTTCTCGCTGATCAAGCCGCC
>JBIMKC010000119.1:0-7371 GCA_043673925.1 Chromatiales bacterium | reverse complement strand
AACAATCGCACCGCGATTTACACGGCAATCTTCGGCGACTACGATGTGCTGAAGCAGCAACCCGTTTGTCCGGGCGTCGACTAGATCTGTTTTACCGAACGGGCTGATGTCTCGTCGTCCCAGTGGAGAATTGAACAGTGTCGCCCGCGCTACGCCCATCCGCGGCTTTCTGCTAAATGGTTCAAGATGCACCCGGACCGCGTACTTCCCGAATACCGCTATACGATCTGGATCGACGGAAGCGTCGCTCTGACTTGGCGCCAGCAGGACGCAGAACTTCCGGCACAGAGACTCGGCAGGCGCTTCGTGAATGCCGCTGCCATATGACCAGCGCACACCAGCAATGACCCGCAGATTGTTGTTCGGCGTGCCGCCTAGGAGTCTTGGCGTTCCTTTCGCGGCCTGCGTCATGCTCGCTGCGGCATGGGGGCGTCCGCTGGGCTGGATCCTTCTTTCGCTCGTCGCCGCCGCGCTGATAGCGGCGGTCTTCGTGGCTGTACACCACGCCGAAGTGGTCGCGCATCGCGTTGGTGAACCTTTTGGCACGCTGATTCTGGCTATGGCCGTCACCGTTATCGAGCTGGCGCTGATCGTCTCGATGATGCTGGCCGGCGGGACAGCGGCCAACGCGTTGGCTCGCGATACGGTGTTTGCGACCGTGATGATCGTGTGCAACGGCGTCGTGGGCCTGTGCCTGTTGATGGGGGCCATACGGCATCACGTGCTGGTCTTCCGGGTCGAGGGAACTAGCCCGGCACTGTCGGTGCTTGCCGCCCTCACCACGCTGACGCTGGTACTGCCAACGCTCACCACCACTACCCCCGGGGCAACGTTCTCACCAGCACAACTTGCTTTCGCCGGCGTGATGTCGCTGGTGCTATACGGCGTATTCGTTTTCGTGCAGACCGTTCGCCATCGGGACTACTTCCTCCCAGTCGTGATCGAGAACGAGGAACAGCACGCTGCGCCGCCTTCGACGCCTGTTGCGCTGACAAGCCTTGCCTTGCTATTCGTTTCTCTCCTCGCCGTCGTTGGCCTTGCCAAGACGCTTGCTCCAAGCATAGAAGCCGGCGTTGAAGCAGCATCGGCGCCGGCAGCTGTCGTCGGCATCGCTATCGCGCTACTTGTCCTTCTGCCTGAAACATGGGCCGCCGTGCGCGCTGCCACCCGCAATCGCATGCAGACCAGCCTCAACCTCGCACTCGGCTCAGCGCTCGCCACAATCGGCCTGACCATACCGACCGTGGCTGTGGTATCAATACTGCTCGACCTGCCGCTGGAGCTCGGCCTGCCGCCTAAGGAGACGGCACTACTAGCGCTGACGCTGCTAATAAGCACCGTGACCTTGACCAGTGGTCGCTCGACAGTCCTGCAGGGAGCGGTGCACTTGGTCTTGTTCGCCGCATTTCTCTTCCTTGCTGTCGTGCCCTGATTGCCCAAATGATTAGGAAACCAACCTTTCTCTGCGGATATGGCGGGCTGTCAAGCAACGCAGGTTCAAGTTTTGTTGACATCGGTGACACCCCGCCCAACCCAATAAACCCAATAAGGATTGAGACGACCCCACGTCCCTCAGACAGCAAACAATGAAGGCGTGCTGAGAAGCTCCGTGGCCTACCGGTAGCGCATGGCCCTCCCGCACGCCGCTTAGTGAAGCTTCACAAATCCCGATCTTGGTTGCAGTTTGATGCTTTATAATGCCGCCTGATGAGACTTTGTGACGCGAAAGCGCTCGTCACGGGCGGCGGCTCCGGACTCGGCAGGGCGGTGGCAACGCGCTTGCTCGAGGCCGGTGCGCGCGTAGCTATCCTCGATATCCGGCCTGCTCCTGCCGAACTGCCCCCCGAGGCCGGCTCGGATGGCCCTCTTTTTCTCGAAACCGACATCACCTCGGAAATGGCGGTGGACCGGGCTTTCGAGATCGCCACCGAGCGGCTCGGCGGGATCACCTTGGCCGTCAACTGCGCCGGCATCGTGCAGGCCCAGCGCGTGCTCGGCGCTGGGCGCCTGCTCGGCCAAGCGGAGTTCGCGCGGGTCATCGCCGTCAATCTCATCGGCGCCTTCACCGTCTGCCGCGCGGCCGCCAACCGCATGCAACACAATGCGCCGAACGCCGAGGGTGAACGCGGGGTCATCATCAACACGGCCTCGATCGCCGCCTACGAGGGTCAGATCGGCCAAGCCGCCTACGCCGCCTCCAAAGGCGGTGTGGCCAGCCTCACGCTGCCGCTCGCGCGCGAATTCGCCGCGCTCGGCATCCGCGTCATGGCAATTGCGCCGGGTCTCTTCGATACCCCGATGCTCGCGGGCTTACCCGAAAAGGCGCGCGCCGGCTTGGCTCTGCACGTCCCTTTTCCCAAGCGCTTGGGCAATCCCCGCGAATTCGCCGGGCTCGTTTGCCATATCTATGAAAACCCGATGCTGAACGGCGAGGTCATACGCTTGGACGGTGCGCTGCGCATGCCGCCGAAGTAATGGCGATGCCGATCTGGACTCCTAGCTCACAGCGGGTCGAAGCGGCCAACCTGACCCGTTTCATGACCATGGTGCGCCAGGAGTATGCGCCGGGCGTCACGGACTATACGTCGTTGTATCGCTGGTCGATAGGCGCACCGGAAGAATTCTGGCCCGCGGTTTGGCGCTTCTGCGACATCCAGCATTCCCGAGCTTGGGATACGGTGCTGGAACATCCGGAACGCATGCCGGGGGCACGGTGGTTCAGCGGCGCGCGGCTGAACTTCGCCGAAAATCTATTGCCGCGGCGCGACGAGCATCCGGCCCTCATCGCCTGGAACGAGCACGGCCGCTACCGCGTCGTCTCTTACGCCGAGCTTTATTCCGAGGTGGCAAGGCTCGCGCGTTCCTTACAGGCGGCGGGCGTCGTCGCAGGCGACCGCATCGCCGGTTTTTTACCCAATATCCCGGAGACCGTCACGGCCATGCTGGCGAGTGCCAGCTTAGGCGCCATCTGGTCGTCCTGTTCGCCGGATTTCGGCAGCGCGGGTCTCTTGGATCGCTTCGGCCAAATCAAGCCCAAGGTGTTGTTCACGGCCGACGCTCATCTCTACGGCGGCAAGCGCATCGATTCTTTGGAACGCATACGGCAAGCGCTCCCGCAATTGCCCGAGGTGCAACGCGTGATCACCGTGCCCTATCTCGAGGCGAGGGGATCCGCCTTGCGATCGCTGCCGCGGAGTGTTCTTTATGCGGATTTCCTAGCGCCTGAGCCAGCACCCGACGCGCCTTTCACGGCGCTGCCTTTCGACCACCCGCTTTATATCCTGTACTCCTCGGGCACGACCGGTGTGCCCAAGTGCATTGTCCACGGGGCCGGCGGCACGCTCATCCAGCACCTGAAGGAATTGGCGCTGCACACGGACCTCAAGCCCGAGGACCGGATCTTTTATTTCACCACCTGCGGATGGATGATGTGGCATTGGCTCGTGTCGAGCCTCGCGCTCGGCGCCACCGTGGTTCTCTACGATGGCTCGCCCTTTCATCCCCAAGCCCAAAGTTTATTCGACCTCGCCGAACAGGAACGGGTGACGGTCTTCGGCATCAGCGCCAAGTACCTCGCGAGCCTCGAGAAGGCCGGCGTCAAGCCGCGCGCAACACATCACCTGGCCGCGCTCAAGGCGATCCTGTCCACCGGTTCGCCGCTAGCCCCGGCGTCCTTCGATTACGTCTATCGGGATATCAAAGAGGATGTCCAGCTCGCTTCCATCTCAGGAGGCACCGACATCATTTCCTGCTTCGCCTTGGGCCATCCCTGCCTGCCGGTCTATCGCGGCGAGCTACAGTGTCGCGGACTGGGAATGAAAGTCGAGGTCTATGACCAGGCCGGACGATCCGTCGTCGGGCCGAAAGGCGAGCTCGTTTGCACCGCCCCGTTTCCCTCAATGCCGATAGGCTTTTGGAATGACCCCGATGGGACTGCTTACCGCCGCGCCTACTTTGAGCGCTTCCCGAAGGTCTGGGCCCACGGGGATTACGCCGAGATCACCGCGCGCGAGACTGTGATTATATACGGGCGCTCAGATGCTACCCTTAATCCTGGCGGCGTGCGCATCGGTACCGCCGAGATCTACCGTCCCATCGAGGCCATGCCCGAGATCCTCGAATGTCTGGCCGTAGGCCAAGAATGGAATAACGACGTGCGCATCATTCTGTTCGTGAAGCTGCGCGAGGACCTGACACTCGATCAGGAACTCATCACCCGCATCAAGAAACTCATCCGCGAACACGCTTCTCCGCGTCATGTACCCGCCAAGGTGATCTCGATCCGTGACATCCCCCGCACCCGCAGTAGCAAGATCGTTGAGCTCGCGGTACGCGATCTTATCCACCACCGGCCAATAGAAAATCTCGAAGCGCTGGCGAATCCCGAGGCGCTGGAGGCATTCAACGACCTTCCTGAGTTACTCGAGGACTAAGGACCCCGGATCCGATATGACCTATCGGCGTGGACTCGATTTCGCCCAAACACAGGATAGCGATGATCCATTGGCGCGTTTTCGCGCGGAGTTCCATCTCCCGAAACAGGCGAACGGCGCCGATGAGAATCTATCGCCGCCTGGGATCGCCATATCTTGCGCGGTGGTCCGGCCCAGATAGTCCACGCTTATGGGGCCGCGCAGTCGGAGTCGGTATTCACCCGCCCTCTCTCCCTACGACTTAGATGTAGATACCGTCTTTGTTGTCAAGGGTATTTAAACGGATTGTGGTTGGTAAGGTGTTATGCATATCTGTACTCGTGTGCTCGGGTCGCTTGGAGTTGCGACTATCGGTACTTCAATAAGTGGACTGGTGCCATCAATCGTAACCTCGACCGGGCTTTCGGTTTCCGCTCCTGCTTCCAATGTGAGGATGACCGTCTCGGCCAGTAAGCCGGGAGGTCTTGCGCATTCCATGAACGCCACCGTGTGCTCCCTTTCGAGACTGTGGTTTTTCCCTGCCGCGGCGATCCTGACCGTCACTGTCGGCTTGATTACGGAAGCGCACCGCTCTTCGCCCGCTACGTTAACGCACACCGTACCGGCAGTTAGTATCGTCATAGTATGTTCAAAAACGGGGGTTAGGGGGTCCGCCTGAGCGGTATTTGCCCCGAAGAGCAAAGCAAGAGAATGTAGGGCCAGTATGATTCCAAAGCTCTTTGCGTCGCACATGAGCGGATGGGCTGTCTTCTGTAACATCAGAATATCTCCTTAGACTCGGGTCGGAGGATAGCGGGAATCACTCCTCTCGCTGCAGGTAGAGTCCGGCGGCGATCACCCGGATCTCGTCGCTGGTGTCGGTAAAGTTGTTGCGCAGGCTGAGCAGAAGTGAACCAGGCTCAGGGTCGATCTGACGCGGAATGCTGTCGACACAGACCGGTCCTGCCTCGGTTAAGTCAGTTCCGTCGTCGAGCACGACAACGGCGGTGCCGGCGGGTCCTGCACCTGGGCCAACCGGATCTGACTGATGAAGCTCCGGCTGTTCGATAAGCGGTAGCATAGCCTTACGCCCGTCACGAGATACCCCGGCGGCACCGGAACGCCAGTCTCCACCCACTGTAAATCATCGATGTGGCCCGAAGTGATCCGCATCCCTAAGGCCTGGAGGGCCTTTGACACGATTACGTCGGGGTCGGTCGAAGCCTGCAGTGAATAGATATTCACCCAGTGCAGGGAGGTCTCAGGCACGCCTGGCCCCGGCGGTCCCGCGGGCCCCCCCTGAGGTCCGGCCGGTCCTGCTGCACCCTCCGGCCCCGCAGGCCCAGGCGTTCCGGCTGGCCCCTGGACCGCCCAGTGCCGTGGAGTCTCCACCGCGAGACAACTGGCATTAGGGCCGACGATACGCGTAATGCCTTGGTTAAAGGCACGGTTACCGATACACGCATGGACCAAACTCGCATCACCGCCGTGGGCACGCACCTCTTGGGGGCTGACAAGAGCTACAGTACCCGCCAGGCAGGCCAGCGTGAGTAAATGCCGCACGGAGTCGGCGGAGCGGTAGGTTAGATTAGCTATTACTCGTGCGGACTCGCCCCGTGTTGTGTTGTACATATCGATGTCCTCTTGATGATGACAGATCTCCAGCCACGGGCACGGCGTGCCGCCTGAAGCCTTTCGAGGTTCATGGCCTAACACGCATGCCACTCACCTCTTCGGCATCACCTTAGCACAGCGGAGGTAACACGGAGGTAACAAGGTCGGTTCGAGGAGCCGCTGCGAGCGCAAGGGTCGTGCATGCGCGTGGAATCAAGGCGCCCGCAGGACGTGATTGGCACCCACTTCTTCTCGCCTGCGAACGTGATGCGGTTGCTGGAGGTAGTGCGCTGCGCGAAGACCGCCCAGGATGTGCTGGCGTCCGTCATGAAGCTCGGCAAGACAATTGGGAAAGTCCCCATCGTCTCGGGCGTGTGTGACGGATGACAGCATCTTCGCGATCGGAGACTGCGCCTGCTGCGTTCTGCCCGGCGCGCGAGCGCCCGTGCCGCCGCGCGCACAGTCGGCGCACCAGATGGCCGCAGCGGTCTACAAGTCCATCGTGAACCGAGTGCTCGGCAAGCCCCCGGTAAGATTCCGGTATCAGGACTTCGGCTCGCTGGTAAATCTATCCGAGTATGGCACCTTCGGCAACCTGTTCAACCGAATCTCGGGACGCTCGGTCAAGGTCTCAGGATTCATGGCACGCACGATGTATCGGTCACTCTATCGGATGCATCTCGCGGCGGTGCACGGACCGGTCAAGGCCGGTCTCGACATGCTGACCGGATTGATCACCCGCCGCACCGAAGCGAGGGTTAAGTTACACTAAACGCGGCGGCTGACGGCCGAAGCTCATGCAAGCTCGTTCGGCCACTTAATCTGAAACTCAATCTCCTCCATTCCGCCTTCCCTTTCGTGCTCGATACTATAGCTCGCATGGACAGGGGTGTAGATCCTCTCGCCCGCAATCTGTATCTCAAAACGCTCACCGTTTTCAAGGCAATCAGCAAGCCTACGGATCTTTGCAATAAAGCCTTTTGTTGGATAACTCTTCTCAATATCAATGTCAGGTTGGGCGTTCATGTGTATTCCCGAATGTGGGTGACTAAACAAGTTAATTGCGCCAGTAGCCGTGTATGGTCTGAGCTGCTATTTTGCTATCAGGCGCATTCAGTCCGATGCGCCGATGTGGTGTTCCACTATGGCTTTCCATTCGGGTGTCGATACAACCCGTAGCAAGGCTCTGGACAAAAGCTCATTTTGCGACCGGATCCGCCAAGCTGACGTAACCCACTTTTTCAACCAACCCATGCTTGCCTATATCCTGGCAGGTGTTAATGAAGGATTTCACGGTTCCTGAAGGTTTACCGGCTGTATAAAAGTGAAGCTTACGGATGACAGG
>JBIMKC010000118.1:0-7378 GCA_043673925.1 Chromatiales bacterium | reverse complement strand
ATCCAGCGCGCTTTAATGAGGAGATCGGCATCCATAGTGGTCGTTTTTCACCTGCGCGGTGCTCCTCGCGAGTCGGCCGTGCGATCTGAACGAGGTGTCGTAGGAAGGTTCGGATCTGCCCCTAAGGACCTTTCTCAGTTGTTACCGACCCTTTCGCTGTGCCTCCAAGCCATCCCAAAAGGCGGCGACTCCGTCCAGCATTTCATTTCCGTAGCGAATGAAGGCGTCTTCGTCCAAGGTCCGATGAAAATAAAGCTCCTCGAGCTCTTCCTGCGTGTGGCGGGCATGTTGCGACTCCAAGCGCTCGTGCCAGGTGAAAAACGCCAGCGGAAGATCGGCTCCGCTCCGCGTATTGAACTTCTCGAAGCCTTCGATGAGCTCTTTCCAAAAACCGGCCGCGGCCCAATTTTCCACGGCGAAACTGGCCGCTTGCGAGATCTGGTAGTCTTCGTTGCCGTAGAGCCGCGCTAACTCGTCGCAGAAAAACAAGGTCGCGGATGTGCCGTGCCGGCGCTTGCCGACATCGTTAAATCCCAGACCTAGCTTCGCGGCTATGCGCAAGAGCCACTCGAAATGCGCGGCCCGGAACCGAAAGGTGCCGCCTTCGACGGTGCCCTCGGTCGAGACGAGCTTTGGGTCGGTGTGCTCATCCTGGCGCCGGACCGATTCCTTGCCTGGGTTGAAGACCACACCGATTTCATTGGCGAGGATCTCTTTCGAGGCCCGCATGCCCTCGAGGGAGTCGGCGTTGATGGTTTTATAGAGTTGCGCAACCAGAAAGAGATTGGAAAAGACGGAAAATTGAACGATGAACGTTTTGATCTGCTCGCCGGACTGTGCGCCGCGCCGGAACCAGGCCGTGTAAGGGTTAGCAATGATTACCCGATGCCGCAGTAGTTCCTGCTTGATGCGGCTCTGAAACGCGAGGAAACGCTGGGCCTTGTCTATGCTATAGCCGGGCTGATCGGTGGCGACGGCCGCCAGCGAGGGCGGACTCAACCCGGCGAGTTGATGCCGCGCGGCAAAACGGTTCAAGCTTGGAGTGGTGACTGCGTTCATAAATGACCTCCTCATTACACAGCACATTCCCCTGCAAAAAGCATAACGAGTTAGACCGGCAAACCAGCCTCGAATTTCAACCCAATGAGCGTGATTTAAATGCGCTGGTTATAGAAGCTGTCTGCAAAATGTCGCCCCCGCGAAGTCGTTTTGCAAACAGTTTCTTCACACGCAAGCATCCGGCTGAGCGTCCGGTGCGGCTTGGCAAAACTCCGGCAAACGCGAGCAGTGGCTGTCGATGGCCTGAAGCCTGGGATAGGCGCTTAGATCGCATTCGAAGCGCCGCGCGTTGTACATCTGCGGCACGAGGCACAGGTCCGCCAGCGTCGCGGTGTCGCCAAAACAAAAACAACCCGCGCTAGAGCGACGCTCAAGCTGGCGCTCGAACGCAGCGAAGCCCTCCGCGATCCAGTGCCGGTACCACCCGCGGCAGGCTTCCTCCCCCTGCCCGAGGAAGTTTTTTAGATAATTGAGCACCCGCAGATTATTCAGGGGGTGAACGTCGCAAGCGATAAGTTGCGCCAGACCGCGGACATACGCGCGGTCTTGGGCGCCGGCCGGTAGCAGCGGCGGTTCGGAACAGATCTCATCGAGGTACTCGATGATGGCGAGCGACTGGGTCAGCACCACGCCGTCCGCGACCAGCGCCGGGACGAACCCTTGCGGATTGATCTCTCGGTAATCCGGCTCACGCCCGCCGTCTTGGAGCAAATGCACGTACCGCGGCTCGTAGGCGAGCCGCTTTAAGTGCAGCGCGATGCGCACCCGATACGCCGCCGAACTGCGAAAATAAGTGTAGAGCGTCAGCGTCTGCAAACCCGAACCTCTTGCGCGATGGCACCAAAGATTGACCGGCCGTCGCGATCGAGCATTTCGATGCGGAGCCGATCGCCGTGCCGCATGAAGGGTGTCTCGATGCGTCCGCGGTTTACCGTCTCCAGCGCCCGCTGCTCGACAATGCACGAGAATCCCAGTGCCGGATCGGCATTGCTCACGGTCCCGGAACCGAGAACCGTGCCGGCAGGCAGGGGGCGCGTCTTGGCGGCGTGACTGATGAGCGCGGGGAAATCGAATCGCATGCCGGCGCCCGCATGCGGTTGTCCGAACGGCCGCTCGTTCCAGAGCGTTTGCAATGGCAAGTGCACCTTGGCGCCGTCCCAGGCCTCTCCTAGCTCGTCCGGCGTCACGGCCACGGGTGAAAACGCGGGACCCGGTTTTCCGTGCAGAAAGCCGAACCCCTTGGCAAGCTCGGCGGGGATCAAATACCGCAGCGATATATCATTGGCCAGCATCAATAAGGCAATGTGGGCGCGCGCCTCCGCGGGGCTCACGCCACGCGGGACATCGCCGGTGATCACTGCGATTTCCGCTTCGAAGTCGACGCCCCAGGCGTCGTCAGCCACCTCGATCGGATCGCGCGGGCCGATGAATCCCGCTGAATTGCCCTGATACATGAGCGGATCGGTGCACGCGTTGGCAGGCATGCCGGCCCCCCGCGCCTGGCGCACGCGTTCCACATGGCTGAGATAGGCACTGCCGTCCAGCCATTGATAGGCCCGCGGCAAGGGCGCGGCCAGGGCGCTCACATCCAGGTCAAACCCGCCGCGCGCACCGCGATTGAGATTTTCGTAGACCGAATGCAACCGCGGCGCGGCGCCGGTCCAATCGTCTAGAGCGCTCTGCAAGCTCGGCGCGATCTCCGCCACCGCGGCCGCCCGGGTTAAATCGCGGCTCACGACGACGAGCGCACCATCGCGGCCCCCCGCCTTGAGCGAGGCGAGTTTCATTCAGCGCTCCCGCCAAGAATCCACATAACCGGGCCATTCGACGCCCTGGGGAAGCGCGGCCACCTCGATCGCATCGCGCGCGTCGATCATGAGCGCGACCTCGTCGGTCTCGGTGCGGCGGTGGGCTTGTCCGGCCTGGAAAGCCTTCGGGTGGGGCCCGTGGGTGATGCCGCTCGGGTGCAGCGTCAGCATGCCCGGATGGATGTTATCGCGGGAGAAAAACTGGCCCTGGTGATAAAAGATCACCTCGTCATAATCGTCGTTGTTATGAAAGAACGGCACCCTCAAGGCGCCGGGATCGCTTTCCAACGGCCGCGGGCAGAAGGTGCAGACGACGAAACGCTCGGCCAAAAACGTCGTATGTGCCGAGGGCGGTAGATGATAGCGATGGCTCATCAAGGGCCGGATGTCGCGCCAGTTGAGGCGCACGGGCATGAGGGTTCCGTGCCATCCCACCGCATCGAGCGGGTTGAAGGGATAGGTAAGGAGGCTCACGGATCCGCGGCGCTTCACGGCCACCCGCCATTCACGCTCCGAGTGCTGGGCGCGAAAGGCCTCGTCCATGACAGGTGTATCGAGCACGGCCGCATCGAACACCGCATGCTGGCCGGCGATACCTTTGTCGGGGAGCCGGTAACTGGCGCCGGTCGCCTCGATCATCAACAGCGTCGCGGGCGCCGTGGTTTCCACGCGCCATAAGGTACCGCGAGGCAGCATGAGGTAATCTCCCTCGCGGATCGCTAGGTGGCCATAATCACAGTAAACATCCCCGCTGCCCGCGTGTACGAACAGCAGCTCATCGCCATCGGAATTACGCGCAAGACTGTCCATCGACCCTTGCAAACGCCAGATCCGGAGATCCAGGAATGCGTTGGACAATAGCCGCACCGCCTCCCACGGCATCGGCGTAAACCCAACCAGTTTGGCCGTATCGAAGGCGCGTGGCCGGAGAGGGCCTTCCACCTCGGTCCAGCCGGTCGGCGGATGGCGGTGGTACATTTGCGTCGAGGGACCGTAAAAGCCTTCTTTGCCGAGCTCCCGTTCGTAGGTATCCGCGGGCAGATCGGCGTGCGCTTGACGCGAGGACTGCCCTTCGCTCTTGGGTAATGCGATCCACTGAGCCATCAGATCACCCCGCGCTGCATCTGTTCGCGTTCGATGGCCTCGAACAAGGCCTGGAAGTTGCCCTCGCCGAAGCCTTCGTTACCCTTGCGCTGTATGACCTCGAAGAAGATGGGGCCGATCACGGTCTCGGTGAAGATCTGCAACAATAAACCGCCCTCCTGTTGACGGGTCGCGCCGTCGATGAGGATGCGATCGCGCCGCAGGCGATCGAGATCCTCGCCGTGCCCGGGCACACGCCTTTCGACGGCGTCATAGTACGTCTCCGGCACGTCCAGAAACTTTACGCCGCGCTCGCGCAAGGACTCAACGGTGGTATAAATATCATGCGTCGCGAGCGCGATGTGTTGGATGCCCTCACCGCCGTAAGCCTGGAGGTATTCCTGGATCTGCGAATGACGATCCGAGGGCTCGTTGATGGGGATGCGGATCTTCCCGCCGGGGCTCGCCATCGCGCGTGACTTCAGTCCCGTCCTTTGCCCCTGGATATCGAAATAGCGGATCTCGCTGAAATCGAAGAGCCGCTCGTAGAAGCTCGCCCACTCGTCCATCCGGCCCTTGCGTACGTTGTGGGTCAGATGGTCGACATAGGTTAAACCCACGCCGTCAACGCGTGCCGGCGTTGTGAGCGGTAGGAAATCGACGTCGTAGATCGAGCGTTCCCCGTAGCGATCGACCAGATAGATCAGGCTCCGGCCGATGCCTTGGATCGCGGGGATATTGAGCTCCATCGGGCCCACCGGACCGCGATAGGGCTTAGCGCCGAGCCTTAGCGCCCGCTTATACGCCGAAGCAGCGTCTCGCACGCGCATGGCGAAGGCGCACACCGAAGCGCCATGCTTGCGGGCGAAGGCCTGGGCGAAACTGTTGGGCTCATGATTGATGATGAAATTGATATCGCCCTGGCGATAGAGCGTCACGTGTTTCGAGCGATGCCGCGCCACGGCGGCGAACCCGAGCGTCACGAACAATCGCTCCAACGCTTGGGTGTCGGGCGCGGTGTACTCGACGAATTCGATACCGGCGGCCGCCATCGGATCATCCGGGGGAGTCTGCATAGCCTGCGCCTCTTTAGCAAACACGGGCCGTGTCGGGATCTTTGACTGGCCCTTGGATTAAAGATTCCGAGCCGTGAGAGTGCCCTCGCGGGGCCCTCGCGCGGCTATAATATTATACGGAACCTTCGCGCTGTGCAGCGATCGAAGCGAAGGTAAGAGTCGCACCGCGTTCCGCGGCATAAAAACGCTGCACTCAATTAGCCCCCGGGCAAGAAGGAGGCGGTCGTGAAAGAAGTCGCTAGCTTCCGTATTCACTATACACAGTTTCTGGATCCTGCCGGGGCCCCGGCTGAGCCTTTACCTGATTTCGCCCGCGAACCCGCCGTGCTCATCGATCTCTATCGCGGCATGATGGCCGCACGTCAGTTCGATAAAAAGGCGATCGCGATGCAACGCACCGGGCAACTCGGCACCTATGCCTCGTGCTTAGGGCAGGAGGCGATCGGCGCCGGTATCGGGCATGCCATGCGGCCCGAAGATGTGTTGTTGCCCTCCTACCGGGATCAGGCCGCGCAATTCCCGCGCGGCGTGCGCATGGCGGATATCCTGCTCTATTGGGGCGGCGATGAGCGCGGCATGGACTATGCCCGCTGCCGGGAAGATTTTCCCATCTGCGTCCCGGTGGCGAGTCAATGCGGCCATGCGGTAGGCGTGGCCTATGCGTTCAAGTATCGCGACGAGGCGCGCGCGGCCGTGTGCATCGTTGGCGACGGCGGGACCTCCAAGGGGGATTTCTACGAGGCTCTCAACGCCGCGGGGATTTGGCGCTTGCCGGTGGTGTTTGTGATCAACAATAACCAATGGGCCATCTCCGTCCCGCGCGCCGCGCAAACCGCGGCCGAGACCCTCGCGCAGAAGGCAATCGCGGCGGGGGTTGCGGGCGAGCAGGTCGACGGGAACGACGTGATCGCCGTGCGTTATGCCGTGAATCGGGCGCTGGAAAAGGCGCGCCGCGGGGAGGGGCCCAGTCTCATCGAGGCGTTGAGCTATCGTATGGGCGACCATACAACCGCCGACAATGCCAGCCGCTACCGCTCGACCGAGGAGGTCGAGCGCTACGGGCGGGCCGATCCGATCGCTCGTCTGCGTGCATATCTCCTGCGCGCCGGCCCCTGGCGGGAGGAAGACGACGCGCGGCTCGAACGGAGCGTCGCGGCCGAGGTAGAGCAAGCGGTGCGCGATTACACCGCGATGCCGGTACCGAACCCGGAGAGCATGTTCGCGCATCTATACGCGGCCTTGCCGCGCGCCTATAGCGTGCAGCGGGAGACGGCCGGTTGCGCCGGTAAATAGGTGCGCCATGCCCGAGCTTACACTCGTTGAAGCAGTCAATCTGGCGCTCGCCTATGAGCTGCAAGCGGACCCGAATGTCGTCGTCTTGGGCGAAGATGTCGGTGTCAACGGGGGCGTGTTCCGCGCCACCCTCGGTTTGCAAGAGCGTTTCGGCAAGGTGCGGGTGGTGGATGCCCCGTTGTCGGAGGCCCTGATCGCGGGCATGGCGATCGGCATGGCGGCGCAGGGTCTCAAACCCATCGCCGAAATCCAATTCTCGGGGTTTATTTACCCCTGTCTCGACCAGATCCTGAACCATGCCGCGCGTCTGCGCACCCGCACCCGAGGGCGCTTAAGCTGCCCGTTGGTCTTGCGCGCACCGAACGGCGGCGGGATCCACGCCCCGGAACACCATTCCGAGAGCGTGGAAGCCCTGTTCGCGCCTATTCCTGGCCTGCGCGTCGTCGTGCCTTCCTCGCCGGCGCGCGCCTACGGGCTTCTGCTCGCCGCAATCCGCGATCCGGACCCGGTGATCTTTCTCGAACCCCCGCGCCTGTATCGCCTGTACCGCCAGGAGGTGGTGGACGACGGTGCGGCCTTGCCGCTCGACGTGTGTTATCTGTTGCGCGAGGGCACGGACATCACGCTGGTGTCCTGGGGCGCGCTCATCCAGGAGACGAGCCAAGCCGCCGAGGCCCTCGCGCAGGAAGGCGTCGCGGCCGAAGTGATCGATGTCGCGACCTTGAAACCGCTCGACATCGAGACCATCCTCGAATCGGTCGCCAAGACCGGACGTTGCGTCATCGTGCAGGAAGCGGCGCGCACCTGCGGGGTGGGCGCGGAGATCGCCGCGCAACTCGCCGAACGCGGCTTGTTGTCCTTGCAGGCGCCGATCGAACGGGTGACGGGCTTCGACTGCATCATGCCGCTTTACCGGCTGGAGTCCCATTACCTGCCGGATACCGAGCGCATCTTACAAGCCGCGCGCCGGAGCTTAGCGTTTGCTTAGGCGGGCCTTGGCCTCTACTGCCCGGAATAGACTTGTAATAAGACCCGCGAATGCCGGACAATCGGATCTGC
>JBIMKC010000117.1:0-7409 GCA_043673925.1 Chromatiales bacterium | reverse complement strand
ATATTCTCTATCAGCGGTCGGTGCAATGCGCCGAGGCCGACATCGATTTCGTGGATCCCGATGCCGACTGGATCGCCTACCTGGTGGCGGAGTAATGAATCCAGCCTTTGGTGATAGAGAGCGGTTATCCGTCGACCCCTGGTCATCCGCCGCAAGATCTCATCGCAGGCCCGACATCAACCTGTAACCAAACGGTAATAGAACCCTCCCATACTAAGATTTCGTTTTGAGACTATGGAGCCAAGCTTATGAAACTGCGTCAAGCCACCGTGAGCGTGGCCTTAATGGCGGGTCTTACCGCCGGACCGATCGCGCGCGCCGCCGATACGGTCGATGCCAATCTCATGGAATACACAAAGGCCAGCGGCGTTTCCGGCAACCTGTCGAGCGTCGGGTCGGACACGCTCAATAACCTCATGACGCTCTGGGCGGAAGAGTTCAAGCGCATCTATCCGAACATCAACATTCAGATCCAAGGCATGGGTTCTTCGACGGCGCCGCCCGCGTTGACTGAAGGAACCTCGAACCTCGGACCAATGAGCCGTCCGATGAAAGACGTGGAGATCGAGGCCTTCGAGCAAAAATACGGCTATAAACCCACGGGGGTGGCGGTCGCGATCGACGCCCTCGCCGTCTATGTGCATAAGGACAATCCGATCCAAGGGCTGTCGTTGCCGCGAATCGACGCCATTTTCTCGGCGACGCGCAAGTGCGGTCACGACGAGGATGTGGTGAATTGGGGCCAGCTCGGATTAACTGGCGAGTGGGCCGCCCGGCCAGTGCAACTGTACGGACGCAATTCGGTGTCTGGGACCTACGGATATTTCAAGGAAAACGCATTGTGCCAGGGCGACTTCAAGGACACGGTCAACGAGCAACCCGGCTCGGCGTCGGTAGTCCAGGGCGTTACCAAGTCGCTGAACGGCATTGGGTACTCGGGCATAGGCTACAAGACTTCGGGAGTGAAGGCGGTGCCTTTGGCCAAGACAGAGGGCGGCGAGCTCGTGCCGGCCACCTCGGAAGACGCGGTGAGCGGCAAGTATCCGCTCTCGCGGTTCCTGTTCGTGTACGTGAACAAGCATCCCAATAAACCGTTACCTCCGTTGGAGGGTGAATTCTTCAAGATGGTGCTGGCCAAAATTGGTCAGAGCGTGGTGATTAAGGATGGTTACATACCGCTTCCGGCCGCGATCGCCGAAAAGCAACTGGCCCTGGTGGCCGGATCGGCGCAGGCAAGCGCCGAATAATCGCTTTAAAGGCTGCTTCCAAGAGACCCTCTCAGGTAGAAGACCTCGGCCTCGCCTCGGCGAGGCCGCTTTTTTATACCTACCGGGTATGGGCGTAAACTATCCATAAATCCTAAGAGACCCCCGTGAACGAGGCCAGCCTGAATAACCTTGAGGCAATCGAGGGTGCCGGTGCGGCATCGCGGTTACGCAATTGGCGGTTCGTCAAGGACCGTTGGCTGCGGCACGTCATGGCGCTCGGGGGGATCTGTGTCATCGTCGCCGTCCTGTTGATCTTTGTTTATCTGCTTTCCGTCGTGTTGCCGATGTTCCGTCCGGTTGCGCTCGAAGCGCGGGCGGAGTACGGCATTCCCGGAGGCGCCGATGCCGAGACCCTGTATCTTGGGACCGAGGAATACGCGGAAATCGGGCTGCGCCTTACCGCGCGCGGCGAAGTGATCTTTTTCGCGACCGGTGACGGCCGCGTGCTCGACTCTAAACGGCTGCCTATCCCCGCAGGCGCTAAGATCACCTCTGTCGCGGCCGGGGAGCCGAGTCAAGGCGCCGTGGCCGTGGGCCTTTCGGACGGCCGCGCTTTGCTGTTCCAAGCCCAGTACTTAAATACCTACCCCGGCGATAAGCGGCGAATCACCCCGGGTGTGCACTATCCGCTCGGCCCGGCACCGCTCAAGATTGCTGAGGACGCCCTCACCCGCCTCG
This sequence comes from Chromatiales bacterium, assembly GCA_043673925.1. GTDB lineage: Bacteria > Pseudomonadota > Gammaproteobacteria > JACCXJ01 > JACCXJ01 > USCg-Taylor. Next base: position 5,463 of record JBIMKC010000117.1, on the reverse strand, counting down.
CGGTGCAGTCGCATGAGGATCAGACGACCTTGGCCGCGACGACCGAGGGGGACCAGGCGATCCTCGTGAGCTTCAAGACCTCGCGTTCCTTGCTAGGCGATACGACGGCTGTCGAGCGCAAGGCGGCGGTCATTCCCGCCACCGAAGGTGGGGTGACCCATCTCGCGTTGAACGTCAAACAACGTGATCTGGTGTTGGCGAGCGCGGAGGGATTCCTGCTCTACTATGACATTACGAACACGCCACACTTGATCGATCGGGTAAACGCGGTCCCCAATGGCGCGCGCATCACGGCGCTGGAGTATTTAAGCGGCGGGAGCTCGGTGTTAACCGGCGATTCGCGCGGACGCATCACTCAATGGTTTCCCCTACGCGCTCAAGACAACCGTTATACACTCGCTCGGGTGCGAGACTTTCCAAGCCAGGTGCACCCCATCACCGACATCGCCCCCGAGTACTTTAGAAAGGGGTTCGCGGCGGCCGATGAGAGCGGGAGCATCGGTCTCTACCATGCGACCGCCCACCGCACACTGTTGGTGACCCAGGCCACCGGCCAAGTGCTGAGCCATGTGGCGATGTCACCGCGGGCCGACGCTCTGATGACGCTCGACGGCGCGAAGGCGTTGCGGTTCTATACCGTTCATAACGAACACCCCGAGGTCTCCTGGAGCTCGCTGTGGGGGAAGGTGTGGTATGAAAGCCGGCAGCAACCGGAGTTCATTTGGCAGTCATCCTCGGCGGCCGGCGACTTCGAGCCGAAATTCAGCCTCACGCCGCTGGCCTACGGGACTCTCAAGGCGTCGTTCTACGCGATGTTGTTCGCGATCCCCATCGCGGTCATGGGCGCGGTGTATACGGGATATTTTATGTCCCCCGCGATGCGCGAGATCGTCAAACCGACCGTCGAGATCATGGGCGCCCTTCCCACCGTGGTTCTGGGCTTTCTCGCCGGCCTGTGGCTGGCGCCGCTGGTAGAGCAGAATCTTCCCGGCGTCTTTGCCGCGCTCCTCATGACGCCGCTCGCGATGATTTTATGCGCCTGGATGTGGACCCGGCTCCCCGCGCGTTGGCGCCACGCGATTCCCGAGGGCTGGGAGGCGGCCATGCTCATGCCGGTCATCGCCATGTCGATCATGCTGTCGATGGGACTGAGCGAACCCCTAGAAGCGTTTCTGTTCGATGGCAACATGCGTGATTGGCTTGGCCGCGAGCTGGGGTTGGCGTTTGACCAACGCAATTCGCTCGTGGTCGGAATCGCGATGGGGGTGGCCGTGATCCCGCCGATCTTCTCCATCAGCGAAGATGCTATTTTTAGCGTGCCGCGGCACCTCACGCTGGGATCGCTGGCTCTCGGGGCGACGCCCTGGCAAACCCTGATGCGGGTGGTGCTGCTCATGGCCAGTCCCGGAATTTTCTCCGCCTTGATGATCGGGATGGGGCGGGTGGTCGGCGAGACCATGATCGTGCTCATGGCGACCGGAAATACGCCGATCATGGATTTCAATCTCTTTCAGGGCTTCCGGGCCATGTCCGCCAACATCGCCGTCGAGATGCCGGAATCCGAGGTCAACAGCACGCATTTCCGGGTGTTATTTTTGGCCGCACTGGTGTTGTTTGCCGTGACGTTTGTCACCAACACGATTGCGGAGTTGGTGCGTCAGCGGCTCCGATCGAAATACAGCGATCTATGAGCGCGGGGCGGCGGTGATGAAATCCTTATTACGCGCCTGGATTGATAGCGGTAGCCCCTGGGTTTGGTTGTCGGCGGGCGCGGTCAGCCTGTGTTTGGTTGGCGTCTTTGGTCTCCTATACCTCATCGCCGTAAACGGTCTCACCCATTTTTGGCCCGCTAGGATTGCTGAAATCGATTACCGCGACGCGGATGGCGCTCGCCAGATTCTGATCGGCGAGATGGTCGATCGGGAACTAAAAGCTGATCGAGCGTCTGGGGGCGAGGTGCAGGTCCTGATGAAACTCGGGAACCGGGACATCTACGGGCTTGACTTTCGGTGGCTATCCGAACCCGGAATCACCCGCATCGAATACCCGCGCGAGATCATTGCTGTCGAACGCGAGGAATGGGGCAATCTCTACGGTTACTTGGCGGGCGTGGAGGAGGGCGGACGGCGGGTGGCGTCCGCAGGCGATCCGATCGCCGAGCTGGGCGGGCGGCTTGGCCGCAGGCATGAGCTTAAGGCACGGATCAGCCATATCGAGAAGGACCTGATCGGCGGGGTCAATCATGAAATGGAGAAGCTGCGCTTGCGCCAGCGCCGCCTCGAGCTCGACGGTGTTAAGGACCCGGCGTCTTTCGCGGCCATTCGTGACTCTCATAAAGCCTTGGAAGCCGAATACGAGCGCTTGAACGGCGATCTGGCGAAGCTTAATGAGGACATCCGTCGCGACGGCATCGTGGTGCGCGTCGCTGGCGGACAAGAGGTGAAGCTACCCATGGCCAAGGTCGTACGGGTGTATCAGCCCAATCGCATGAGCGCCGCCGAGAAGCTAGGGCATTATGCGGAGAAAATCGGCGAGTTCGTGGGGGACGATCCGCGCGAGGCGAATACCGAAGGCGGAATCTTCCCCGCGATCTTCGGCACCGTATTGATGGTCTTGATCATGGCCATCGTCGTGACCCCATTCGGGGTAGTGGCGGCGGTCTATCTTCGGGAGTACGCCAAACAGGGCCTATTCACGCGCATCATCCGCATCGCGGTGAACAATCTCGCGGGCGTCCCATCCATCGTCTACGGTGTGTTCGGTCTGGGGTTCTTCGTTTATTTCGTGGGCGGATCCATCGATCGGTGGTTTTTCCCCGAGGCCCTGCCCGCCCCGACCTTCGGTACGGGGGGCTTGCTGTGGTGCTCGGTGACACTGGCGCTGCTTACGGTCCCGGTGGTCATCGTCGCCACCGAGGAAGGTTTGGCGCGCATCCCGAGCGCCTTCCGCGAAGGCAGTTATGCCCTGGGGGCGACCAAGGCCGAAACCCTCTGGCGCATCGTGCTGCCGATGGCCAGCCCGGCGATCATGACCGGCTTGATCTTGTCCGTAGCGCGGGCGGCCGGCGAGGTGGCCCCGCTCATGATGGTGGGGGTGGTGAAGCTGGCCCCATCGCTGGGCCTGGACGGGAGCTTCCCCTATCTGCACCTCGACCGCAAAATCATGCACCTCGGTTTTCATATCTATGATGTCGGCTTTCAAAGCCCCAATGTCGAGGCGGCGAGGCCGCTCGTTTATGCCACGGCATTGTTGCTCGTGCTTGTCATCGTGGCGCTGAATCTGACGGCGATCCGGATCCGGAACCGTTTGCGGGAAAAGTACCGTGCCGCAGAATATTGAGGTGAAGACGATGGATACAGCCGATGAGCGGCGGACCGTGCCCTCGCCGCTGACTCACGGGTTCGACCCGAAGCTCTTGCAACGCACCGAGCCCGAGGTGACACGCGAGGCGGATGTCAAGGAATGCCTGGGCGTCCAGGGGCTCAATCTCTACTATGGGGAAAAACGCGCGCTCAATGCGATTACGATGTCGATCCCGGAGCGCCAAGTGACGGCTTTTATCGGCCCGAGCGGCTGCGGAAAATCGACCCTGCTGCGCTGCTTCAATCGCATGAACGATCTCTACGACAGCGTGCGCATCGAAGGGGCGATCCATTTGCAGAACAAGAATATCTACGATCCGGACGTCAACGTGGCCGATCTCAGGCGCCGCATCGGCATGGTGTTCCAAAAGCCCAATCCCTTTCCTAAGTCGGTCTATGAAAACGTCGCTTACGGCCTGCGGCTTCAGGGCATCAACAAAAGGCGGACCCTCGATCAAGCGGTGGAACGCTCGCTCAGGGCGGCGGCGCTTTGGGATGAGGTGAAAGACAGGATGAACGAAAGCGCCATGGCCCTTTCCGGCGGACAGCAACAACGCTTGGTCATCGCGCGCGCGATCGCCATCGAGCCCGAAGTATTATTGCTGGATGAACCCGCCTCCGCCTTGGATCCGATCTCGACGCTGAAAATTGAAGACTTGATGTACGAGCTGAAGTCGCAATACACGATCGTCATCGTCACGCACAACATGCAGCAGGCGGCACGGGTCTCCGATTATACGGCGCTCATGTATGTGGGCGATCTCATCGAGTTCGACGACACGAAGGCGATCTTTACCAACCCCAAGAAGAAGCAGACCGAGGACTATATTACCGGCCGTTATGGTTAAGCCGTTGCCGTGCGTAGAACGATGTAATATCCACTCACTCGAGAGGCCGTGCCGATGACCGCGACGAAACTCCCGCAACACATCTCCCATCAGTTCGATAACGAGCTCGAAGACGTTCGGGCCCGCGTCTTGGTAATGGGGGGGATGGTCGAAGAACACCTGAATAAAGCGATAGAGGCGCTGGTTCAAGGGAACCCGGGATTGGCCGAGATCGCGGCCAGCAATGACTCCAAGGTCAACGCCATGGAGGTCGCGATCGACCGGGCCTGCGCGGAGATCCTGGCGCGCCGGCAGCCCGCGGCCAGCGACTTGAGGCTCGTGTTGGCTATCACGCGCATTATTACCGATCTGGAACGGGTGGGCGATGAGGCCAAGAAGATCGCGCGCGTGGTCATGCGTTTGACGGAAACAGAGGGCCCGAAAGCCTATTACGTGGGGGTCCTGCACATGGGCAGACACGTGCAAGCGAATCTCCATGATGCTCTCGATGCCTTAGCGCGCATGGATGCGCAAGCGGCCTTGGGGATAGCGCGCAAAGACCATAGCGTGGATCTCGAATACGACGCCATCATGCGCCAGTTGATTACCTACATGATGGAAGATCCGCGCAGCATCACGCGCGTTCTCGATACGGTTTGGGCGGTGAAATCGCTCGAGCGGATCGGCGACCACGCCGGTAATATTTGTGAAAGCATCATCTATCTCGTGGAGGGCAAGGACATCCGCCACAAAAGCTATGAAGTGACCGACCCAAGCGAGGCCGGGCTTGGCGTGGAAAATCAGCAGTAAATGCTGCTCGGACTGCAATAAGCTCCGGCGGTGTTACCGGGCATTTTTTTAAAGCGAACGCATTACACAAGCCGAACGGTTGAACCGTAACGGGCGAGTTTAGCGTCGGCCGTGAGGAAAATTAATGGCTCGCTGAGCCTTTTGTGCAACCAGAAGGCGGTCGAAGGGATCCTCATCGAAGTGAGGTAGCGAGACTACTTCGAGAATATGCCGATTCTCGATGTTCAGCCACAGAAACCCATCTGACCTTGTTAAGTGGTACAGGTCAATTCAAGGATTCGACTGGAACCATCATCCAAGAAGGGTCGAAGCTCTTGATATTGCTATATCCTTTCAACAAGGAAAGTAATCGGGCAGTTGAAAAGATCCGCGAGGAATATAAAAAAGACTTCCAACAAGAGTCTACTGCGTGTTGATGAACAATCGTGCATGTCCTTCTAATCGTTCGCGTGACATAGGCTAAC
>JBIMKC010000116.1:6118-7457 GCA_043673925.1 Chromatiales bacterium | reverse complement strand
TTATGCCACGAGATACGGCCTTTTTCTTGGCTATCGGTGAGAAATCCGGGCTAGGAGTTCCTTACGTTCACAGCAGCTTCCCAAAAATGGGTCTACCCGGATGGTTCGGGTACTTCATTGGGGTGTGTGAAGTGCTTGGCTGCATCGCGCTTCTGGTACGTCCGCTTAGTGCTCTGGCCGCTGCCGGCATCGGCATCATCATGGTTGGGGCTACCTACTATCACGCCACCTACACTCCAGTGATTCAGGCAGCACCTGCCTTCGTCCTCGCCATCCTCTGCGTCTACATATTCATCAACCGGCGCAGCGACATCCTCAAGCCCAATGAGGCCTAACGATTCATTCAAGCCGAAACCGCTTCGCGGTTCGGCTTAATTCAGGCGTTAGGCGTTTCGCGCATCTCTTTCCACACTGAGGGCAACTGACATGAGCCCAACTGAAAACCCAAGACCTCCATTTCCGCCATTCGACGCCGAGACCGCAGCCCAGAAAGTTCGCATGGCGGAGGACGCCTGGAATACCCGCAACCCGGAACGGGTTTCACTCGCCTACACTCAGGATAGCGTCTGGCGCAACCGCTCCGAGTTCTTGTCGGGCCGCGAAGCCATCGTTCAGTTTCTCACTCGAAAGTGGAACAAGGAATTGGATTACCGGCTCATCAAAGAACTTTGGGCGTTTCATGGTAACCGAATAGCCGTACGCTTCGCCTACGAGTGGCATGACGACTCCGGCCATTGGTGCCGCTCCTATGGCAACGAAAATTGGGAGTTTGACAAGCATGGGTTCATGCAGCGACGTATCGCAAGCATCAACGACCGGCCAATTCAAGAGAGCGAACGGAAGTATCATTGGCCGCTAGGTCGGCGTCCCGACGAGCATCCGACTCTTTCCGAACTTGATCTGTGACGCCAATCAGGCATCGCCTAACATTACGCTCCACACGGACGCGCCAAAAGCGGCGCGCCGGTGAGCTTTTACGTTGGGAAACGGTTAGCACGAAGAGTAGACTATCGGTCGGATAGATACGAATCACCGAGGACAATATGCAAGCGCGACTTACGATGGTGTACTGGCGTGGGGATCACTTCTTTCTCGGGAAGTTACTGGACCATCCAGATATTATGACGCAAGGCGAAACACTCGAAGAGCTTGAAGAAAACCTCAAAGATGCGTACCTCGCAATGGTGCTCGAAGATGTACCGGATCACTATCAAACAAAAGAAGTTGCTTTGTGAAGCGCACGGAGCTTATCCGGCAGCTGGAGCAGCAAGGTTGCCGACTTCACAGGCGCGGTAATCGGCATGATATTTACATCAATCCTACAACTGGGCAGAAGCAG
>JBIMKC010000116.1:3202-6018 GCA_043673925.1 Chromatiales bacterium | reverse complement strand
GATGCCCTTGCCAAGCACATCAAGAAATACCTCGGCCTTGCATCATAACGCATTCCGTTGCTCAACAAATCGCTCAAGCCGACGCCCGGGATCGCCGCGGCTCAATCGAGCGACTGTGGCGAGCGCGGCTTAGCTGTGGCGTTTAGGCATCTCTGTGCGGAGAGTTCGTCGCAAGCCTCTGTCTTTGGTCACAGGGCTCGGGGTGCAGGCCTACACTAGACTCGGGGTCAAGGTCACACCATCGTTCCGAGAATGACGCTGGATGCTTTGAAGATCGCAACCGCCCGTTTACCGGCTTCAAGCCCAAGCGACTGAACACTTGGATTGGTCACAATCGCTGCGATGCTCCCGCCGCCATCAATCTCTAAGACCACCTCCGCGTTGACCGCTCCGGGAATCACAGAAGCAACAGTTCCATGGAGTTGGTTGCGGGCGGAAAGCTTGGCTCCATCAAAATCGCTGGCGATGATGATGGACGATGCCTTAATAAGTGCGAACGCTTGACTGCCGACACTCAGTCCGAGTGACTCCGTGCTTTCTCGGGTCACAACCGCCACCATCCGAGTGTTCTTCCTCAATGTAAGTTCGATTTCGTCGTTGACCGCACCAATCTTCACGGCAGTGACGACTCCGGAAAACTGGTTTCGGGCACTGCTTTTCATATTCAGGGTTCGCAGCAGATTAAGGTCGGACGTGAGGTCGATGGCTTCATTACTCAGCATTTGCACGAACCGTCGATGGGCCGCTTCGATCTGGCCGAAACGCTCGATGAGTTGATGGCCTCGCGGTGTCAATTGCGTCCAGCCTCCCCCTCGGCCGCCGCTGCTTCGTTCAACCAACGGTTCTTCCGCCAAATTATTCATAGTGTCGACCGCATCCCAGGCGGCCTTGTAGCTCATGCCAATCGCCTTGGCCGCCTGGGTGATCGAGCCTTTTTCGGCGATAGCGCGCAGCAAACCCACGCGACCGTGGCCACCTAGGTTTTCGTCACCAACTTTCATCCAGACTGCGCCGTCCAGATGGATGGGATCGTTAGGTTGATTGGCTGTTTTGGCCATGAGAACTCCGGATAACTGTAACGGCATCTGTCGCATGCGGGGGGAAGCAAACCGGGAACTCGTCACAGTTCGCGCATCGAGGTGGGCGCAAATCGGATATCGCGAGACGCTCAAGGCTATCAAGCTGCCAGCGCACCATGATCCACTGTTTCCTGAATCGTTCGGCCGTCCTGAATATGAATTACGGCATCTGCAAAGCAATCAACATCCTCTTCGTCGTGAGTAATCAGAATCAGTGGAATGTTGAGCTGGACCTGAAGCTCAGCCAGTTCCTGACGCAAATGCGCCCGTAGCGCGCGATCAAGCGCGGCAAACGGTTCATCTAGCAGCAGGGCACGGGGTTCGGCCACAAGAGCACGGGCCAAGGCGGCCCGCTGACGTTGTCCTCCCGACAGCTGCTCGGGGTATTGATGCGCCACGGGCGCAAGGTGGAATGTTTCAAGCCAGCGGGTCACGGTGTCGTGCTGCACATTGCGTTTCGGATTCACCAGTCCGGGATGCAGCGCGAACGCAATGTTCTGAAGCACTGTGAGGTGAGGGAACAGCGCGTAGTCCTGAAATACATAGGCAAGCTCACGTTGTTGTGGCGGCAGGTCGATGCGTGCGCGATGATCAAACAGGGAAAGCCCTTCTAGTCGAACATGCCCATCGTCGGGTGCGCTTAGACCAGCGATCATCTTCAGCGTCTGACTTTTGCCTGCACCTGACGGCCCAAACAGAACCAGCCGCCGTGCATTACTACGAAAGCGCACGTCCAGCTTGAAGCTGCGTTTGGTGTTCTCAAAGTGCTTGCGCACATCGACATCCCAGATCATGGAGTCATCCTCATGGCTGACCTGCAATCCGTCCCGGCGCCAGTCGACCGGCGGCCAGCAGCACCGTGATGCAAGTCACCGATATCACCAGCACGAGAAAATTCGCAACGTTATCCTGCCCTGCTTGAACCGCCTCGTAAACCGCAACAGACAAGGTTTGCGTTTTCCCGGGAATGCTTCCTGCCACCATCAGCGTCGCACCAAACTCACCGGTCGCCCGGGCGAAGGCGAGCAATACGCCCGCCAGAATGCCGTGCCATGCCAGTGGCAATGTAACCCGGAAAAATACCGCGACTTCCCTGATACGGAGAACGCGCGCAGCCTGTTCAAACTGAGGATCAACGGCTTCAAACGCCGCCCGCGCCGGCTTGAAAACCAGCGGGAAGGCGATGATGGTGGCCGCAATCACCGCTCCCTGCCAGGTAAAAATGAGATTGATGCCGAAGTTATCCTGAAGCCAGCCGCCAATCGGTCCGTGACGCCCGAGTAACACGAGCAGGTAGTAGCCGAGCACGGTGGGAGGCATGACCAGGGGCAGCGTCAGAAATGCGTCCAACAGGTCGCGACCTGGAAACCGCTTGCGCGCCAGCAAAAAACCGATGGCCACACCAAAGACCAAGTTGAGAGCAGTGGCCCAACCCGCGACTTTGAGTGTCAGGCTCAACGCGATCCAAGCGTTTTCCATCGACAAAGATCAAGGCTTGCCGAAACCGTACTTCGCGAGCACGGCTTGCGCTTGACGGGAATTGACGAAGGCGACGAACTTCTGCGCGACTGCGTGGTTGGCGCTGGCGGCAACCGGTGCAATGGGGTAAAGAATCGGGATATCAGTCGGTACGGCGAAAGCCACTTTAACCTTGTCTGGCATGATGGCGGCGTCGGTCGCGTACACAAAACCGGCGTCGACCTCTGAGCGCGCCACATAGTCAAGTGCCTGTCGCAC
>JBIMKC010000116.1:0-3102 GCA_043673925.1 Chromatiales bacterium | reverse complement strand
GCAGGGGCGCCCTTGGCGATCTGTTGTAACAGAGCCCCCGAAGCGCCGAAATTGAGATTCAGTTTTACCCCTGGATTTTGAGCATCGAAGAGTGGGGTCAACTCACGAAAGGCGTTGGTCAGGCTGGCTGCCGCCGACACGGTTAGTTCTGCGGCAAGTGCCTGCCAACTGAGAAGTAAACCAAAGAGAGCTACAAGAAGGCGTGACATGAGGCGCTTTCACTTAGTCGAAAATCGTAATATACGCTTGTATATGACGGATGTCACTCTCTGTTCTAATTCTTGGTCGACAAACGGCGTTGGATTTCCTATTGTTGCACTGGCTGGTGGTTCCCTGGTCTGCCCTGAGCGCAAAGCGGGCCCGCAGTGCCACTCTGGGAGGCGCATTCCGACGAAACAGCAATGCCAAGAGCCAAACAGTTCCGCGATGCCCTGGGCAGGGCGATCTTCACGCCCAAGATCAACGAGAGAACACTGGCGGAAAAACTCGACGCGGTCAAACAGACCTTGCCGCTCCCGGTGATCTGGCTGCTCGGCAAGGCCCAGTCGGGCAAGAGCGCCCTGATCCGGGCGCTCACGGGCCGCGACGATGCCGCCATCGGCAACGGCTTCCAACCCTGCACGCGTACCGCACGCCTCTACGACTTCCCCGACACAACGCATTGTTTCGTCCGCTTCCTGGACACCCGGGGTCTGGGCGAGGTCGATTACGACCCGACCGAGGACATGCGTTTATTCGGGCAGCAGGCACATCTCTTGATGGTCGTGATGCGAGCGATGGATCACGCGCAACAGGAGGTATTACAGGCCTTGCGGGCGATTCTAAAGGGACACCCAGGGTGGCCGGTGATCGTGGTTCAGACCACTCTGCATGAAGGCTATCCCAACCGGGCTACGCCGCATCTCGATCCCTATCCCTATGCCAGCACTTCTTGGCCGCCGACCGTGCCCAAGGATCTTGCACGCTCGCTCCGTAAGCAGCGGGAGTGGTTTGCCGATATCGAGGCGCCTTTTGTGGCGCTAGATTTCACCTTGCCCGAAGACGGCTACGCGCCGGTCCATTATGGGCTCGACGCGCTATGGGCGGCGATCGAGGCCGCCCTGCCTTTGGGGTTACGGGCGCTGTTCCAGAGCACTGAACACGTGGAACAGCTCCGCGACATCTATGCCCAGACCGCCCACCCCCACATCCTGACCTATGCCTTCCTCGCCGGAGGTCTGGAGGCGATTCCGATCCCCATGGTCAGCGTCCCGTTTGTATTGTCACTGCAGGCGAAGATGCTGCAGGCCATTGCCTCTATCTATAATCAGGATCTCAACGGCCAGCGCTACGCCGAGATCGCGAGCGCCCTGGGTCTGGGCTATCTCTTGCGCTGGGGCGGCAGGGAGCTGATCAAGTTCATCCCGGCGTACTACCCCTGACCTCCGGGATCACCCCCTACGTATTGGAGCGCGATGAAGCCGGAAGGATGATCGTTCTCGATAGCGCGGGTTATGCCGGGCCGACGGCAGATCAGGGATTCGATGAAGCAGAGGCCGAGCTCTTGCGCAGCGACCTGATCCTACTCGTGTGCTCGGCCACCAACGCCGCGCGACAGTCAGACCGGCAGCTACTTAATAATATCAATGCCCTGTTTCAGCGCCGTACCGACCTGATCGCGCCCCCGCTCCTGGTCGTCCTGACCCATGTCGATCAGCTCCGTCCCCTGCGTGAATGGGACCCGCCCTACAATATTGCCCAACCCCAACGGCCCAAGGAGCAGGCGATCCGAGGGGCCATGGAGGCAACGGCCTCGGATCTGGGGATCGATGCGAGCGATGTGATCGCGGTCAACCAACAGCCTGGGCAGATATACAATATCGAAGAAGGAGTGATCCCGGCGATCCTCGGCAAGCTCGATCACGCGCAACGGGTGAAATACCTCCGCTGCCTGCGGGAGCTCAAGCGGGAGGATCATTGGAACCGCCTGCGCGAGCAGGCCTGGAAGGCCGGCCGTATCCTCCTCGATGCCGGTGCGCGCATGGCGGCGAGGACCGTGGAAAGGCTAGCAACAAGCGGCCAAGAAAAGTATCTTGTATGACCAGGGGCCGTCTTATTAGCGGGCATTGCGCCGCGGCCTAGCACCGCCGCCGTTGACCCTAAGGAGCGCCGATCTCGGTACGGACATCGAAAAGCTCGGGGAAAAACGTTAGATCTAGGGCCTGTTTCAGGAACGCGACGCCTGATGACCCCCCGGTGCCGCGTTTGTAGCCGATGATGCGCTCCACGGTTTTAACATGACGGAATCGCCAGAGCAGGAAGTTCTCTTCGACATCGACCAGTTTCTCGCACATGTTGTAGGCGTCCCAGTGCTCATGCGGAGCATCGTAGATCGCCTTGAACACGGGGATGAGCGCTGGATTGCGCTGATAGGGTTGTGACCAGTCGCGAGCGATGCAAGCATCGGGAACGGCATGCCCGCGCCGCTGTAAGTGCATGAGAAACTCATCATAAATACTCGGGCTTTCGAGAACGGATTTGAGCGCCTGGTAAGTCCTTTCGTCATGCTTGAAGATTTGTAGTAGGGCGGCGTTTTTATTGCCGAGTATGTATTCGATGGCTCGGTACTGCGCCGATTGCAACCCGGAGGCCGGCCCTAGGACATGCCGGAATTTCGCATATTCGCTGGGCGTCAACGTCTCCAACACGCCCCATTGCTCGAACAGTTGCCGCTGGATCAGCTTGACCCGCGCGAGAATCTTGAAGCACGGATCGAGCATATTCCGGCGAATATGAGCGCAAGCCGCTTTAAGCTCATGCAAGGTCAACTTGAACCAGAGCTCCGAGGTCTGGTGTTGGATGATAAACAGCAATTCATCGTGATGCGGTGGATCGCTCAAAGGGTTTTGTGCATCCAGGAGACGATCCAGGCAAAGATAATCCGCATAGGTTCGGCGTCCCTGTAAATCAACATGGATGCCCGCCTCTAATTGCGGAACATGGCTTCGATCGGTGGTCATAGGCGTATGCAGCCTCGAGGTTGATCGCTTAACTATAGCAGTGAGGGGGCTCGTATCCCATTCAGATGCTATCGCTCGACGGCGGTCTAAAATGTGCTCTAAC
>JBIMKC010000115.1:0-7600 GCA_043673925.1 Chromatiales bacterium | reverse complement strand
GAGTAGACTAATGACGATATTCCGTTTAGATACCTCCATGTGATACCGTTTGAGTAATTTTTAGGAGGCGTCACCAATGCGTATGCTGCATACCATGTTACGGGTCGGGGATCTCGGCCGCTCATTGCAATTCTATACCGAGGTCCTCGGCATGAAGCTGTTGCGGCGGGCCGATTATTCCGAGGGCCGCTTTACCTTGGTCTATCTCGGTTACGGCGAGGAGCGCGACACGGCCGTCTTAGAGCTTACGCACAATTGGGACACCAGCCGATACGAGCCGGGAAACGCCTACGGGCATATCGCCATCGGCGTCGATGACGTGTACGCGGCTTGCGAGGCGATCCGCGGGCGCGGCGGCAAGATCGTGCGCGACGCCGGGCCGATGAAAGGGGGTACGGCCGTGCTCGCCTTCGTGGAAGACCCCGACGGCTACAAGATCGAGCTGCTTGAGGATCCGGCGCGCCGCCCGATTACGGGATGACGCCGCAGGCGATGCGGGCGCCGCCCCCACCTCCCTTCTCGGGCAGGTCGGAATAATTATCGCCACCCGCATGGATCATCAGTGAGCGCCCTTTTAAATCTTCCATATTTAGCCGTATAGCAATCGCCGCGCTTGTGGCCGATCCGCGTTCATCCACCGCGAGAACCGGGAGATCTCCTAGGTGGCCGTTACCGTTCGGACCTTCATGCTTGCCGGTCGCGGCCGGATCGTAATGGTGACCCGCGGCGATGCCCGCCGCGACGCTACCGTCTTTTTGCGCTAACAGCCCTCGGTCCATCCACCGGCGATTTCGGCGCTCGGGTTGACGTTGGGCCACGACTTCCCGAGAATCACGCCCTGACGTTTCCATAAGGTCAATGCAAAACAATAATCAAGAGCTGGAGCCGCTCGTCCGCATCCGGGATCTCTGTTTCCGCCGTGGCGAGCGGGTCATCTTCGACCACATCAATTTATCCATGCCGCGCGGAAAGATCACGGCCATCATGGGACCGAGCGGCTGCGGTAAAACCACCCTGCTGCGCATGATCGGCGGTCAGCTCAAGCCCCTATCGGGGAGTGTGCGGGTCGACGGGCAGGAGGTCACGGCGTTATCGCGAGGAGCGTTGATGAGCCTGCGCCAGCGCATGGGCATGCTGTTCCAGAGCGGCGCGCTCTTAACCGATCTCCCGGTGTTCGATAACGTGGCCTTCCCCTTACGCGAGCACACCCGGCTGCCCGAGTCGATGGTCCGCGATTTGGTGCTGATGAAGCTCGAGGCGGTGGGGCTGCGGGGCGCACGCGATCTGATGCCGAGCGAGCTTTCGGGCGGCATGGCGCGCCGGGTCGCCCTGGCCAGGGCCATCGCGCTCGATCCCTTGATCATCCTGTACGATGAGCCTTTTACCGGTCAGGATCCGATCTCGATGGGGGTCCTGTTGCGTCTCATCGAGCAGATGAATGAAGCCCTCGGCACCACCAGCGTCATCGTGTCGCACGATGTGCGCGAGACGGCGTCGATCTCCGATTACATCTACGTGCTTTCCGGCGGAAAGATCATCGGTGAGGGCACGCCGGATCAACTCGATGTCAGCGACTCCGAATGGGTACGACAATTCATGGACGCTCGCCCCGACGGCCCGGTGCACTTCCACTACCCGGCGCGCGATATTGCAGAGGATTTATTGGCGGGAGGTGGCGAGTGATCAGCGGACTGCGCGCATTGGGCCGTGCCGGATTGCGCTTTTTCGAGCGCCTCGGGCGCGGACACATCTTTCTGCTATACACCCTCGGCGGGTTGCCGGCCACGCTTTATCGCTGGCGCTTACTCACCTCGCAGGTTTTCGCGCTCGGGGTGCTGTCGATCGTCATCATCGTGTTTTCGGGGCTTTTCGTCGGCATGGTGCTAGGGCTACAAGGCTATAACACCCTGGTGGATTTCGGCGCCGAGGAGTCGCTCGGGATCTTGCTGGCGTTATCGCTGGTGCGCGAGCTCGGACCGGTGGTCTCGGCGCTGCTGTTCGCGGGCCGCGCCGGTTCGGCCTTGACGGCCGAGATCGGGCTCATGAAAACCACCGAGCAGTTGGCGGCCATGGAGATGATGGCCGTCGATCCGCTGCACCGCGTGGTCGCGCCAAGGCTGCTCGCCGGGATCCTGGCCATGCCCTTGCTCGCGGCGATCTTCAGCGCGGTCGGCGTCTATGGGGGCTACTTCGTCGGCGTGGGATTGCTGGGCGTCGATGAGGGCGCCTTCTGGTCCCAGATGCAGTCGGCGGTTGATTTTCACGACGATATCCTGAACGGCGTCATCAAGAGTTTTGTCTTCGGCATCGCGGTCACCTGGATTGCCGTCTTCGAGGGATATGATACGGCCCCCACCTCGGAAGGCATCAGCCGCGCGACGACTCGGACCGTGGTAAACTCCAGCCTCGCGGTGCTGGGGCTGGATTTCGTGCTCACCGCCTTGATGTTCGACTAAAGGGCTATTCATGATGCATTCAAAATGGATCGAGACCATCGTCGGAGCCTTTGTCGCGCTCGGCTTGGGATCGCTGCTGGTGCTCACCATGCGAATAAGTAACTTGAGTCTCGCCAGTTTCGGCGCCGACAGCACCTACGAAATCCGCGCCATGTTCGACAATATCGGCGGGCTGAAGGTGCGTTCGCCGGTCAAGATGGCGGGTGTCACCGTAGGGCGCGTCAACGCCATTGAATTCGACTCAAAATCGTACACCGCGGTTGCCATAATACAGATGGACAAGCAGTATAATCGGCTCCCAACGGATACCGGCGCCAACGTCTACACGGCCGGGTTACTCGGTGAGCAATACATCAGCCTTTCTCCCGGGGGCAGCGAAGAATTCCTCAAAGGCGGGGACGTGATCACGGACACGCAATCCGCCGTGGTCTTCGAGCAGGTCATCGGTCAGTTTCTATACGGGAAAGCCGCCGAAAGCGGCGGCGACAAGGACTCGAAAGAATAACCAGCCCGCCGCGTTGTTAACACCGCATGCGCTTTTTGCAACGAGTATGGCAGATCCTCCGCGTGCTCAGCGGCGATGACGCCTATGAGCGTTACTTAGACCACTGGCGCGCCCGGCACGCGGCCGAGGAAGCGACGCCGATGACACGCGCCGAGTTTTTTAAAGCCGAAGTCGAGCGCAAGTGGAGCGGAGTGCGGCGTTGCTGTTAGGGAAGCTCTGCAAAAGTGTCGCGAGCAAGCCCAGATGCGCGAAGCCGCGGAGCGAGGCGCGAGACATATCAGGTAGATAGGCGAGCGACGAGCGAGCACGCGACAAAGCAGATGGGCTGCGCAGTAACTCTTGCAGAGCTTCCTTAGCTAAAGAAAGACAGCGCCTCCTCCCCAAGGAACCATACCAGCGCAAAAGCGACGACGAAATAGAGCACCGTGGCGATCAACCAGCCGAAGGCCACGAAGACCATCAACCCGTCCTGCTCCAGCTCGGCGACGCACACAAAAAAAATGGCGAGCGCGGGGATCAAGTTGTTGAAGGGCAGACCGAAGGCGGGTATCGCCATCAACAAGCCGCCGGCCATGATCGTGAGCCCGCTGATCTGCCGGCCTTTGTCGCCGGTGACCCAATAGCTATAACGCGGTTTGGTAAACCGCCGGCACCACGCGAGGATCTTCAAGCATATGCCGATTAAGACATCCCAGGTTTTGTGGCCGATGACGGTATTCCTAGCTCGTTCGGGCAGCATCGGCGTCGGATGACCCCGGAAAAGCTGCCAGCCTAAGGCGGCGAAGGTGAGCCCGCCGATCACGGACAACGGCCCGAGCGTGAGCGGTTGCAGGAACGGCAACGCCATGATGATGCAGATGAACGCGAAGGCGGCTTCTTCGATGGAGTCGAGCACCTGCCCCAAGGTAAGATTCTCTTCGCGCGCGCGTTCGGCGCAGCGGTTAAGCGTTGCAACCAGCGTTGTGTAGTCTGACATTCATCAACTCCCTGGAACTAACCAAAAATAAGAAAGCACTACCCCTCCGAAAACGATCCGGTAATAAGCAAAGACGCAAAAGCTATGATTTTTTACGAAATGAAGCAACGCCCTGACGGCAACGAGGCCGGAGATGAAGGCCGCGGTAAACCCAACCCCGAATAGCGATAGATCGCCCTCCTGTAACAGATGCCAGCTGTTTATGCTCTCATAGAAGGTCGCGGCGAACATGGTCGGGATCGCGAGAAAGAACGAAAATTCCGTCGCCGCCTGC
Organism: Chromatiales bacterium; assembly: GCA_043673925.1. Lineage (GTDB taxonomy): Bacteria > Pseudomonadota > Gammaproteobacteria > JACCXJ01 > JACCXJ01 > USCg-Taylor. The sequence goes on along the minus strand of JBIMKC010000115.1, from coordinate 3,389 downwards.
CGCGATAGGCCGAACACCAATCCGCCGATGATCGTCGCCCCGGAACGCGAGGTTCCGGGGATCAAGGCCAGCGCTTGGACGCAGCCGATCTTGAGCGCCTCCGGCCAACACATGTCCTCGACCGCATGCACCCTGGCCTCGCCCTTCGAGCGCTCGACCAGAAGGATCACGACTCCCCCCAGGATCAAAGCCGCGGCCACCGTGATCGGATTAAACAGGTGATCTTTGATGAATCGGTGCAGCAGCACACCCAATAAGGCCGCGGGGAGAAAGGCCAGCGCGAGGTTGCCGAGAAAACGCTGGGTAATGGCATTGTGCGTGATCCCGCGCGCCACGTCGACAAGCTTCGCGCGATAGTACCAGCACACGGCCAGGATGGCACCCAATTGGATGACGATCTCGAAGGTTTTTGCCCTCTCGCCGGTGAAGTCAAAGAGCTCGCCCGCGATAATCAAATGGCCGGTGCTCGAGATGGGCAGGAATTCCGTGAGACCCTCGAGAGTGCCCAGGATCAAGGCGGGTAACAATAGGATCAAATTCATCGTCGCGTGCGAAGCTTCTATGGGGTTCCGCGAATGATTGCGATCAAGCGTTATGCCAAGCGCCTATACTGGGCCGGTCATGTTACAGGGGAATGCGCGGGCTGGGTACCGATCGGTGCTTGCAGTCGAGCGCTTGAATCCGCACACTGTACCGGACCCGGTGGCCCATTCAAGTCGGTCATAACATGAAAAAAACCCAGCGCTCGATCGGTCTGACCCCGCTGGATAGTCTCCTGGTATTCGTCCCGATCGCCATCGCTCTGCGGTGGCTTCAAGCCGATCCCTTGTGGGTCTTTATCACCTCCTGTCTGGCCATTGTCCCGCTCGCGGGTTGGATGGGAAAGGCCACGGAACACTTGGCGGCGCGCCTGGGAGAAGGGATAGGCGGTCTTCTCAATGCGAGCTTCGGCAACGCCGCCGAGCTAATCATTGCCTTCTTCGCTCTTCGGGCCGGCCTCCATGGCGTGGTCAAGGCCTCCATCACCGGCTCGATCATCGGCAACATCCTCCTGGTGTTGGGGCTAAGCATGGTCGCGGGCGGTGTGCGGTTTCCGATCCAAGCGTTCAACCGCACCGCGGCGTCGATGGGCGCGAGTCTCTTGCTCTTGAGCGCCATCGGCCTCGTCATCCCGGCGATCTTTCACCTCTTCGCGGCCGAGGCCGGCACTGAAGTGGAACGCGGGCTGAGCTTGGAGATCGCGATCGTTTTGTTCGTCACCTACGGGCTGAGCCTGGTGTTCTCGCTCCGCACCCACCGGCATCTTTATGTCGGGGCCGCGGGCGAAGAGATCAACCCGGGCGAGGCCGGCGCGCATTGGGGGCGAGGCCGCGCGATCGCGGTGCTGGTCATCTCATCGGCGCTGGTCGCCGTCATGGCCGAGATCCTGGTCCATAGCGTCGAACACGCCGCCCGGACCTTGGGCATGACCGAGGTGTTCGTGGGCGTGATCCTGGTGGCCATCATCGGCAACGCCGCCGAGCACAGCACGGCGGTCATCGTGGCAATGAAAGGCAAGATGGACCTCGCCATCAACATCGCGGTGGGATCGAGCCTGCAGATTGCGCTTTTCGTGGCCCCGGTGCTGCTCTTTGTCAGTTATGCCTTCGGCGCCCCGATGGATCTGGTCTTCACGCCCTTCGAGGTCATCGCGATCGTGCTCGCCGTCTTGGTGGTCAGCCGTATCGCCGACGACGGCGAGTGCAATTGGATGGAGGGCGTACAGCTCTTGGCGGTCTATTTGATCCTCGGCATTGCCTTTTATTTCTTACCCCACTAGAAGTCCGCGTGCGCCATCGATTAAAACGTTTCGTTTTGCGGCGCTCGCCGAAAGCCGGGCTGCCCCCTGGCACCTTGGTGCACATCGGGGAGCGCACCAAGGAAATCACGCGCATCTCGATCCTCGACTTCGATGACGGCGCGCTGCGCGAACAGGAGGTGCATGCGGCTTCCGAGTGCCGCGCATACAAGGACTCGCCGAGCACCAGTTGGATCAACGTCGATAGCGTCCACGACGTCGAGCTGTTACGGGAATTCGGCCAGGATTTCGGTCTCCATCCGCTGGTCCTCGAAGACATCGTCAACACCGACCAGCGTCCTAAGCTCGAAGATTACGGCGAGTACCTCTATATCGTGGTCAAGATGCTGTCATATAAAGGCGAGGCGCTTACCGTCGAACAAGTGAGCTTAGTATTAGGCGCCTCCTGGGTGCTCTCCTTTCAAGAACAAGGGAAGCCCGGCGATGTCTTCGATCCGATCCGTACGCGCATCAGAAGCGCGGCCGGAAAGATCCGCAAGCGCGGCGCCGATTTCCTGGCCTATAGCCTCATCGACGCCATCGTCGACAACTATTTCGTGATCCTGGAGCGCGTCGGGGACCGGATCGAGGCGCTTGAAGAGGAGCTTTTGACGAATCCGAGCCAGGTAATCCTCACCGCGATTCACCATCTGCGGCGGGAGATGATCTTCCTGCGCCGATCGGTGTGGCCGCTGCGCGAAATGTTGAGCGCCTTGCAACGCGGGGAATCCAAGCTGGTACAGCCGGACACCCAGGTGTATTTAAGGGACGTCTACGACCACACCATTCAGGTGATCGATACCATCGAGAACCTGAGAGACGTGCTCCAAGGGATGCTCGAGATTTATCTTTCGAGCTTGAGCCAACGCATGAACGAGGTCATGAAGGTGTTGACCATCATCGCCACGGTCTTTATTCCCTTGACCTTTATAGTCGGCATCTACGGAATGAATTTCGAATATTTCCCCGAGCTAAAATGGCGCTGGGGTTATCCCGCATTGTGGGGCATTATGATCGGCATCGTCGCCCTGATGCTGGCCTTCTTCAAACGCAAGAAATGGATATAGAACCACAACGCGCGGTTCCTTACCGATGAATAACGACCCGCAAATCCCTCCGCTTCCGCTCCGGCTCGGCGCCGGCGGGCTGGTGCCGTTTATCGTCCTCGCGGGCAGTTTGTGGGCGGCGCCTCTCGACTACCGGCCGCTCTTGCTCGGTTGGCTCAGCACCTATGCCGCCGTGATCTTGAGTTTTATCGGCGCGCTGCACTGGGGCATCGCGATGGTCCACCGCAATATGACTGAAAGCAATCGCGCGCTGTTCATGACCTGGAGCGTGGTGCCGGCGATCGCCGCTTGGGTGGCGCTATTGCTCCCGGAAACCACCCGCTTCCTGGTACTCGCGGCAACCTTCGCGGCTAACTACGCGGTGGATCGCGAGCTCGTGCGCCGCTATTCGATCACGCCCTGGTTTCTTAGGCTCCGCGGCGGGCTCACCGCAGTCGTCGTGCCGTGCTTGTTGCTGGCGGCATTGCGTGCGTTTCTCCCATGAG
>JBIMKC010000114.1:0-7622 GCA_043673925.1 Chromatiales bacterium | reverse complement strand
GTCTGGGCGCAGAGCTTGAGGCCTTCCACCATGGTGAGGTAGGGGAAGAGTTGCTCGGCCAGGTCCTTGACCGTCAAGCGGTGACGGACGGCGAGCGCCGCCGTCTGGATGATCTCCCCGCCTTCTGGGGCCAGCACCTGGGCCCCTAGGAGCCGCCCGCTCTCGCGCTCGGAGACCAGCTTGATGAAGCCCCGGGTGTCGAAGTTCGCGAGCGCCCGCGGCACGTTATCCAGGCTCAGGGTGCGGCTCACGACCTTGAAGCCCAGTTCATTTGCCTGCGCCACCGTCAGGCCCACGGTCGCGACCTGCGGATCGGTGAACACCACCTCGGGCACGGCGGAGAGATCCAGGGCCGCCTCCACGCCCATCATGTTGATCGCCGCACGGGTGCCGGCCGCTGCGGCGACGTAGACGAACTGCGGTTGGGTCGTGCAATCCCCGGCGGCATAGACATGCTCAGCGCTCGTCCGCATATGATCGTCGACGACGATGGCGCCGCGCTGGTCCGTCTTTACCCCCACTTTCTCCAGCTGCAAGCCTCCCGTGTTCGGGGTGCGGCCTGTGGCCACGAGCAGGCGGTCGCCGATGAGGGTTTCGCTGCCTATATCGACACTAAACCGCTTGCGGAACCACTGGCGGCGAAAGCTAACTTGCTTCACGGCGGTATGGGTCAAGATGCGCATGCCTTCGGCTGCGAGCGCCGCTTTAAGCCCCTCCCCAATGGCCGGATCAGTCTTAGACAGCAGGGTCGAGCGCGCAATCAGCGTGACCTTCGAGCCCAGGCGCAGAAACGCCTGGCCCAACTCCACCGCGACCACGGAGCCCCCGTAGACGATGAGGTGCTCCGGTAATCGTTCCGCCACGAGCGCCTCCGTCGAGGTCCAGTAGGGGGTGTCCTTGAGACCCGGCGTCTCGGGGATGGCGGGGGAGGCGCCGGTCGCGATCAGGACACGGTCGGCGTGCAGCCTTTTCTCCTTGCCGTCCGGCTGTTTCACCGTGAAGCCGCCGGCCTTAGTGAAGTGCGCGAAGCCGCGTACCAACGTGATCCGTGGATTGGATTCGAGAATGCTTTCGTACTTGGCATGCCGCAGCTCCTCCACCCGCCCCTGTTGCTGGGCCAAAAGCGCCGAGCGGTCGAGGACGGCGGCTTGTTTTTTGATACCGTCGAACGGATGAGCGGATTGCAGGTGCGCGAGATGCGCAGCCCGGATCATGATCTTGGAGGGCACGCAGCCGACGTTCACGCAGGTCCCGCCGAGAGTTCCCTTCTCGATCAGGGTGACGCTGGCATCCTCCTCGGCGGCGCGAATAGCGGCGGCAAACGCCGCCCCGCCGCTGCCGATGACCGCGACGTGTAGAGCGCCTCGCGATCTCCGTCGCGGTTTGACGGGAGGCGTAGGCGTCTCGACAACCGAGATGCGCGTCCGGTCCGAGACCGCCTTCGCCACAGTAGAACCCTTGCGATCCAGCACCTCCGCGTCGAAACCTTTGCCCTGGACGGTATCGATGAGCTTCGCGCCATCAATCCCCGCCTCGGTCTTGATGCGGGCGGTGCCCTCGTCATACGAAACCTTGGCTTCGACTACTCCAGCCACGCCCGCCAGGGCGTCCTCGATCGATTTCGCGCAGTGATCGCAGGTCATACCGGTGATCCATAGGGTGTAAGTGGTCATAAGGTCTTTCCTTCGGTGAGATCTTGGCTTTTTCAGGGTTGGCCTCAGGCCCTTTCATCGATTCTTTACTTTAAGCGGCGAGGAGGGACGAATCGTCCCCACAACCGTTCGGTTCCCCACCACAAGCCTGTGGTACCGGCGAGCAATCCCAGCCCGAGCCAGATCCAAGGCCGCGGTCCTAAGGCGAGTAGCCCGAGGCCATAGAACAGAGTTACACAAGCCATGAGGAGGAAGAACGGCCCCGTGAAGTAACAGTGGGTCCGGCCACAGCGAATCGCATTGACCAGGCAGGCCGCACCCATCCAGAGGAGGCTCGGGACCCAAACCCACGCACGCCACGGCGATTCCACGAATAGGGAGCAGAGCAGCGCCGCGCTAGGCAGCCCCCAACCGAGCGCAAGCGTGCGGCGCCGTGCGACCCAATCCCCGTGATTACAGGCTTCTGGCATGGCGCCGTGAGGTCTCATGTTTCCCGGAAGGGATACGCATCCTTAGCATCGCATCGGGTGGCTAAGCAAAATCCAGTGACCGCGGCGCCCGTGACCCCCGTCATGATCAGTTTACGGTTGTCCATTGATCGCTACCTCACTGAGCCAGATGCGATGGGTACCCCGCGTTCGTCGTGGCATCGATTAGGGCCGCGACACCGGTCTTGGCGTCATCGAAGGTCACGGTAGCGGTATTCGTCTCCGCCGAGACGTCCGATGTCATCACTCCTTCGATCCGCATGAGGCTCTTTTTCACTATCGGGGCGCAGGTCGGACAGCTCATGTTGTCGACGTTGAGTATGACTGTTCGCTCCGCGGCCAAGGTGGGGTCCGCCACCAGCGCCGTCAGGAGTATGATGTGCGTCAGCTTTCGCATGTTGGTGTCTCACATTATGTTTCGATAAACAACGGCGCCACATAGGGGAATGCGAGGGCCGCGGCGATGATCACGGTCGCCGTCCAAAGGCTCAATTTAGCGAAGCGATCGGAACCCGGCCTCGCGCAGGACGAACCCGGCAGGCATGCCGCTTTCGGCTTGCGGTAGACCATCGCGAATCCTGCCACCAGGCACGCGAGTGTTACGACCACGAAGTAGGGTTGATAAGGGGCTAACGCCGTCAGGTTACTGATCCACGCGCCACTGATCCCGAGCGCAAACAAGACCAGTGGTAGGACACAACAAGAAGAAGCCGCGATCGCGGCGACGATGCCGCCGATCGACACGAGCGTTTTCCCCGCCGCCTGACGTGTCCGATGAGTTTCAGCCGCTGCCTGTCTTATCAAAGAGTTCTCCGACGGGTTACCGGAAGCCATGATGATTGCTCCTAATCCGACTGTTAGGTAATATAGACCCTGTAGTAACTACAGAGTCAAGAGGCGTTGGTACGCGATGGATATTTATTCCGAATCCAGCCGGGCAGGCTTGAAAATCGGCCAGCTTGCGCAGGCCACGACATGCAACATAGAAACCATTCGCTACTACGAACGGGCAGGGCTGCTTCCGTTACCTCCCCGTACCCAAGGCGGTTACCGGATCTATGAATTAGAACACGTCAAGCGCCTGAACTTTATTCGGCGAGCCAGGGATCTCGGATTTAGTCTCGAAGAGGTCCGGGCTTTGTTACGGCTCGTGGACGCGCGCGGACGATCGTGCAACGAAGCGCGTGCTCTCGGCGCGCAACATCTCACTGCTGTGCAAGCCAAGATCACGGATCTGAAATCCATGGAGCGGGTGCTGAAAACCATGGTCGCTCTCTGTAAAGACGGGAACCTGCCGGATTGTCCTCTCATCGAGGCCCTCTTTCGGGAGTCTTGTTTAAGGTAAGGTCCGAGATCCGGGGTTTCCGGTTGGGCCGCCCCCGCCCACGATGCCCTTTCGATTTTGGCGGAAGCATCAGCGACCTTCATCCGTCAGTACCGCCATTGTTCGTGCCCCAACGGCGCGCGATTTAGGCCTTCCCGAATGGTGCGCCACGTGGGCAGATAACAATCCATCAATGTCATGAATCGGTCTCCATGACGTCGCTCTAGCATGTGCATCAGCTCATGCACAACGACGAATTCTAAGCACTGTACGGGCTTTTTGGCCAGCTCCAGGTTCAGCCACACACGCCGTGCGTCGACGTTGCAACTACCCCACTTGGTCTTCATCTTCTTGATGCCCCAGTCGGCGACCTGGACTCCGAGCGCCGGCTGCCACTTCTCGAGCAGCGGCGGGATCATGGCCCTCAGTTGCTCGCGATGCCAACGTAGCAATACCTGCTCGCGCTGCTCTCCGGTCGTATTGGATCGCACGCGTAGAATCATCGATGCCTTACCGCGCAGGGCCACGCTCGCCGGCCCGCCGTGTTCAAGGACCCGAAGGCGGTAGCGCCGCCCTAAAAAATAGTGACTCTCGCCGTTCACCATTTCGCGCCGTGATTGGCGCGGCTGAGCGTCGAATTTGACCCGCTGCTTCTTAATCCAGCTCAGCTTGCCGATAACGGCCAAACGCACCGCCTCATCGCTCACTACCAGCGGCGCCGCTACCCGCACTCGTCCATGCGGCGGATAAACGCCCAGGTGTAGGTGCTTAATGTCCTTGCGCACCACCTCCACCGATAGATGGCCAACGGTGATGCGGCGCGTCTTAGGATGCATTCTGATTCTTCACCAGTTCCAGGGTCCGGTCGACGAGATCGTCAAGCGGTTCGTCGGTCGGACCGCCGTAATTGCCCCTATCTTCCCGCACACCGGGTTGCTCCGCCCGACTCTTGTGCTGCAAGGCGAGCTTTACCTTTCTGACCTTGATCGAATTGCCGCGCCAGCCGTCCTGCCGGCTGGCCTGTACGGCCTGATCCACCGCCAGAGCCAGTGCCTCGTCCTTGCTCAGGTTGTTGTAGAGAGCCCGCTTGGCTGGCGTATCTACAGCTCCGGGGTAAGCTGCACCGCCGCCCGGATTGGTCGCCTGCTTTGTCAGCTCGGCGATCTGGGCCAAGTATTTCTTGTAATCAAGCGCGCCCTTCCGCCGCAGCGCGATCAGGGCATCCAGAAGCTTGGACATCTTCTCGTAGTAGGCCGGATCGACCGGAGACTCGTTGATGATGAGCCGGCGGACATTGTTCTCGATGGTCTCGGCCACCGCTTCCTTGTTCTCCCGAATCCCCTTGGGGAGCGCATCGACCACCTCGGGGCCGCGCTCGACGATCATCTGGATTAACGACAAATCATCGAAGGCCGAGATCTTCTCGCTCTCCTCGGCGCGGATATAGGTGTCGATCAGGTGGCGTATGGCCGGCTCGTACATCTTGAGGTCGATGTAATCGCCGCTCGCCAGCCTCACCTCATCCCGCGCCTTGGTGTAGTGATCCACCTCGGCCTTCAAGGTGCCGATCTCCGCCGCGCTGTAACCGGCCTGGTCGAGTTCATTGGCCAGGTTGGCATACGCCCGCTGGAAGGCAGCCGTGTGCTTGTAGAGCGCCAGCCGCTTCGGCTCGTTGTCTTTGAGTTGTTCGGCATCGCCGGAATCCATGGCGCAGAAGTAGCGCAGGTAAGCCGCCGAATCCCTGGGTTGCTCCACCGGCTCGCACAGCGCCTTGATCGCCTCTCGGGCTTCTTCCAGATCCTCGCGCGCCTTGGTTAGCCGGTCTTCCAACAGCCCAGCCACGTCCTCCTTGTCATAGCCGTCCAGCGCGCCAGAGGTGTAGTCCTGTACCGCACCTTCCAGGCTCTTGAACAGGTCCTTGTAGTCGATGATGTAGCCGTAGTCCTTGTCGTCGCCGTCCAGCCGGTTCACGCGGCAGATCGCCTGGAACAGGCCGTGGTCGCGCATCTGCTTGTCGATGTAGAGATAGGTCGCCGCGGGCGCATCGAAGCCAGTGAGGAGCTTGTCCACCACGATCAGGAGCTTCATCTGCCCCGGTTCATCGACGAATTTTTTCTTGACCTCCTGTTCGAACCTCTCGGCCTTGTCGACCGCCGTCTCCGGGGGCTCGATGAACCAGTCGGCCAGCATGTTCCGGTAAATCTCGTACTTGCGCAGGTTATCGGTATCCCCCTCGCCGCTGGTCTCGCCTTTGGCGTCCGCAACGCATGGCTTGTAGCTGGTGACGATGGCGCACTTGCCTTTCAATTCCGTCTTGGCGAAGAGCTCATAGAACTTGCACGCCTCGTAGATGCTGCCCGACACTAGCATGGCGTTACCGTGCCCGTCCATCAGGCGCGGTTTGGTACTCATGTCGAAGAGAATGTCGGCGACGATCTTTTCCAGCCGCGACTGGCTGGAGAGCACCCGCTGCAGCGTGCCCCATTTCTGCTTCAACTGCGCCTTGGCCAGATCGTTCAGCCCCTGGGTCTTGGCCTCGAACCACTCGTCGATTTTCCTTTGGGAGGTAATGGCCTGGTCGATGTCCCGCGCCTCGTAGCGCAGGTCGAGCACCACGCCTTCCCGCACCGCCTGGTCGAACTTGTAGGTGTGCATGTAGCGGCCGAACACCTCGATGCTCTTCTGCTTGTCGGCCTTGAGCAGCGGCGTGCCGGTAAAGCCTATAAAGAGCGCATTGGGCAGGATGGACTTCATCGCCTTATGGAGATCGCCCGACTGGGCGGGGAAGACCTGCCGGTAGCTCTCCAGTGCGTCGATGTCGCGGTCGGGGATGCCACCGCGCAGGTGGCCGTCGATGTCTTGTATATCCTCCGGCTCGGTGCTGTCGATGTAGCGCGGGATATTGAGATTGAAGTCGTTCTTGGGATCGCTGATCTCGGCCAAGGGCACCATGCGCGAATACCTGGGAATTTCCACTTGCCGGGTGAAGGTGTCCACGATCTTGTGGATGTCCTGGGCGCGCAGGCGGTTCTTGTTGCCGTCCTTAATGTAGGCCTTGGATGCGTCGATCATGAAAATGCCTTTGCGGGCGCCGGCGTTTTCCTTGTCCAGCACCAGGATGCAGGCGGGGATACCGGTGCCGTAGAAAAGGTTGGCGGGCAGGCCGATGATGCCTTTGATGTAGCCCTGCCTGACGATGCGCTTGCGGATGTCGGCCTCGACATTGCCCCGGAACAGCACACCGTGGGGATGGATGACCGCGCCCTTGCCGGCGCTCTTGAGACTGCTAAGGATGTGCAAGAGGAACGCATAGTCGCCATTCTTCGCGGGCGGGATGCCGTACTCGAAGCGGCCGTAGAGATCATGCGCCGGGTCGATGCCGTTGCTCCACGCCTTGTTCGAGAACGGGAAATTGGCCACCACGAAGTCGAAAGTCTTGAGCCGCCCGTCGGCCTGCTTGAAGTAGGGCGCGGCCAGCGAATTGTCCTTCCAGATCTCCGCCGTCGGGCAGTCGTGCAGGACCATGTTCATCTTGGCCAAGGCGGCGGTGGCATTGTCCATTTCCTGCCCGTAGAGGGCGAGGTCCAGCCGCGCGCGGCTTCGGGCTTCGTCGTGCGCCTTCAGGAGCAGAGAACCGGAGCCACAAGTGGGGTCGTAGATGCTTTGGTCCGCACGTTTGGCGGCGCCGAGATCGATCACCCTGGACATGACGCGGGATACCTCGGCCGGAGTGTAGAACTGCCCTTTGCTCTTGCCCGACTCGGTGGCGAAGTGGCGCATCAGGTATTCGTAGGCGTCGCCCAAGAGATCGTCGCCCTCGGCGCGGTTGCCGCGAAAATCGAGCGCCGGGTTATTGAAGATGGCCACCAAGTTGGAGAGGCGATCGACCATCTCCTTGCCCTTTCCGAGCTTGTCGTCGTCGTTGAAGTCGGGAAACGCAATGCCTTGCAGCACTTCGTTGGCACCGGCGAGCTGTTCAATAATCTTGTTGATCCGGTCGCCGATCTCCTTGTCACCCTTCAAGGCCACCATGTCGGCAAAGCCCCCGCCCGTGGGCACATCGAGCAGCGCGTCCTTTTGACCGGCGTATTTGTCGGAGACGTATTTGACGAAGAGCAATACCAGCACGTAGTCCTTGTACTGGGAGGCGTCCATGCC
>JBIMKC010000113.1:5919-7668 GCA_043673925.1 Chromatiales bacterium | reverse complement strand
CCCTGTTCCCCGCACGCGCGGGGGAACAGGCCAGGCTCCGTGAAAATCTCAAGGTCACGGTCTCCATGGCCGGGCTCGGCCACGGCGCGGAAGCGCTGGACTTCAGGACGGCAGCGGCGCTATCGTACTCGCGAACGCGGCGAACGCTTTTGAAAGGCGGCATTGCACTGAACCTGGGTAGGTTAGAGTTCCGCTTTGTCATCCTTCCCGGCCTATAATTCATCCTGGCCGCCGCCATTGCAGCGGGACATTCTAACAGGCAGGTCAGTAACAACTATTGATCGAGGGGTCGCTTAATCGCCTTGGAAGATGATCTGACCATCGCGGATCTGAGGATTGATTCAGATACCGATTCGCTCTTGCCGGGATCGAAGCTTCAATCGTATCGAATCGACAGCGTCCTCGGCCAGGGGGACTATTGGTTTACCTACTTAGCCAGTGACCTGAACCTGGGCGGCCCGGTTATTATTACCGAATACATGCCGTGGGAGATCGCCATACGCGATACGCGCGGCGTGATTCATCCTGCCGCTGCGGAGCATGGCGCCGAGTATAAGGCGGGGCTTGAGTGCTTCCTGACTGACGCGCAAAAGCTCCCCGGGATCAGGCATAAAAATATCGCCCAAGCGCTGAACGCCTTCGAAGCGAACAACAGCGCTTACATCGTCATCGCGCACGAGCAAGGCAAGAAAGCGCAACAGCTCTTTGATGGCTCAACCGTGGCGGAAAAGGAGCTTCTCGCCTTGGTATTACCGATCCTGGACGGGCTCGAAGCGATCCACGCGAGCGGCTATATTCACCGCTACATTCAGCCGTCAAACATTATTATCCGTCCAGACGGGAGCCCCGTGTTAACGGGCTTCAACCCGGGCGGCGGCGCTCTCTTCAATCCCGCTAACACCTTGACCAAGCATTTCCCGTCGGACTTCGCGCCGATCGAGCTTTGCTTTGGCGATGGCGAACTGCATGGCCCGTGGACCGATATTTTCAGCCTTGGCGCAACGCTGTACCAGGCAGTGGTTGGCGTTGCACCGGTCGATGCAATCGAGCGAAGTCGCATAGTCGTCCAAGGCGGAACCGATCCGTTGATGTCCGTCCTGCCGGTTGGTCAAGAAAACTATAGCAATGCTTTTCTTAAAGCCATCGATCATGCGCTAGGTTTCTTACCCACGCAGCGGCCGCTGACCGTTGCGGCGTGGCGCAACGAGCTATCCGGGAAGGACTCGCTCGGCATCGCCTTTGTGATCCGGCCTGAATCAGAGCAAGGGGTTAAGCTGGGTGATGATCTCGAGACACTACGAGCCCAGGAAGAAAACAAGCGGCGCGCTGCGGAACGCGCCAACGAAGAGGAGCGGACCGTCAAGAAGCTCCTCGACCTCGCGCGCACCGCCATAAACGAACACGATCTGCAGACGGCTCAGATCAGGCTCGATGAGGCCGCCGGAATCGCACCGAAATCGGAAGCCGTAGCCAGCCTTCGCGACGAGCTCAAGGCGCGCGAGACCGCGGTCGTACAGCAACGCCTCGTGGAGGAGACGCGGCACCTACAGCCCGAAGAGAACGCGAACGAGTTAGTTACGCCTAGCCGCGGTCGGACCGGCAACCCGTCACGGCCCGCCGTTGCAGGGAGGAGGGACGGGAAAATTAAGAGCATCCCGACGTTAAATCGGTCGGTACAACCAGCGGATGGGGCTGTGACCACTCCGATAACGAACGACCGAGTAAGGAGCACGGTCGATCCCTCCAATG
>JBIMKC010000113.1:1702-5819 GCA_043673925.1 Chromatiales bacterium | reverse complement strand
CGGGCACAAGGCCGTGAGGATGGAGCCGGAGAGCCCACCCTTTCCCAACCGAGCTTGGATCAGGAGCAATGGGACGCGGCTCGGACCAGGCTTGATGAGGCCGCCGTGATCGCACCGGAATCGGAAACCGTAGCCGGCCTTCGCGACGAGCTCAAGGCGCGCCAGACCAGGCAAGTATCGATCCGAGAGGTCGCCCCCTCGCGTGTTCGTATTAGACCGGGCGAGACCGTACGGTTTTATACCGAGTATTCTCTAACCCTTCCGGCAAGCGACACGGAAGCTCATGTGAAAGCCACATGGGTGTTGCTTCGAGGCGGCCGGAAAATCGGGCGAGAAGGTATCGACAATCGATACGCAAGGGCAGGCCTCAATACCGCGGTAACCGAGCTGACATTACCCCCCTCTACCGCATCCGGGCAATACACCGTCGAGCATCGGGTGCAGGTGGGTGATAGCTTCGCTGTGGCGCACTCGCGTTTTGTCCTAGCGAGGTAGTGCGGCCCTGGCCTCCGCGTCGTACACGGTTTCGACGGCGGGCGTGGAGCGCTGGCGGGCGAGCAGCGTATAGGCCGTCGGGATCACGAACAAGGTCAGCAGCGTCCCGAGCGACAAGCCGCCGACGATAACCCAGCCGATGGGCTGGCGGGTCTCGGCGCCCGCGCCTACCGCCAAAGCCAAGGGCGCGGCCCCGAGGATCATCGCGCAGGTGGTCATCAGGATCGGCCGTAACCGCAGCCCCGCCGCCTCGATCACCGCGTCGAGCCTAGCGTGCCCCCGGCCCTGAAGCTGGTTAGCGAACTCCACGATCAAGATACCGTTCTTGGTGATAAGTCCGACCAACATCACCAATCCGATCTGGCTATACACGTTGAGCGTGCCGCCGGAGGCCTTCAGCGCCAACAGCGCGCCGGCGACAGCAAGCGGTACGGTCAAGAGGATGATCAAGGGATCGATAAAGCTCTCGAATTGAGCCGCCAAGACGAGGTAAATGAATATTAGCGCCAAGCCAAAGGTCGTATACAAGGTCGTGCTGGATTCACGAAACTCCCGTGATTGCCCGTCAAGATCGGTACGTGCCGCCGGCGGCAAAACTTCCTTGGCCGCCTCGTCCAGGAACCGTAGCCCATCACCTAATGAATATCCGGGAGTTATGCCGGCGCTTATAATTGCCGCGCGCAGCCGATTGAAGTGATTGAGCGCCACGGGAGCGACGGTCTCCGTCACGGTAACCACGTTGTCAAGCTGCACCAACTGCCCGGCCCCGCCGCGCACATAGATCGACGTCAGATCGTCCGGCGTTCTACGCTCGGCATCCGCGACTTTCACGATGACGTCGTACTGTTCTCCCTCCCGCTTGAAGCGCGTTACCTGGCGGCCGCCGAGGAGAGTTTCGAGCGTGCGGCCGATCTCCGCCACCTCGACGCCGACGTCCGCCGCCTTGTCGCGGTTAACGGCTATCCGCAACTGAGGCTTGTTAAGCTTAAGATCAAAGTCAAGATTCACGAGTCCAGGAAACTGCTGCGCTTTGTTGACGAGTGCATCCACCAAGGTTTGCAGCTCGGAATAGGAATTCGCCTGCACCACGAATTGCACCGGCCGGCTGGCAAAGCTTTGGCCGAGCGAAGGGGGATTGCTCGGGAACGCCAAGACGCCAGGCAAGGAAAAGAGCTTGGGTTCTAGTGCCGCCGCAATTTCCTGCTGGCCGAGCGTGCGTTCCGACCACGGCTTGAGGTTAATAAAGGCCAAGGCCGAGTTGACCGGATTGGGCCGCTGGAGGCCCGGGGCCACGACCATGAAATACCCCTTCACCTCGGGGATGTCGCGGAGAATGTCCTCTATCCGTCGCGCATAGCGGTCGGTGTAGGCCATCGTAGCCCCTTCCGGGGCGCTGACGCTAGCGATGATGATGGATCGATCCTCAATCGGCGCGAGTTCCGACTTGAGCTCGGTGAACAGAACCGCGCTCATGGCCGCGACGGCAAGCACCCCACACAAGACCAGCCACCGGTGCCTCAATGCCGCCGTTAGAACCTTGCGATAGGCGAGCGTCAGACTCGCCAACCAGCGCTCGGAAGCCGTATATATCCAGCCGTGCGCCGACCGGGCCACGAGCATCTTGGAGCACATCATCGGCGTCAGGGTCAAGGCCACGAACCCCGAAACGATCACGGCCGCCGATACCGCCAAGGCGAATTCCCGAAACAACCTGCCGGTGTTGCCGCTCATATACGCAAGCGGGGCAAAAACGGTGGCAAGCGTCAAGGTCATCGCGATCACCGCGAAGGCAATCTCGCGGCTCCCTTCGAACGCCGCACGGACCGGAGCCACACCCTGCTCGATGCGCCGGTAGATGTTCTCGAGCATAACGATGGCATCATCGACGACCAATCCAATGGCCAGGACGAGCGCAAGCAAGGTGAGCACATTGACCGTGAACCCGAAGGCATAGATAAAGATAAAGGCCCCGATGAGCGACACCGGGATAGTGACCAACGGAATGAGCGTCGCGCGCACCGAACGCAGAAACACGAAGGTCACCGCCAGGACCAGCAGCAAGGCCTGCCCCAGCGTGTAAAACACCTCTTCGATCGAGCGTTCTATAAACAGCGCGCTGTCATAGGCCACGCGCAGTTGCATTCCGGGCGGCAGGCTGGCGGTGATCGCGGGCAGCTCGTTCTTAACCGCCTGCGCCACCTCCAGGGTATTGGCGGTAGATTGCTTGACGACCCCGAGCCCCACGGCCGGCTCCCCGTTAACGCGTACGGCGTTGCGATCATCCTCCGCGCCGAGCTCGGCGCGCCCAACATCCCGCAAGCGCACCGGGTAACCATCGACCTCACGGATAATCAGTTGATTGAACTGCTCGGACGTGCGTAAATCGGACTCGGTCAGTACCGAGAATTCGCGCTCGCGGCTCTCGATGCGGCCCGCCGGGATCTCGACGTTGCGTTGATTCAAAGCATCTTCGATATTCTGGGGCGATAACTCGTAGCCTGCGAGCCGCGCCCGGTTCAGCCAGATCCGCATGGCATAGCGGCGCTCTCCGCCGATGATGATGCTGGCGACGCCCGCTAAGGATTGCAACCGATCCTCGACATAACGATCGGCGAAGTCGGTGATCTCGAGCGCCGTATGCCGCTCGCTGAAAAACGCCAGCCAGATGATGGCCTGATCATCGACATCGACCTTCGAGATAACAGGTTCATCCACTTCGCGCGGGAGCTGATCGCGGGCCCGTGAAACTCTGTCGCGTACATCGGCCGCCGCGGCATCCGGATCGCGATCGGGTTGGAAGGTGATACTGATCTGGCTGACCTCCTCGCGGCTGACGGATTTTAAGGTTTTGATTCCTTCGATACCTGCGACCGAATCCTCGATCGGCCGGGTGACTTGGCTTTCGATGACTTCGCTCGAGGCGCCTGGGTAGACGGTGCGCACCGTCATCGCCGGCGCATCTATGTCGGGATACTCGCGCACCGGTAAACGCTCGTAAGCCATGAGCCCGAGCAACACCAGCACCAGGCTCATGACCGTGGCCAGCACGGGACGGCGGATCGAGAGATCGGAGAGGACCACGGGAAAGCTACCCGGCGGCTGGCTCGGCGCCGTCGGACCAGTCCGTGGCTTGGATCGGGACGCCGTCCTGGAGCTTGGTGTAGCCCTCCGTCACGACGATGTCGCCCACCCCTAGGCCGGCGGTGATTTCGACCTCTCCGGGGACGCGCGTCCCGGTGGTGACCTGGGTCAGCACGGCTTTACCGCCGACCGCGCGGTACACGAACTGGCCGCTTGCCATCGGCACCAGGGCCTGTTCCGGCACCCACAACGCGTCCTCCCGCACCGACAGGATGAGGCTGGCGCGGGCGAACATGCCGGGCCGTAACTTGCGGTGCTGATTGGGGATGCGGCCCCGGACCCGCAGGCTACGGGAGGCTTCGTCGACGCGCGGGTCGACGGCGTAGATCTCGCCCTCGAAGACAGCCTCCGGGAAGGCTTCGACTTGAACGACGATGCGCTGGGCCGGCCGCACCTGAGCCGCGTGGCGCTCCGGGATGCGGAGATCGATCTTGATGGGATCGATGGCCTCCAGGTTGACCAGATCCTGGCCCTTCTTGAC
>JBIMKC010000113.1:0-1602 GCA_043673925.1 Chromatiales bacterium | reverse complement strand
GGGCCCCTGCGCACGCCCGAGGTAACCACCGCGACCGCGGGGCTGCTCAACGCGGCCGGCGCCGTGCCGAGGCTTTGAGGCTGGGTCGTTACGGGGCGCAAGTAGTACCCCACCGCGCCGGCACATACAAAAAGTGCCAATAGTATCGGTAGAGCCTTCTTCACGCGTGCGGAGAGCGATCGGTTTTGCCTGGGGGACGGGTCGTGGATAATGGCGTCCTTTGAACGAGCGACAGTAGCATACGTGCTTATGGGACAAAATACACGGGGGTCCACGGGTGCGTCCGGCGCGCCCTTTTCACCCGACGCCGCGAGCGCCCGGCCCATCGCGCTGTGGCTAATCATCTGCTGCGCCCTGATCGCCATCATGGTGCTGCTCGGCGGCGTCACGCGGCTCAGACATGCCGGGCTCTCGATCGTCGAATGGCAGCCACTCACCGGCGTATTACCGCCACTCGGCGCGCCCGCGTGGGAGGATGCCTTCGCTCAATACCAACGCTATCCCGAATACCAAAAACTCAATCGGGGCATGACGCTAGCCGAGTTCAAATCAATTTTTTGGCTTGAATATCTCCACCGGCTCTGGGGGCGGCTCATCGGGATCGCGTTCCTCGTGCCATGCCTTTATTTCGCGCTCCGCGGCCGAATTGGACGCGCGCTCATTCCCAAGCTCGCCATGCTATTCGCGCTCGGCGGGCTACAGGGCGCGCTCGGCTGGTATATGGTGAAGAGCGGCCTCGTTGATCGGCCCGATGTCAGCCAATATCGCCTGAGCGCCCATCTAGGTCTGGCTGCGTTTATCTATGGCTACATGCTCTGGGTGGCGCTCGGTCTCTTGCGCCCCCGGATCGTGGTTGAAGGAGCGCTACCTCGTTATTGCTTCGCCGTTCTCGGTCTCGTTTTCGCGACCCTGGTCTCGGGCGGCTTCGTCGCCGGACTCGACGCCGGATTCGTCTACAACACCTTTCCGCTCATGCAAGGCCAGTGGATCCCCGAAGGACTTTGGCACATGCAGCCGCCCCATCGAAACCTCTTCGAGAACCTCACCACCGTGCAGTTTATGCACCGCGTTCTGGCCCTCGCGAGCTTGCTCGCCGTCGGTCTCCTTTGGCTCGCGGCGCGTCGCTCGGCCCTCCCGGCGCGCGCACGCTGGGCCTGCCACTGGCTCTTGGCCGCGGCTGCGTTGCAGATCGCACTCGGGATCTCCACCTTGATCCTCGTCGTGCCGCTACCCCTCGCCCTGGCCCATCAGGCGGGGGCGCTGCTGCTCCTGACGATGGCTATCTGGACGCTGCGCGAGCTGCACGGTTCTCCGCTCAGATCTCGATCTGCGTCCCCAGCTCTATCACCCGGTTCGTCGGGATCTTGAAGAAGCGTCCTCGGCGAAACCGTATAGCACCTATTCGAGGGCGATGGCTTCTTCGCGCAGGCGGTCGGCGAGCACCGCCCGCCCCCGTTTCCAGGTGGCGAGCAGGGTGAACACACCCGCCGCTATCACGATCGGGACCCTACAAGGCCTCCCCGCCCGTGATGGCCAGCACCACGGCACCCAACGCTAAAAATGCGTCGCGCGGGTGGTCGGCGAAAAATTGGATGCCGTAGA
>JBIMKC010000112.1:0-7716 GCA_043673925.1 Chromatiales bacterium | reverse complement strand
CTAACCCGGATTCCTTTAGATACTGGTGCTGCAAGTCCCATGCATACCTTATCGGAGTGTGAACATAGGAAATGTGGAGTTGATCAGGCCCGGTGAGCGCCCCTTTCGACACCGCATGGGAACTGGAAAGATCCAGTTCATAATTCTGAGAGGTCCAACTGCTCGATTGCCAATGGCATCAATGGAAGTTAGTAACGGTATCTCTTTCTGGCTAACGGGAAAGCTTGGATGAAAGTCGTTTTAACCGGTTTGTGCTGAATAAAATGCCTGAGGTCATGCGGCATCGGCATTCTTTGGGGTGGCTCACTTGTCGCTCGCTGGTTACTTGCAGCCTCACCAGTATCAGGCAATTCGGCCAAGATGTACGGCTACTACGACGATCCGTGGGCCGCATTGGCAAAGTCGCAGCGCGCGAGCGCGCGTAGCTCGGCCAGCGCGACGGTCACCATGGCAAGATCACACCGGTCCGCGTTTCCGATCTCGCCGAGGAGATGATGGTAGCGCTTGAGCGCATCGCGAAACGGACCCGAGCGGCGATCCACGAGGCCCTCGCCCGGTTCCGTCGCAGCCTTAAGCACGAGCAGCGTTAATTCCGAGTGCAGCGCGGCCAGTTCATCGCCCGCGTCAATGCGCGCCCGCTCTTGCCAGGCCCCATGTAAGGGTAAGCGCTCAATTTGATCGCGCAGCCAGTCTATTTTGAGCCGCTCACCGAGATCACAGTACACAGTGCCCACGGCGCCTAGCTCGAGTCCCGTTTGCATGCAGATCTCGCTGATGTCGAGGACATGGACCAAGGAGCGAAGTCGCGCGGATTTTACCGCCAGCTCCTGCGGAACCCCTTGGCGCTTCCAGTTCTCGATCGAACTAGCCACGCCCTGACGCTCAGCGCCGATGGCAGACCCGTCGAGTTGCTGGCCAAACCGTTGCACCGCGGGACCGAACTGTTTCACCGCCGCGGCGATATCGAGGGGTCTTCGCGAGCGCCGTAAAAACCAGCGCGTGGCCCGTTCGACGAGCCTCTGTGTCTCTGAAATCATCTCGATTTGGACCGCGCGCGCTGCCCGATTTTCGCTCCGGTCGATCTCGTCCCAAAGCGCTCGAACCTCGAAAACATCGCGCGCCGCCAGGTAGGCGCGGGCGATGGCGGGGATATCGCTCCCGGTAAGCTCATGCATGCGCAGCGCAAACGTGATCCCGGCTCGGTTCACCATGCTGTTGGTGGCGATGGTCGCGATGATCTCGCGGCGCAGGCGGTGATCAAGCAGTTCCTGGGGAAAGCACTGTCGCAGCGGCGCGGGAAAATAACGCTCGAGCACGCTCGCGAGATAAGGCTCGTCGGGCAGGTCGGAGGCGAGGATTTCAGGATAGAGGTCCATCTTCGCATAGGCCAAGAGCACCGCAATTTCCGGCCGCGTGAGGCCCAGGCCGGCCGCCTTGCGCTCGGCGAGCGCCTCCTCCCCCGGCAGGGCTTCCAGCTCCCGATCGAGCAATCCGTCGCGTTCGAGCGCTGCCATGAGCCGCTGGCACCCTTCAAGCTGAGATCTCGCGTCGGCCTCCGCGATGCTGATCGCGCGCACTTGGCGATAGCAATCCTGGAGCACATGCCCGGCCACTTCCTCGCTCATCTCGGCCAAGAGTTGCTTACGCATTTGCTCGCTGAGATCGCCGCGCGCGGCGGCCGCGTCGAGTGGGATCTTGAGGTTGACCTCCCGGTCCGAACAATCGACCCCGCCGCAGTTGTCAATTGCGTCGGTATTGAGGCGCCCGCCCCTCTGCGCATACTCGATGCGCCCCCGTTGGGTTAGGCCGAGGTTACCGCCCTCGGCGATCACCCGGCAGCGCAGCTCGTGGGCATCCACACGGACGCCATCGTTACTCCGGTCCCCAATCTCCGCGTGACTCTCCGCTTGGGCTTTGCCGAAGGTTCCGATCCCGCCGTTCCAAAGGAGATCCACGGGCGCCTTGAGCAAGGCGCGGATGAGCTCGGCGGGAGTCAGACGCTCCGCTTGCAGGGCGAGGGCTTCCTTGACCTCCGCCGAAAGCGCGACGGCCTTGGCCGCACGCGGATACACGCCGCCGCCGCTTGAGATGAGCGCCGGGTTATAATCCGCCCAGGTCGCGCCCGCCCGCGCAAACAAACGCCGGCGTTCCTCGTAGCTTGTTTCCGGATCCGGATTGGGATCGAGAAAAATGTGCTGGTGATTGAAGGCGCCGATGAGCTTGATGTGCCTGGATTGCAGCATGCCGTTGCCGAAAACATCGCCCGCCATGTCGCCGATGCCGACCACGGTGACGTCCTGTGACGCGACGTCCAGCCCGAGGTCCCGGAAATGATGTTTGACCGCCTCCCACGCCCCGCGCGCGGTGATCCCCATGCGCTTATGGTCATAGCCCGCGGAACCGCCCGAGGCGAAAGCGTCACCTAGCCAAAACCCGTACTCGCGCGCGATGGTGTTGGCGAGATCCGAAAACGGCGCCGTTCCCTTGTCCGCCGCGACCACCAGGTAGGGATCGTCCTCGTCGTAACGCACCACATCGGGCGGCGGCAGGACGCGCTCCTCGGCGCGGTTATCGGTGATATCGAGCAAGCCGCGGATAAAGATCTCATAACACGCGGCGCCCTCGCGCCGCAATGCCTCCGGCCCGCCGGCCGGCGGGCGCTTGACGACAAACCCGCCTTTGGCCCCCACGGGCACGATGAGCGCGTTTTTAACGCGTTGCGCCTTCATGAGGCCCAGCACTTCGGTGCGAAAATCTTCCCGCCGATCGGACCAGCGGACCCCGCCCCTCGCCACCTTGCCGCCACGCAAGTGCACGCCTTCCGTGCGCGCTGAATAAATAAACACTTCGAACATCGGCCGGGGCTTCGGCAACCGCGGGATCAAGGCGGGATTGAGCTTGAGCGACAGGTAGGATTTATGCAGCCCGGCCGCATCGCGCTGGAAGTAGTTGGTCCGCGTCGTCGCCTGGATGAGCGTAAACACCGCCCGCAAGATGCGGTCTTCGTCGAGACTCGCCACGTTGTCCAAGGCGCCCTCCACCTGTGCCGCGAGGGTCGAAACCGCGCCCGCCCGGCGTTGGCGTTGCGGATCGAAGCGCGCCTGGAACAGGTCCACCAGCATGCGCGCGATGCCGGGGTTGTGCGCCATGCAATCTTCCATATAGGACTGGCTGAAGGCCATGCCGAGATGGCGGAGATAGCGGCAATAAGCGCGCAGCACGAGGATCTCGCGCGCCGCCAGCCGAGCGCGCAACACCAAGCGGTTGAAGCCGTCGTTTTCAACCCCGCCCGGCCAGACTTGCGCGAAAGCGTCCTGAAACTTGGCGCGCACGGCATCGACGTCAAAAGCCTCGCCTTCGCCATGCTTGAGCTGATACTCGTGGATCCAAACCGCCGCCCGCGCTTTGATCTCGTAAGAACGATCGGCGGCCACCGTGACACCCATGTTCTCGAGCATCGGCAAGACACCCGAGAGCGAGATCGAGGCGCGCGCGTGATAAAGCTTGAACAATAGTTCATCGGCGGTGATCTCCGGAGCGCCAAAGAGATGCATCTCCAGGCGGCCGCTGGCGAGAGTCGCCTCGATCTTGCCGATATCGTAGACCGTGCTCCGGGCGCTGAAGTCCTCCCGATACGCGACCGGAAAGGCATCGCGATAGCGGCGGAACAAATCATTCCCGGTCTCCTCCCCGTGCGCCTCCAAGAGCGCTTCGTGCAATCGGTCCTGCCAGGAACGCGTGGCCTCCGCGAGACGCGCCTCGATTTCTTGCACATCGTAATCCGCCCGGGCGCCGGGCTTGGTGTGGACGATGAAATGGATGCGCGCCAAGGGCGATTCGGAGAGCGCCACCGTGAAATCCACCTCGGATGCGTCGAACGCGATGCGAAAGATCGCCTGCATGCGCTGCCGCAGCTCGGTGTGGAAGCGATCGCGCGGGGTGAACACCAGGCAGGAATAGAAGCGGCCGTACGGATCCTCGCGCACGAACAGGCGCACCCGCTGGCGCTCCTGTAGATGCATGATCTCCATCGCGAAGTGCAGCAACTCATCCTCGCCGATCTGGAACAATTCATCGCGCGGATAGGAGTCCAGGATATACAAGAGCGCGCGCCCCGAGTAGCTTCCCGGGAGCAAACCCGAGCACGCGATCACACGATCGATCTTATGACGCAGCAACGGGATCGCCTTGGGATCGCTCTGGTAGGCGCTCGAGGCATACAATCCCAAGAACCGGTGCTCGCCGATCACCTCCGCCTTATCGCCGAAGCGTTTCACGCCGATGTAATCGAGATAGCCGGGACGGTGCACGGTCGAGCGCGAGCTCGACTTGGTGACGATGAGGGGATAGGGATCGAGGGCCAGCCGCTTCACCTCGGCGGGGAGCTCCGCGAAGCTGCGCGAGATTGCGGGCGCCATGCGCTCGCGTAACAGACCGAGGCCGGATCCCGCTTCCACGGCGAGCTCTTCCGCCGCATCGCTCCGGATCAGCCGATGGTTGCGGTATCCGAGCAGGACGAAGTTGTCCTGCGCTACCCATTCGAGAAAGGCAAGAGATTCGCGCACCGCCGGGTGCACCGGCGGGTGCGCGGATAGCTCCTGCGAGGCTCGTGACAGCGCGGCGCGCATGCGCGGCCAATCCTCGACCGCCGTGCGGACATCATCGAGCACCCGATGGAGGTCCTCTTTTAGCCGCTCCAAGGCCTTGGGATCGGACTCGCGATCGACCTCGGCATGGATCATCGACTCGAGGCCGCCCGCGTCCGCGCCCGGATCCTGAACTGCCAACAGATCCCCTTCAGCGTCGCGCTCCAAGCGCATGATCGGGTGCACGATGAGGTGTACCGTAAACCCATGGCGATTGAGGGCCATGCGCACCGAATCCACCAAGAACGGCAGATCGTCGGTAACGATTTCTATGATCGTATGGGTGGATCGCCAGCCATGCTCCTCGAAGCTCGGGTTGTACACACGCAGCTTGCGAAGGCCGGGCGCCCGGCGCCGCGCGAGCGTCCAGTGGGCGAAGGCGGCGCCGAATAGGTCTACGGGCTGACTTTCGGCGAGGTCATCGGCCGCGACCCCAAGGTAATACTGGCGCACGAAGCGCGCGGCCGGCTCGGCATGCTCGGGGGCCAAGCGTTCGCGCGCGAGCGCGGCGAGATCGTCGATGAGCCCGGCTTTCCATTGTTGCGTACGCGCCGAAATCATAAACCGAAGAGTTGCGAGACCGGAGCTAGGCAACGCTCTTGATGAAAACCTTTGAGTTGCGTTGATAGTTATACAGACCCTGCCGCGCGACGGGCAGGTCGTCGATACGCGCTTCCGTAAAGCCGCGCTCGATAAACCAATGCGCGCTGTGCGTGGTCAGCACAAACAATGTCCTGAGACCGAGGCTCCTGGCGTTGTCTTCTAAATTGAGAAACAACTGGCTGCCGCGTCCCGCATCTTGGTAACTCGGGTGCACCGCAAGGCACGCAAGCTCGGCCACGCTTTCACGGGGATAAGGATACAGGGCTGCGCATCCGATGATGGCCCCATCCCGCACCAGCACGGTGAAATGATCCATTTCCATCTCAAGCTTCTCTCTTGAACGACGCACCAGCACCCCCTGGGCTTCGAGCGGCGCGATAAGCTCCAAGAC
The DNA here is from genome assembly GCA_043673925.1 of Chromatiales bacterium. Taxonomy (GTDB): domain Bacteria; phylum Pseudomonadota; class Gammaproteobacteria; order JACCXJ01; family JACCXJ01; genus USCg-Taylor. Next base: position 2,076 of record JBIMKC010000112.1, on the reverse strand, counting down.
GCCGCCGACATCGTCGATCGTCGCCGGGCGCAGGTCATCGAAACGCGCCGCGCTCACCAGGGTCCCGATCCCGTCACGCTGGAACAACTCCAGCAGCAGCGCCCCATCGGTGGCTTGGTCAATTAAATGCGTCCGGCCGACGCCGTTGCGCGAGGCGTGCATGGCGCACTCGAGCTCCGAGAGATCGTCGCCCGCGCTTCTGCGCTCGATGAGAAACTGCTGGGCTTCTTTATCCGTGAGCTGACGGACCAGCGTGCCCGATCCATCCAGAACTCCGGGGGCGGCGAGCATGAAGATCAACTTGCTCGCACGCAGGCTAATCGCTACCACCGTCGCGACCTCATCCGCATCAAGGTTAAACACCTCGCCGGTTGGCGAATAACCCACGGGCGGGATCACGACGATATCTCCCTGATTCAATTGGGCATGGATGGCTTTCGCATCGACTCGCCGCACCTCCCCGGTATAGCGCAAATCGGTTCCGTCGCGCACACCCGAGGGCTTGGCCGTGATGAAGTTTCCCGAGGCGACGCGGATGCTGGCGTTGGCCATGGGGGAATTGGGCAGCCCCAGCGACAAGAGGGCTTCGATCTCGATGCGTACCGTGCCGGCGGCCTCTTTGACATAGGTGAGCGCTTGCTCATCGGTCACCCGCAGGCCATTGACATAATGAATATCCGCGCCCGCGCTTTTCAGGCGCGCCTCGATCTGAGGCCGCGTGCCATACACCAAGACTTGCCGGATCCCCAAGCTATTGAGCAAGGCGATGTCATGAATCAGGCTCGGAAACCCGCGATCCAGCACCATCTCCCCGCCGAAACAGATGACGAAGGTGCGGCCGCGGTGATTATGGATATACGGCGATACGGCGCGAAACCAATCGACGAAATCTTGCGGGCCGGTCGGCATTGTTTTCAACCCCCGAGGCAATACTCGGCGATCAGCGCTTGGATAATCGACTGCATCGACAGCAAGCGCGGGCCCTCCACATACTCGTCGGGCTGATGCGCCTGTGCGATGTCCGCCGGCCCGCAGACGGCGGTCTCTATGCCGAGCGCGTTCAGGAACGGCGCCTCGGTCGCGAAGCTGACCGTACCCGCGGGGAGGCCGGTGAGCCGTTCGAGCGATTGCACGATCGCCGAGTCGCGATCGGTCTTCATGGCGCCGATCCCCGCCACCAACGGCTGCACCTCGAAGAAGAGGCCGCTCCCCGCGACGGCCTGCTCGACGCGCTCGACAAGCGCCTGGTGCAGCGAGTCGAGCGGCATGCCCGGCAAAGTGCGGATATCAATCTGGATCTCGCATTCGGCGCAGATCCGGTTGGGGCTGTCGCCGCCGTGGATATTACCGAGATTAAGCGTCGGCTCCGGGACCTCGAAATCATGATCCGCATAGGCCGCCTGCAGCTCTCCTCGCCATTCCATCAGGGCGCCCAGGACCCGGTGCATGCCATCGATCGCGTTGTTCCCAAGCCTCGGGTTGCTCGCATGCCCGGAACGCCCGCGCAGGCGGATGGATTCTAGCGTTACGCCTTTGTGCATATATACAGGCTTAAGGGCTGTCGGCTCGCCGATGAGCGCGTAACGCCCAAGCCTCTCGCCCGAGGCCGCGAGGGCGCGGATCCCGGCCATCGAGCTCTCCTCATCGGCGGTCGCGAGGATCACGAGCGGGCGGGTCAAGACGCGGAGATCCATGGTGCCGGCCGCAGCGAGGATCAAGGGGAAAAAATTCTTCATGTCGGCCGCGCCGAGACCATAGAGCTTTCCGTCCCGTTCGGTGAGCGTGAAGGGATCGGTCGACCAGGCGCCCTCGTCATAGGGCACGGTATCGGCGTGCCCGGAAAGGACCAAGCCCCCTTCTCCCGGTCCGCTGCGGGCGATCAGATTAAGCTTGTCGGGATGATGCCGAAGCGGCATCAGCTCGGCTTGAAAACCCGAATCCGAAAACCAATTTGCCAGGCATTCAACCACAGCGCGGTTGCCGCAGTCGAAGCGCGGATCGACGCTGCTCATCGAGGGGATCGCGATGAGCTGCGATAGCATTTGCACCAACGTAGGCAGTTGCGCCGCCATGTAA
>JBIMKC010000111.1:6302-7767 GCA_043673925.1 Chromatiales bacterium | reverse complement strand
CGCGTCGGTCTTGGCCCCACGCGTGTGCTTGTTCGCGTTGCGGACGCTCTCGCCGGCGTATTTCGAGGTCATGGCGCGGCTCGCGGCCACGATCGACGTCCACTTTTTTTACCTCAATCCCTGCCGGCAATATTTTGGGGATGTCGTATCCTCCCTGAAAAGCGGCGCAGGCGAGGTTGACGCGGGCAACCCCTTGATCGCGTCGCTGGCGCGCCAAGGGCGGGATGTGATCGATACGGTGCTCGCCTACGACCCGATCGATCATGAGGTGTTCGTGGAACCGCGCCCGGCGACGACCCTGGGTCGGATCCAGGCGGATCTCCTCGATCTCATCGACCGCGGTGCGCCGGGCGCGGCCGAGGCCGTCCCGCTCCCCGACCTCGATTCGCTCCAGATCCATGCCTGTCCCGGACCGCAGCGCGAGGTCGAGGTGCTGCACGATCAGTTACTCCATCTATTTACAGCCTTGCCGGACCTGCGGCCCTCCGACGTGCGGATCATGACTCCCGACATCGAGCGCTATGCGCCCCATATCGAGGCGATTTTCGACATGGCCGGAACGCGCATCCCCTATGGCATCGCCGGTCGCGCTCACCTCACCGGTAGCCCGCTCGTCGAAGCATTTCTGCGCTTGCTCGAGGTCGCTCGCGGCCGATGTACGGCGGCTGAAATTCTCGATCTCCTCGATGCGCCGCCCATCTTGGCCCGGCAGGATTTCACGGAACCCGATATCACCGTGATCCGCCGCTGGGTCCGGGAGGCGGGGATCCGTTGGGGGGTCGATGCCGGACATCTTCACGGATTGGGCCTTCCCGCTTTTCCCGATAATACTTGGAAGGCGGGCATGGATCGGCTCGTCATCGGTTACGCGCTCCCACCCGAGGACGGCGATCGGGTCTTCGAGGGTATGCTCCCGAGCGCCGATACCGAGGGTGACGGCGCCCAGCTTCTCGGCCGCTTCGTGAGCTTTTGCGAGGATCTCTGGCGTACTCGGTCGCTGCTCGAAGCCCGGCGCCCGGTGGCTGCATGGGCGGCGATCCTCCGTGACTTAGCGGAGCAGTTCATTGAGCCGGGGGAAACGCACGCCCAGGATCTGGCCGCGTTAAGGCGTGCGCTCGCCGAAATGGAACGCAGTGCCGCCCGCGCCGGATTTTCTCATCCCACCGCCTTGGATGTGATCGTGGCGGATCTCAGCCGGCGGCTCGATGCTAGGTTCTCGCCGGCTCTGAAACCGGGCGCCCTTAGCGCCTGCTCGCTCGCCCCGTGGCATTGTGTGCCAGTGCGGGTGCTGTGCCTGATCGGGCTCGACGACGAGCGCTATCCTCGGCCCGAGGCTCGATCGAGCTTCGATCTCATGGTGCACGATGTACGCCCGGGCGATCCCAATCAACGTGATGCCGATCGCCATCTCTTTCTCGAGGCCATGCAGGCCGCGCGCGAGGTGCTCTACATCAGCTTCTGCGGG
>JBIMKC010000111.1:0-6202 GCA_043673925.1 Chromatiales bacterium | reverse complement strand
CCTGACCTCCTGCGGGACTTGTTGAGCCTCTATTGGGAGGGCTTAAACCGCCCGCTCCATCTGTTCCCGAGAAGCTCCCGCGCGTATGCCGCGGCCGCGCGGCGGAGCCGTTCGGATCCGCTGCGGGCCGCGCGCAACACCTGGATCGGCAATGAGTATAGCCGCGGTGAACGCGACGATCCTTATAACAGCCTCTGCTTTCGCGGCGACCCCCTCGACGAAGAATTTAGCGAACTAGCGTTGCGGGTGTTCTCACCGTTCATCGAGTGCGTGCTGGAGGAATCGGCGTGAGCGATTCCGGCATTCTTAAGCTTATGGATCTGCCGCTCACCGCGACCCACGCCATCGAAGCGAGCGCCGGCACGGGCAAGACACACACCATCGTCAGCCTGTATCTGCGTCTGCTCCTCGAAGCCGGGCGCGGGGTGGATCAAATTCTTGTCCTCACCTATACCAAGGCGGCCACGGCCGAGCTCAGGCGGCGCATCCGCGAGCGGTTGCTGAGTAGCCGCGCGATGTTGCAACAGGGCGGAGGTGACGACACCGTCGTCGAGGCGTGTCTAGCGCAAGGAATGGATGCGAAGAACGCCGCGCGGATCGTGACCGGCGCGCTGCGCGGATCCGACGACGCGGCGATTTATACCATCCACGGTTTCTGTCAACGGGTCCTGAGCGACTATGCCTTCGAGGGCTGTAACTCCTTCGAGAGCGAGATCCTGCCGGAGACCCGCGAGCTCCTGCGCGAGGTGGTGCAGGATTTTTGGCGGCGGGAATTCTACGCCGCGCCGCGCGGCTGGTTGGCCTATGCGTTGGGTCGAAGCTCCGACCCCGAGGTGCTCACCCGTTGGGTGGAGAGCTATATCGGTAGACCGTACATAAAGCTGGTCGGCCAAGCGCGGCGGGACGATTGCGCCGAGGAGCAGGCACGCTTTGAGGCGCGCTTGCGCGAGGCCCAGCGGCTCTGGTCCACGGCACGATCCGAGATTGAGGATCTCATGATCAATTCCAAGGCTCTCGACCGCAACCAATACCGCAATTCCTCGGTCGCGGTCTGGCTCGCTCAAAGCGAGCGGTTCTTCCGCGTCGAGCCGGTGGCTCTAGCGCTGCCGGCTGGGATCCGGCACTTCTCTGCCGAGGCGATCAATGCGGGGATAAAGAGAGGCCACACTGCGCCTTCGCACACGTTTTTCGCTGCCTGTGATGACTTAGTCGCGCAACATGCGCTCCTGGAACAGTGCTACCGGATGCGGTTCCAAGCGCTGTTGCGGGATTTGCTAGGCTATGTCGAGCGCGAGCTCGAGCCGCGTAAACGCCAGCTTGGAGTTCACTCCTACGATGATCTGCTCACCAGGCTCGCGCAAGCCCTCGCGAGCCCGAACGGACCCGCCTTGGCGGCCGCCGTCAGGGGCCGCTACAGCGCGGCGCTCATCGATGAGTTTCAGGACACCGATCCCTTGCAGTTTCAAATCTTCGATAAGATCTATGGGGGATCGGAGCTGCCGGTCTATTACGTCGGCGATCCGAAGCAGGCCATCTATAGTTTCCGCGGCGCCGACGTGTTCGCCTATTTCGAGGCGCGCGCCCGGGCGCGCTCGCTGCAATCGCTCGGGACCAACTGGCGTTCCGATGCACGGCTCGTGCAGGCCGTCAACGCGCTCTTTTCTCGCAACGCATCACCGTTTTTCAATACCGAGATCGTCTTCCATCCGGTCGCATGCGCGGTCGGAAAAGGATCCGAACCGTGCCTCGGCGACGGCAGCCAGGCGCCGATGGTAGTGTGGTTTATCGACAGGGATGAAACTGAGAAGTCAATCTCGAAGGAGCGTGCCCGACGGGTGGCGGCGCAAGCGGTGGCGGCCGAAATCGAGACGCTCCTCGATCCTGCGGCGGGCCCGCGCCTTTGCGATCGGCGCCTGCAAGGAAGCGACATCGCGGTGCTGGTACGCACCCATGCCGAGGGCGATCTGGTGCGCGGCGTCTTGCGTTCCCGCGGTATCGCGAGCGTGGAGCAGGGGGCGGGCGATGTGTTCCAATCCCACCAGGCCGCCGATCTCGAATGGGTGCTCAGGGCGGTTCTCGAACCCCATGTGCTGTCTTACTTGAAGGCGGCTTTGGCCACGGAGTTACTGGGCAAGACGAGTGTCGAGGTGTGGGATATCGATCACGACGAGGACGTCTGGGAAGATTATCTCAAACGCTTTCAGGAGTATCACCGCCAATGGCGAGATCGCGGTTTCATGCTTGCGTTTCGCGGCCTCATCGAAGGAGAAGCCGTAAGCGAGCGCTTGCTCTCGCTCCCGGACGGCGCCCGCAGGCTCACTAACCTCTTGCATCTCGCGGAACTGCTCCAGGCGCGCGCGCTACGCTATCGGCCCGGAATGGAGGGTCTCCTGCGGTGGTATGCCACCCGCCGCCGCTCGGGCGCCCCGGGAGCGGAGGAAGAGTTGTTGCGGCTGGAAAGCGATGAGCCGCTGGTGAAGATCGTCACCGTGCATAAGAGCAAGGGGCTAGAATACCCGATCGTCTTCTGCCCGTTTCTGTGGGATCCCCGCCGGCGCCCTGACGACGCGAACGGGATCCTGTATCACGATCCGGATGAGAGCTTCCGGCCCGTGCTCGACCTGGGATCGGAGAACTACGCCGCGGCGTCCGAATTCGCCGCGCGCGAGCGCTATGCCGAGAGCCTGCGGATGCTTTATGTCGCGGTCACGCGCGCCAAGCACCGCTGTTATTTACTTTGGGGGGCCGTCAAGGACGCGGCTTACTCGCCACTTGCCTGGTTGCTACACCCGCCAAGCCCCGGCGCATCCGAGCCCGATTGGCATCAGCACGTCGAGAGTTTGAGCGACGCAGCGATCAAAGGCGAGATCGAAGCGCTGGCATCGGCTTCCGAGGGTACGATCCTCCTCGGGTCGCCGCCGATCCCTGCGCGGCGCGCCCCGGCCGAGGCGCCGCTAAAACCTCGATTCGCGGCGCGTGTATTCTCGGGAACCATCCCCGAACCGTGGGCTATGACAAGCTTTTCGGCGCTGATGCGCGGGATGCCGACGGAAGCGCGCGATGTCGATGCGGAGCCGGATCCCAAGCCGGGCCCGGCGGACGTGCCGCGCACGATCTTTCATTTCCCGCGCGGTGTAACAGCGGGCCGCTGCCTGCATGCGGTCTTGGAGCATTTGGATTTTACGGCTTACCGGCCCGAGGATCTCACGGCCATGGTCCGGCAAAGCCTGAAAGAACACGGCATCGCCACCGAATGGAGCGAGGTCTTGAGCGGGCATCTCGCACAGGCGCTGCGGACACCGCTCGACGTCGAAGGGAGACTGCGCCTCGACCGGATCACGCCGAGACAGCGAATCAATGAGCTCGAGTTTCATTACCCCATCGCGGAGCTTAGGCCCGAGGTGCTCATGGATCTGATTAAACTGATTGAACCATGGGATCCCGAGGCATGTCAGGCGCTGGCCGGGTGGGGGGAGGGGGCTTGCGGCTATATGAAAGGTTTCATCGATCTGGTTTTTGAAACCGAGGGACGCTATTACTTAGTGGATTATAAGAGCAATTGGTTGGGGATGAATCTCGAAGATTACCATGCGACCCGGCTGCCGGCGGTCATCTCCCATGCGGGCTACCCTCTTCAGTACCTCCTGTACACGGTCGCGGTGCATCGCTACTTGCGGCATCGCCTCGCAGTTTATGACTACGACCGGGATTTCGGCGGCGTCTATTACCTGTTCCTCCGCGGCATGAATGCGCGGCGCGGCGCCGACTACGGGATATTTTACCGGCGGCCGGAGCGCGCCTTGGTCGAGGCGCTGGATCGCTACTTCCTCACCGGCGCGGTGGCCGCCGGTTAAATACCGATTCGATCACGTATCGGCGAATACAAACCCTTCGATTTTCACTTGTACATATGACCACTGATCCCACGCAGCGATCTGAAGCGTCCTCGCCGGCCGAGGCCTTGCGCAGTGTCCACACCGCAAATCTGCCTGCCCTCTTTGATCAGCTAAATATCAGCCTCGTCATTTCTACCTATCAGGCGGGAAAGATCATCGTGGTGCGCAGGGACGGAGAGGTTCTCAACACTCATTTTTGCACCTTCGACAAACCCATGGGCATCGCCGCGGACCGGGCGCGGCTCACCATCGGCGGCACGAACACTGTCTGGTATTACCGCAACGTACCGGCCGTGGCCCCGAAACTCGAACCCCTTGGCAAGCACGATGCCTGCTACCTGCCCCGGCGTATCCACGTCACCGGCGACGTCGACATCCATGAGATGGCCTACGACGGCGGAGGGGATCTGTGGATCGTCAACACCCGCTTCGGCTGTCTTTGCACCCTCGATGCCGAACATAGCTTCTATCCTCGCTGGCGCCCGCCGTTCCTGAGTGCCCTGGCACCTGAGGATCGCTGTCATCTGAACGGCCTCGCGATGGTTGACGGAAAACCGAAGTACCTCACGGCCCTCGGGGAGACGGACACGCCCGGGGGCTGGCGCGCGAACAAGGCGAGCGGGGGCGTTCTCATGGACCTGGCGCGCAACGAGATCTGCTTGCGCGGCCTCTCCATGCCGCACTCGCCGCGCTGGCATCAGGGGCGGCTGTGGCTCCTGGAATCGGGACAAGGGAGTCTGGCGGAGGTCAATCCGGAAACCGCAAGCATGCGTACGGTCGCCCAGTTACCCGGCTTTACTAGGGGTATTGATTTTGTCGGGCCGCTCGCCTTCATCGGTCTCTCGCAGGTGCGCGAGAGCGCTGTCTTCAGCGGCATTCCCTTGGTCAAGCGGTTACAGGAACGCCGCTGCGGGGTGTGGGTAGTGCACATCGAGAGCGGTGAGACGCTCGGATTCTTGCGCTTCGAGGCGGGCGTACAGGAGATCTTCGCGGTCCAAGTCCTGCCCGGCATGCGTTATCCCGAGATGCTGGAATGGCAGGACGAGCGGTTGTCCCAATCCTATGTGCTCCCCGATGAGGCCCTGGCCCAGGTGGTGCTGCCGACTGAGGAAGAGATCAGGCGCTCGCCAGGTTTCCACTTTCAGGCGGGCATGGAGCATTACCGGCACGGACGGCTGAAGGAGGCGATCGCGGCTTACCGGGAATGTGTAGCGATAGACCCGGCTTTCCCCAATGCTCGCTACAATCTGGGCGTGGCCTTGGGTGATGCCGAGGCATTCGAAGAAGCCAGCGCGCTACTGCAAGCGGTCATCGAGGCCGAGCCCGAGCGGGCCGAGGCTTATAATAGTCTCGGCTATCTCCACGCTGGCCGGGGCGACCAGAAGACGGCCATCGGCTGTTACGAGAAGGCCATCGCCTTGCAGCCCGATTACGCCGCGGCGCATTTCAACCTCGGCATAACCCTGTTGCAGATGGGCGATTACCTGCGCGGTTTCGCCGAATACGAATGGCGCTGGCGGACCGGGCAGTTGACCCCTTTCCGATGTCCGCATCCCCAGTGGGACGGCCGGCCCATTCCGGACAAGAGCCTACTCGTCTATGCCGAGCAGGGCGCGGGTGATGCCATTCAATTCGCCCGCTACCTGCCGCTCGTGGCCGAACGCTGCCGACGACTCATCCTGGTCTGCCGGGCGGATCTCCTCCCGGTCTTCGCCACGATTCCGGGGATCGCCGAGTTGCGCGAGCCGGGGCAGTTCCAGGTCCACGAGTTCGATGTGCACGTGCCGCTCTTGAGCCTGCCGCGGGTCTTCGGCACGACGCCCGCCACGATCCTCGCCCGCGTGCCCTATGTCGATGTCAGCGCGATCCGCCGACGCAAAGATCCGAGGGCTCTTCCCCGGCTTGCCGATTCTCGGTCGCCCAAGATCGGGATCGTGTGGGCGGGTAGCCCCACCCATAAGAATGACCGCCGCCGATCCTATCCACTGGGCGCACTGGTGCCTCTTCTGCGCACACCGGGTGTTGACTTCTACAGCTTGCAAAAAGGCAAGCGGAGCCAGGACCGGGCCGAGCTACCGTCCGAGGTGACGGTGCAGGATCTCGGCCCGGCACTGCACGACTACGGTGATGCGGCCCTGGCCCTCGATGCCCTCGACCTCCTCATCAGCGTGGACACCTCGGTGGTGCATCTCGCCGGGGCCCTGGGTAAACCGGTGTGGGTGCTGCTCTCCGATGTCCCGGATTGGCGCTGGGGATCGGAAGGCGAGACGACGCCCTGGTATCCGAGCGTCCGTCTTTTCAGGCAA
>JBIMKC010000110.1:1663-7814 GCA_043673925.1 Chromatiales bacterium | reverse complement strand
TTTAAGCCCGAGGAATACGGTGGAAAGGACCACTCGGTCGCGTACCGTATTGGCTTGATAGTGACGATGCTGCCCGGTGAGTTCGGTCGCCTTGCCAAGGAGCCCGTTGGGATACATCAACAGAAACAGGCGGCCTAAAAAACAACCGTTGGTATCCGGAAAACGAGGGTAACCTCAGGAAGAGGCCGTTTGTCCAGATTAAATTGCTACGATGTTATATGTGGTCCTGCCTGGTGGCGACTTATTGATACTGAACAAGCATGTCGTCGGCGTAATAGGTGACGAAGGGGGGGGCGGTCGTGCCAGACCATGCCCCCAAGGAGATCATAGAAAGTTGAGTATAGCCTTCACCAATACGCTGGTTGACGATGCTGGTGAAGTCGCCGCTCAACTGTGTCCAGCCCGTTCCCGCGCTAGTCCAAGGAGTGTTCGACAAGGGCGAGATCGCGCCGGTCGTGGGATTTCTGAATTTAACGAGGAGGCGGTACATTTGACTGGGATCGTTGTTGTCGGTGACCCATACACTGTAGGTGAAATTGCTTGCCGAAGCCGGCAGAGCAAGGTTGAGGGCAGACGACGAATAAATTGCACCATCGGCTGGGCGCTGCTCGGATTTCACTCCGCCGTGAGGCGCGGGGGTCGTGACCAGCGTTCCGCTCCCGTAAGTGGACGCAGTTTCCATGTTGTTGGAGTAGAGCGTGGTCGTTCCATCCACCTCCAGCAGCGCACCATCGCCCGCCTCCAGGCTGATATCGAGCACGCCGTAACCAGACCCCGGAGACAGATTATACACCGTGCCGGTGTCCACGTTCTTGGCCGTGGTCGCCGCCCCGCTGTTGCCCACCACGTTCACTGTCACCGGCTTGGGGTTCACCGTATCGGTGTTGACGACGATGATGTATCGTTTCTCGGTAACATCGTGCAAGAAGGTACCCACGACGCCCCCATGGAGCTCATAGCTCGGAGTATAGGCCGGACGGGTACATGCAAGCTTCACGTCGTCGATGTTATATGGCACGGGCGTGGAGGCGGTGTCCGCCTTGATGCCCAGGTTGATCATCCTCGCATGCAGACCGTCGCCGGCCTCCGGGGTGAGATCCAGGGTCAACTGCTGCCACCCAGGCCCGATGTTCACGTAGCTGCCGTACTTGTAGGGCCAGGGGCCATCGCTTTTCTTGACCCGTGCCTGCAGCCTGTAGGTCATGCTCGCATTGTTATTGTCGTTTACCCACGCCGTATAGACACAGGAATTATACAAGGGAACACCGTCCAGGGGTTTATCGAGCGGTTGGTTATGTAGGTTTTCGTCGGCGAATTGTCCGTAGTGCGTTCCACTGTGTCCCGCAGCCGCAATGTTCGTTGCGCCGAAAGTGGTCTCGCCGCTTTCGAAATCGCTGAAAAAGAGATCGCTGGAGGAGGAGGGCTTCTGCGTGTAGGGAATCTTCGTTCCGTTCTCTGCCCGCTTCAGATGCTTGTAGATGGGCATCCATCCATTCAATTTCTGGTTCACCAGTTTGGCCTCCTCCAGTCTAGGCGTGCGGACGAAGCCGGGGCCCAGCAACCCAACTACCCCGCCGAACCAGCCGTCGAGAAAATAATTAATGGGACGGCTGCCCCGCGCGGCGGACATCATCACCAGCGCACGCAACTCCTTGGGATAAGGCGCGCGATTACTGGTGGTGTTATGCGTCTGGTTAAAGACATCTAGATACCGGCGCGTGTCAAATTCTTGCGCCCAATCCATATAATCGGGGAGGTTCATGTACCCAAGATCGCCTTCGAATGCGTTGTGTTTGGTGAAATCGCTCGTCGCGGTGGCTGAGCCCAGCGGGTAGTTATTGATTACGATAAAGTCCGAAAAGGGTCTCTGCAGGATAAGCGCCGAGTATCTGCTGCCATGTATTCCTGTAGCCGAACTGCCACTGCCGTGGTTGGGGTCAATGTTTTTGGCCAGCATCGCCTCCAGCTCCACGCCGCGCGCTCGATCCTCCTCGGCCTCATCGAGGAGATAGTAGGAAAACAACTGGGGATGATCCTTGAGTGCAACGCCGCCCCCCACATCCGCCAGCATGTCCGTATTCAGCGCGTCTTCCAAACCCAGCAACGGCACGTCGTTGTGCCTGGCCTCACCGGACAACGGATAAATCATGTTGTCCCTCACATAAGTGTTGGCCGTATAGAGAAACTGCTGGATTTTCATCCCGTGCTGCGTGAGATTGCTGTAGATGGTGGATTTGGCTTTATTCCAGGCTTCCAACCACACTATGTTCACGCAGTTGAATCCGTCCGCCTTCAGATTGGGGAAGTCAATCTCCAGCCTGGATTCAACGTCAGCCTCGGAGGGGTTCGCGACATTGGGTACTCCGGCCTTGGTATCGTACCAGGTACAGATCGGCACCTCCGTGTCATGGCTCATCGTCCGTTGCGTTCCCACCGTCAGCGCCTTCGTTCCAGCACTGGTCCATTGGTCCTGTGGCGATGTCGTCCTCCATTGAAACTCCAATGTGATCGTGCCGGCATCCACCGCGCCAAACACGGCGTACAATCCGTTGCCGCGCGGTTCGTCGAAATAATCGACCTTCACTCCATTGGAGCCGATGACGACCAACTGCAGATCCTTGTCCGCCACGGCGGTGACGAACACCTTATAGACATCCCGGGCGTTGTAAGGGCCGGGCTGCAGCCTGATGCTCACCGAGCCGACCGTCTCGTCGGCGTCGCTACTTGGAATCCACGTAGAGACGGTGGGGCCGGGGTCATCGACAGCGTTTGCCACGGGTGCCCATCCCATCAGCCAGAGTCCTACGGTTAAGATACTCAAGACCAGCGTCTTGCCGCCGTTGCCTGGGATCCAAAGACTTTTCATTGCTCTTTCCTGTTTGTTTATTGATACCGCGCACGTTTAACAGCCTACCGGTCCAGTCGTATCTTGGATCCTGAGGAAAATGGGCTTTTAAAATTCTTATTCTCCGCCACAAGCCAGTCTCGTTTAGTCTATGTGCTTGTATCCGACACCAGTGGGGATCTGTAAAATCCGCCGTGTCTCAGCTCAGTTGGGCAGTCGCCTCCGCGGTGCAGTAGTTGCGCCCCCTCCCCTCCTCGCGCGTCCGCTTCACGTCTACGCAGGAGGCAACTGCCCAACTAAGTCTAGTGCGGGCGAGTTCCGTGCGAAGCTGTCACATCTAACAGGTGCAAATGCAGATCCCCGGAGGTATCCTTGAAGATCGCCGGAGTCGTCCAGGCAGCACGGCATATCTGGAACTTTCCAAAAATCGCGAAGAAGGGCTGCAGTAGTTCTGCTTGAAAAACGGAGTCACGATCACGCTAGCCAATTGAGCAAAGAAAATTACGCACACTAAACGATTGAATTGATTGGTCGGGGTGACACGATTCGAACGTGCGACACCTGCCTCCCGAAGGCAGTGCTCTACCAGGCTGAGCTACACCCCGATGGGTAGATATTATGAGGGGCGGTTGACCGCGAATTCCGCGAGCGCACGCAAGGCCTCGTAGTGCCGCGAAGGCGCAAGCCCCTCGATCACCCTGAGGGCGCTCCCGGCTTCGGCACGCGCGAGTTCTGCAGTGTACGCGATAGCGCCGGTGGCTTCAATCGCCTGCACCACCGCGCGCGTATGCTCGCGCCCCCCCTGTTCGATGGCCGTGCGAACCACGGTCCGCTGCTCCGCATCGCCGTGCCACAGGGCGTAAAGCAAGGGCAGCGTCGGTTTACCTTCCGCCAGATCATCGCCGATGTTTTTCCCCAGCTGCTCGGAGGTGGCGCTGTAGTCAAGCACGTCATCGATGAGCTGATAGGCGGTGCCCACGTGCCGGCCGTAGCTGGCCATCGTCTGTTCTTCCTCGGGGCTGCCATGACTAATGACAACCCCGAGCCGGCCGGCGGCTTCGAAGAGCTTGGCGGTCTTATTGTGGATGATGGTGAGGTAGCGGGCCTCCGTCGTCTCCGGATCATGGCAGTTGACCAACTGCATGACCTCGCCTTCCGCGATGGTGTTGGTCGCATCCGCGAGGATCTCCATCACTCGCATATTGCGGACCTCCACCATCATTTGAAAGGCTCGCGAATAAAGAAAATCGCCGACCAGCACGCTCGCCTCGCTCCCCCAAACCAGGTTGGCCGTTTCCTTTCCGCGGCGCATGTCCGAGGCATCCACCACATCGTCGTGGAGCAAGGTCGCGGTGTGGATCAACTCCACGATCGCGGCCATATCGATGTGATGTCGGCCCTGGTAGCCGTGCGCGTGCGCGCTTAGTATCGCCAATACGGGACGCAAGCGCTTACCGCCGCTATTGACGATGTAGCGGCTAAGTTGATTGATCAGGGTAACCTCGGAATGCAGGCGCGCTTTGATTAGACGATCGACGGCCGCCATGTCTTCGGCGACCAGCGCGCGTAAGGTATCGATGTTCATGCGGTCCTGCCGTGCCGTAACTGCATTGGGCCGGCCATTGTGCCAAGACGGGGGTTGAATTTCTACGGCCCGTTGGCGATCGGTTTTGAACGGCGCTCGCTTGTGCGCGGCGTGCGGATCCCGTAGAATCGCCCACCCATTCGGTAAAGGAACGATGTGATCACGGTGACGGGGAATTGACCATGCTAGCGGTGCTCAAGACAGGCGGTAAGCAATACGCGGTTCAGGAACAAGACACAATTTTGGTCGAACGCATCGTGGGCGATGTGGGCGCGAGCGTGGAGCTGCGCGAGGTATTACTGGTCAAGGACGGCGCGCAGGTGACCTTGGGCACGCCCGTGGTCAACGGTGCGGTGGTCGAGGCCGAAATCACCGCGCAACCGCGCGGTACGAAAATCATGGTCGTTAAATTCAAGCGCCGCAAGCACTACCGTAAGCAGATGGGGCATCGGCAGAACCTCACGGAGCTTACGATTCGGTCCATCCGCGGTTCGCCGGAAATGCATGGCTAGCGGGGCGTTGTAAAACGATGGCACATAAAAAGGCGGGCGGCAGCACGCGTAACGGCCGGGACTCCGAATCGAAACGGCTCGGGGTCAAGCGCTTCGGGGGACAATGGGTCGAAGCGGGCAACATTCTCGTCCGGCAGCGCGGCACGCGCGTTCACGCCGGGGTGAACGTGGGGTGTGGCCGCGACCACACGCTGTTTGCTTTGGCACCGGGACGGGTCGTCTTCGCGCTGAAGGGGCCAAGAACCCGTACTTATGTGAGCGTAATGCCGCAGTAACGCGGCGCGTTGGCGCGCTCGAAAGCCCCGTCCCGGACGGGGTTTTTTTTGATGCGGTGGATGATCGGTGAAATTTGTCGATGAAGCGCGGATCCGCGTCGAGGCGGGGGCCGGGGGCGATGGTTGCCTGAGCTTTCGCCGTGAGAAGTTCATCCCCTTCGGAGGTCCGAACGGGGGGGATGGCGGGGATGGCGGCCATGTCGTTCTGGAAGTCGCCGAGGGCCTGAACACGCTCGTGGAATTTCGTTATAAGCGCCGGTTTTTTGCGCAAAACGGGCAAGCAGGCATGGGTAAGGACTGCTCGGGACATGCCGGCGCCGATTGCATCGTCCGGGTCCCCGCGGGGACGGTGGTTTACGACGCCGACAGCGATGAGTTGCTAGGCGATCTCGTGGCTCCCAAGCAACGCCTCGTGGTGGCGCGGGGCGGACTGCACGGCATGGGGAATACGCGTTTTAAGAGCAGTACCAACCGCGCGCCGCGCAAGATCACCCATGGCCAACCGGGCGAAGCCCGCAATTTACGCATCGAGCTCAAACTGCTGGCCGATGTGGGCCTCATGGGCATGCCGAATGCCGGTAAATCGAGTCTCATTCGAGCGGTGTCGGCGGCGCGCCCCAAAGTCGCCGGCTATCCTTTCACGACGCTTTATCCGCACCTCGGTGTGGTGCGCGTCGATATCGAACGCAGTTTCGTCATTGCCGATGTGCCGGGTCTCATCGAAGGGGCGGGCGAGGGCGCGGGCCTCGGCGTGCGGTTCTTGAAGCATTTAGCGCGTACCCGGCTGCTATTGCATGTGGTCGATATCGGGACACCGGATCGAGTGGAGGACATCGTCGCCAGGATCCGGGCGGTGGAGGAGGAAATCGGTAAGTTCAGCGACCAGCTCTATGCTAGAGAGCGGTGGTTGGTCCTCAACAAAGTGGATTTGCTG
>JBIMKC010000110.1:0-1563 GCA_043673925.1 Chromatiales bacterium | reverse complement strand
GTTAAGATCGGTAGCTCGCTCGCTACGAATAATGGCGCGGGTCTGCGCGCCGAATCCCTCGGGGTCTGGGTGGCGCAGATGGCGGTGCTCTGCCGCCAAGGGCGCGAGATCGTGGTGGTGACATCGGGCGCCGTCGCCGAAGGCGTGGTCCGGCTCGGCTGGGCGAGCCGGCCGCACGCCCTGCATGAGCTTCAGGCCGCCGCGGCCATCGGCCAGATGGGGCTCATCCAGACCTACGAAGCGTGTTTTCAGCGTCATGGCTTGCACACGGCACAAGTGCTCCTGACCCATGCGGACTTGGCGCACCGGCAGCGCTATCTGAACGCCCGTAGCACGCTGCGCACGCTTTTGGCGCTGCGGGTCGTGCCGGTGGTTAACGAGAACGATACCGTGGCCACCGAAGAGATCCGGGTGGGCGACAACGATACGCTCGCGGGGCTTGTGTCTAATCTCATCGAGGCCACGCTACTCGTGATCCTGACCGATCAGGAGGGCTTATACGAACGCGATCCGCGCGCCGATCCGCAGGCGCGGTTGATTGGGCGGGCCCGCGCCGGCGATCCCGCTCTCGCCGCCATGGCGGGGGAGGGCCACCCGCTTGGACGCGGCGGTATGCGGACGAAACTTACGGCTGCGGCGCTCGCGGCGCGTTCCGGGACGGCGACCATCATCGCTTCGGGCCATACGCCCGAGGTCTTGCTCGGGATCGCCGCCGGTGCGGAGACGGGCACCTTGCTGGTCCCCGGCCAGGGTCCGCTGGCGGCCCGCAAACAGTGGCTCGCCGGGGGCCTGAAACCACGCGGCCGCTTGGTCTTGGACGCGGGTGCCGCGCGCGTGCTGCTTAAGGCCGGGCGAAGCTTGCTGGCCGTGGGCGTGACCGCGGTCGAAGGCGACTTCGGGCGCGGTGAACTGGTCAGTTGCGTGGACCCCGAGGGGCGGGAGATCGCGCGCGGCCTTATCAATTACTCAGCGCAGGAGACGGCGCGGATTAGAGGCCAACCGAGCGACCGCATCGAGGTAGTTCTAGGCTACGTGGACGAGCCGGAACTGATCCACCGCGATAACCTCGTGGTTCTTTAGGGAGGTTCCCAAGTAGATTTCCGCTGGGGAAACCCGAGGCTGGCGCGCTACCCCAAGGCGCGAATCGCGATATGCAGGCGCGTTTTATGCCGCGCCGCCTTGTTCTTATGAATGATTCGCTTGGTCGCCATGCGATCGATAATGGGCACCGCCGCCTTATAGCTCGCGGTGGCGCCGTCCTTGTCGTTTTGCCGAATCGCACGCACGACCTTCTTGATCGTCGAACGCAGTAGGGACCGCCGGCTGACGTTGCTCGCCCGGCGTTTTTCGGCTTGCCGGGCGCGTTTGCGAGCAGAGGGACAATTAGCCAACCTAATCTCCAATAGCAATGTGTTAAGCGCGGCGGAACTATGCGTATTCGACGCACCGATGTCAATAACTGCGATATCTGCCCGCCGGTTCCTGTGCTATCGTTGTGACCGGCCGTTAATTCTGAATACCCCGCCGTTTACGGCGGGCACTTTAGCATTGGGGTTTCCAAAG
>JBIMKC010000109.1:0-7852 GCA_043673925.1 Chromatiales bacterium | reverse complement strand
GAGATCCCGAGCGCAGCAGATTTTTTCACAAGCTCTCAGCGCCGAAACAGCCACAATACCGCCGAGACGATTAAACTGATGAGCAGACCAGTCACGATCGGGAAATAGAGCTTGAAACCGCCGCGCTCAATGACGATATCGCCCGGCAATCGCCCCAAACCCAACTTCGTCATCCACGGCCAGAGGAGGCCAATCGCGACCAGCAGCAGCCCGAGCGTAATCAATACCCGCGGCATTCTTTCAGCTTAGCGTCTTAACGCCCGCGTCCATCCCAATGATCAGAAGATCCGCGGGGCGGCGCGCGAAGATCCCGTTGCTTACGACACCCGCAATGTGATTGATCTCGGCCTCCATCTTGGCGGGGTCCAGCAGCGAAAGATTACGCACATCCAAGATAACGTTGCCATTATCGGTGATATAACCCGTTCGCCATGCCGGCTGACCCCCGAGCTTCACTAGCTCGCGGGCGACGTAGCTCCGGGCCATGGGGAGCACCTCGATCGGCAGAGGATAGCGGCCGAGGACATCGACGAGCTTGCTGTCATCGACGATACATAGAAATCGCCGACTCGCGGCAGCAACGATTTTTTCGCGCGTGAGCGCGCCGCCGCCCCCTTTGATCAATTGCAGGTGCTTCGTGGCCTCGTCCGCGCCATCGATATAAAGGGCTAGACCGCCGGTGTGATTAAGGTCGGCGACCGGGATACGGTGTTCCTTCAGCCGCGCCTCCGTCTCCTGAGAGCTGGGAACGGCGCCCTCAATCCCGTTTTTTGCCCGCGCCGCCAGTATATCGATGAAGAGGTTCACCGTCGTACCGCTACCCACCCCGATGACGGCGCCCGGTTCGATATGTTCGATGGCGGCCTCGGCCGCGCGGCGTTTCTTTTCGTCTTGAGTCACGTGCACAGACCGTTCAATGGTATCTTAATGGTCATGATAGACGAGTATGTGAAGCTTATCCTCACCGCGCGCGTTTACGATGTCGCTAAGAAGACACCGCTCGACCTCGCGCCCGAGCTGTCGCGGCGGCTCGATAACGCGGTGTGGTTAAAGCGCGAAGACCTCCAGCCGGTATTCTCTTACAAACTCCGCGGCGCGTACAATCTGATGTCGCACCTCAGCCCGGCGGAACGCCAACGCGGTGTTATCGCCGCCTCGGCGGGGAACCATGCCCAAGGGGTGGCGTTGGCCGCCCAGCGCCTCGATCTGCGCGCGATCATCGTGATGCCGAAAACAACACCCGAGATAAAGGTAACCGCGGTACGGCGTCTGGGGGCCGAAATCGTGCTTCACGGAAATACCTATGACGATGCTTGCGAGCATGCGCATCGGCTTGAGGAGGAACGCGGGCTGTGCTTCGTTCACCCTTACGACCACCCCTTGGTGATCGCCGGCCAAGGCACCGTCGGCAAGGAAATCCTCGAACAGCACTCGGGCGATCTACACGCGATCTTCGTGCCCGTAGGTGGCGGCGGACTCATTGCCGGAATCGCCGCGTACGTCAAACAACTGATCCCGGCGATTAAGATCATCGGGGTCGAATCCGACGAAGCGCCAAGCATGCGAGAGGCGCTCAAGGCCGGGGAACGTATAGTGCTGGAGCACATCGGGATCTTCGCCGACGGCGCGGCCGTCCGCCAGGTGGGCGCGGAACCGTTTCGCATCGCGCAGAAGTTCGTCGATGAAGTGCTGCTGGTCACTAACGACGAGATATGCGCGGCGGTCAAGGACACGTTCGAAGATACACGTTCAATCCCCGAGCCGGCCGGGGCGTTGGCGCTCGCCGGCTTGAAACAGTATGTCACCGGCGCCAAGCTCAGTGGACGCAACCTCGTGGCGATTTTTAGCGGGGCTAACGTTAACTTCGATCGGCTGCGCCATATCGCCGAGCTCGCGGAGCTCGGCGAACAGCGCGAGGCGCTCCTCGGGGTCACCATTCCCGAACATCCGGGGAGCTTTCGGGCGTTTTGCCACGCGCTCGGAGCGCGATCGATCACCGAATTCAACTATCGGTACGCCGACCTGCGCGACGCCCAGGTGTTCGCCGGGATCCAGTTGCGTCACGGTGTCACGGAAAAAAACGCCTTGATCGCCTCGCTCCAAGAAAAGGGTTATCCGGTGGCCGATCTCTCGAACAACGACATGGCCAAGGTACATATCCGCTACATGGTGGGGGGGCGCGCCGGACCGATCGCCGACGAGATCTTGTTCCGATTCGAGTTCCCGGAACGCCCCGGGGCGCTGCTGCATTTTTTAACCGAGTTGGGCGATCGCTGGAACATCAGCCTGTTTCACTATCGCAACCATGGAGCCGCCTATGGGCGGGTGTTAGTGGGTATCCAGGTCCCAGAGCGCGAGCGGAATGGTTTCGACGCGTTTCTGAACGCACTCGGGCTCGTTCACGCGGAAGAAACGGAGAATCCGGCGTACGCCATGTTCCTGCGTCAATGACCAGCCGATGCCTACATCCGACCGACTCCTCGTCTACGGCACGCCGCGTTTGCGCCACGAAGCCCATGGTCTGCTGAGACGCGCGGGTTTAAACGCATCGCCTCGGGCGACTAGCGCCTAGAACCGGCCGCCCTTGACCATGCAGGAGGTAGCGCTTCGTGAAGCTATTGTCGCCACGGCGCGCGAGCTCAGCGCCAGCGGTTTAAACGTCGGCACCGCGGGCAATCTCGCGGTGCGTACCGCAGACGCCTTCCTGGTCACGCCGACCGGAATACCCTATGCGGATCTCAAGCCCGAGCACATCGTCGAAGTTACTCTCGCAGGGGAGGTGCGCGGTCGGGCCCTGCGTCCATCGAGCGAATGGCGCATGCACCGCGACATTTTCATCGCCCGGCCCGAGGTCGGGGCTACGCTGCACGCCCATACTCCTCACGCCACCGCGTTGGCGTGTTGCCGCATGGGGATCCCGGCGTTTCACTACATGGTCGCCGTGGCCGGCGATCGCAGCATCCCGTGCGCACCGTACGCGGCCTTTGGAACCCAGGCGCTCTCGGATCACGTGGTCGGCGCTTTAAGAGGCCGGCGAGCCTGCCTGATGGCGAACCACGGGATGATGGTCGTGGGCATTGCCTTAAAAGACGCTTCGCGCTTAGCCCAGGAGGTGGAATTTCTCGCCCGGATCTATTGCCTGTCGTTACAGATCGGCACCCCGGTGATCCTATCGAATGCCGAGATGGCGGAAGTCTTAGAGCGATTCCGAAGCTATGGCCAGCAATCTAATGAAAGCGAGATTCCACCTAGCCTTCCCCGTTAAGGACCTGGACACGACCTGGTATTTTTATACTGGCATGCTCGGTTGCCGTTAAGGCCGAAACAGCGAGACCCGGGTCGATTGTGATTTCTTTGGTCATCAGGACTCGGCGCACCGCGAAAGCTTAATCGGTTCGAAGCGTCTCGAATAATTCTTTGAGCTTCGCGCCCGGGTCCGGGGCCGCCATGAAGGTTTCACCGACAAGGAAGGCGTTGACCCCATGGCGTCGCATCAACCGCACATCCTCGGGCGTGCGGATCCCGCTTTCGGTTACGACGATGCGATCATCCAGAACATCGACCAGGAGCCGGATAGTGGTCTGCAGATCGATCGTGAATGTGCGCAAATCGCGATTATTAATGCCGATCAGGGGCGTACGCAGCATGGTCCCCCGTTCGAGTTCCTCGCGATCGTGAACCTCTACTAGCACATCGAGCCCGATATCGCACGCCAAAGCGGACAGCTCCCGCAACTGCCGGTCGTTTAACGCCCCCACGATCAGCAAAATGCAATCGGCGCCAAGGGCTCTCGCTTCGTACACCTGATAAGGGTCGATGACGAAGTCTTTTCTCAAGACCGGCAGCGCGCACGCCGCGCGCGCCTCCTTCAAGTGCGGATCGGTACCTTGAAAAAAACGACTATCCGTCAGCACCGACAAGCACGCCGCGTCAGCGCGTGCATAACTCATGGCGATTGGCGCGGGCTGGAAATCCTCTCGTATAATTCCACGGCTAGGTGATGCCCGTTTCAGCTCCGCGATGACCGCCGGGCGTCCGGACGCGATGCGCTCGCGGATCGCCGCGGTGAAACCACGCGTCGCGCCGGCATCCCTGGCGCGCGTCCGTACCTCATCGAACGGTCGGCCTACCTTACGCGCCGCAACTTCTTCCCGTTTATGGAGTAGGATTTCCGCAAGCGCGTTTCCTGGGTTAATCATTTAATTCGTGATCCGAAACATCAATTCTGGAGAAGTCGGAGGACCGCCGGCGCTCGCCCGGCTTAGAACATCCAAGCCGTGTTAAGAACGTTCATGGCCCGAAAACCCCGGAGCGCAGCCGTTCGCGTCCGGCTGCCCTATTTCGATACCCTGTTCGAACGCATTGCCATGGCATCCGATGACCCTTTGGTCAATGCCCTCGGGACCCGTCATGTGCACTGGGGCTACTACGGTACGCCCAGTGAAGCCGATGACTCGATCCAAAGCCTCATTGAAGCCCAGGATGCCTTGACCGAACGTATGGTAAACGTGGCTGGGGTCGACCCACAACAACCGCTCCTCGACGTGGGTTGCGGCTTCGGCGGTACGGTGGCGTACTTAAACGAGCGATTGGGGGCCATCAGCGTCACCGGATTGAACATCGAGCTCCGACAACTACAACGCGCGCGCCAACTCATCGAGGAGCGAAACGGAAATGATCTAAGCTTTGTGCAGGGCGATGCTTGCCTATTGCCTTTCAGAGATCATAGCTTCGGGGTCGTGATGGCCGTTGAGAGCATCTTTCATTTTCCTAGCCGCTTACGCTTTCTTAAAGAAGCGCGCCGGGTTATAATGCCGGGCGGCCGATTAGTCATATCCGATTTTGTCCCTTTTGCTCCCGCAGCCCTACCCTTGGCGCTCTGGCTCTTGGCGCACGCGCGCGCAATGAGCCGATTTTATGGATCGTTTAATTATTGTTCGCCCAGCTCGGTGACGGGATATCGGCTACTGGCCCGCCACTGCGGTTTCCGGCTGATCCACAATGAAGACATCACCGAAAACACCTTGCCGACTTACAAGGCACTCCTGCGCATTCTCGGCTCTATTGGCCATCGAGGCGCGGAGCGCGCGACGCTGTATGCCGCATGGGTCAGCGAAGTGGGATGGGTGCGCTATCGAATCCTAGCTTTTGAGGCGCCGTAATAGCCTGGACACATTCCGGGCCTAGCATCGGGATTTTGCGCCGAACTCATTAACAGCGCACGAGTCCGCCACCGTCCCAGAGCTAATTAACGACGATCCAGCCTCGAAACGAATACGCCTGAGGCCATAATACATGTATTCGAGTATGAATCTTGCCTTGCAAACTACTACCTTAACTACTACCTTAGTCGAAAATTAGCTTCCACCGTGCCGAGTACATAGACACATGCTAAACGCCGTCGCCATAACCCAACAGAATTCGCTTGTGGATCGGCGCCCCCATGTGCCCCTTCCCCAAATCTGCTCGAAAACTCTTCCGTCCGACCAGGATCTCATCGAGCGGCTCAATGGCCGCCTCGCTCCCATTCACCTTCGCCAGCGCCTCGGTATCGAGTCCGACAATGAAGCCAGGATACTTGGTCAAGGATTGAAGTTCTTCCATCTGGAGAACTGGTATTCCGTGCACTCACTGATCCGCACTAGCTTGCGCCTATCGTTGCTGCTGGAACGCGGACGCCGCAATGCGCGTCGTATTGAGCTGCGTCATAACACGGTCCCGATCTCCGGACTCCCGGATGCGTTTGAAGGTTTGAAGATCCTGCACCTCAGCGATTTGCATATCGATATGGACGGGAATTTCCCGCAGGTTTTGGCGGAGCGCGTTCAGGCCGTCGACTACGATATTTGCGTGATGACCGGCGATTATCGTTATAAGACCTTCGGAACCTGCGAAGCCGCGCTGAAGGGCTTAGAGCGCTTGCGCTCGCAACTCAAGGATCCCATCTATGCGGTCCTGGGAAACCACGACTCGCTGAAAATGGTGCCGGCCATGGAGGACCTGGGGATACGCGTACTGTTAAATGAGTCCGTCGCCATCAATCGGGGCGGGGCGGTGCTGCATTTAGCCGGTATCGATGATCCTCATTACTACCGCACCGATAATCTGGAGCGCGCCTGCGACGACATCGATCCTCGCAATGTCGCTGTCCTGCTCGCGCATTCACCCGAGATATACAAGCAAGCGGCACACGCGGGTTTTAAACTGTTGCTCTGCGGGCATACCCATGGAGGTCAAATCTGTCTGCCCGGACAATGGCCGATCATTTATGACGCCAAATGCCCCCGCCGGATGGCGCGTGGCGCCTGGCGCTATCACGATCTCCAAGGTTATACCTCAACGGGCGCGGGTTCATCCATCGTGGAGGTAAGAATCAACTGCCCGCCGGAGATAGCCGTCCACTGCCTGCGCCACGCGTAGCAGCGGATACGCGGAAACAGCGATTCAGCACGCTCCGATTTAGCGCCGCTCGAACACCTTGGTCTCGCCCGCGGAGTCAAACGAGATGATTTCATAGGAGTCTTTTCGGTCCCCTTCCATGCCGGGAGAGCCCATGGGCATGCCTGGCACAGCGATCCCCGTGACCTTGGGGCGTTCCGACAGTAAGCGTTTGACCGCATCCGCCGGTACGTGTCCCTCGACCACATAGCCTCCGGCGATGGAGGTGTGACAGGCGGCGAGGTGTCCAGGCACCGCATGCTTTCTTTTAATCTCGTCTAAGTTTCCTACATCAAGAGCCTTAACCTCAAAGCCGTTTTGACGCATGTGCTCGACCCATTTCTTGCAGCATCCGCACTGCGCACTCTTGTATACCGTGATCTCCGCGGCCAGGGTTGCCATTGGCAACGCGGCAAAGAGAAGCGCAAATCCCCCCCTCAAAAATTCATGTTTGATCATTGTCATGCTCGAATACTCCTTGAACGAAAAAATACGTGCACGCCGCACCGCTCAATAGACACCGGCGGCCGGTATGGGTTCTGCGAATAATGCGCGCCGTGCTTGCTGAGGACTCCCTAGGTTGCTATTGTTCGCGCCTCGTTTTCGAGTAGAGATCGTAACGATGCCGCTCACTAAAGCCGAGATCCAAGCGCTAGGGATTGTTGTCGTTTTGCTTTGTATTCCGGTTCTGATGCGCGTTGAGGTGAAGAACAAGGCTTCGTGGATACTCTACTATCCCTTCATACCCATCACCGCTTTTTTACTCTATGAATGGGCGATCAGGCTAAACATTCCGGATTACGGCCTGCGCGTCGACTGGATATTGATGTGGCCGATCCTCGTGTTGGTGCTGGCGAAATCCTGGTTCCGCTGGATGCGGCTCGGGAAAGAATCCAAGTTACCGATAACCGCCGCTTCGGAGCTCGCGATTACCTCCTTTCTTGCTGGGATAGCGGGTTTTATTTTGATATGGGGCGGACCGTGGTTTTTCATCTGTCCGCTCATGGCCGCCGTTTACGGCCACCGCGCCATTAACGAATCGGAGCACCAGGAGTTTAAAATGAAAATGCTTGCCGGACTGGGATTAATGGCTGGCCTCGGCGCGTTATTTTTTGGCGCGATGGGGCTACTCGGCTCCTTCTCACAAGGCGCCTAGCTGCACTCGGCAGCGCCGACACACGCTTCATCTTGTGCGCGGCCCTGGGACAAGAGGTGCCGCGGCGCTCAAGAGAGCCTGTTGTTCGAACCTGACATAGGCGTTAACGCCAAGATCGCGTTGTTGGTCCCATACGCACCGATTAGCACTTTCTTATCCCCATTCACCGGCCGGGTTAACGTGGCGGTAAACATTCCCGTCTCCGTGTCCCGGTGAAGTTGGGCGCTGAGTCTGTGCCAACGGCATTCCATGAGTGTT